>NZ_JBNGOZ010000003.1:0-321339 GCF_050589825.1 Carboxylicivirga longa | reverse complement strand
AATGACAGCAATGACATTCTCATTGATTGAAAATTTACCATATATACCTGCTCCCTCTGGTCTAAATTTATTGATTAGAGAATTATCGAGGTTTAGGGTTGGACTTGCAAAATTGTCATAACACATTTTCTCAATTGGTAGTTCAAGTTTTGGAATTAATTCAAGATAAGATGCAAATTCAATATTTTCAGTCTTGAAGTCTTGTCGATTAATTTGTACTTCCTTTTTAATGTCTGATTGTTCTGTCTTTGTCTGATTTTTATTTATCCTATTTGTACAGGATAATAATGCAAAAAGCAAAACAAAAAGTATGAGCTTATTCATCTGTATCAGTTTGTTTTAATGCCACCCAACTTGTTTGTATGCAGCGTATGACTTATATACGCTTATGGAAGGTGAAGGCAAAAAAGGCGGTTTTTGGGGTGGCATTAGTATAGATTAAAAAAGGGAGAGTGAGATTTTAATTCAGCTTCGCCTCCTCAATTACACTCGGATAATAGAGTTCTCTAATCATGTAATATTGCCTGCGCCACGTGCCATCCTTCATACTTAAGTCAATTATGCATTAATAGTAATAAAATTATCACTATAAAAAGCCACGTAAAATAAACCAATATTATTTACACATCCAAGTCATCCAGCGGGCTTTTTAGCTGACTTATATCGCGTTTAGATATATGAGTATATATCTCAGTTGTTTTGGTGCTGCTATGGCCCAATAAGCGTTGTATATTTCGTATGTCAACGCCTTTGTCGTGCAAGTGGGTGGCGAAGGAATGCCTAAGCATGTGGGGTGTAACACGCTTGTCAATGCCGGCCTTTACGGCAGTGCGCTTTAGTATTTTCTGTATACTGCTGGCACTGTAGGTGCCGCCGTGTTGTCCTTCAAAAAGATACAACAGGGGGCGCTCTTTGCGTATGTAGCGCAGCAGCATGTCTTTTAATTTAGCAGCCAGCGGAACAATGCGGCTCTTATCGCCTTTGCCGTTCTTAACGGTTATAATATTGTTATCGAATTTAATGTCAATAACCTTCAGCTTAATCAGCTCATCGCAGCGAAGTCCGGCAGCATACAACAGAGTAAGTATGCATTTGTGCTTAAGGTATATTTGTTGTTTTAAAATGGCTTCTACCTCCTTCTTGTCGAGTATTTTTGGTAGCTGACGGCCTGTTTTGGGGCGGGGAATCTTATCGGTATCCAGTTCGCGTTCAGTAAAGGAAAGCAGGAAGCGCTTAATGGCACTGATGGCAATATTCTGGGCCGATCGCGAGTAGCTTAATTCTTCGCGCAGAAAGAAAAGATAATCCTGTATTTCATCATCACTGATGGCAGTAATTGACTTACCTTCATAGTAGTTTTTTAATTTATTAAGCTGACTCAGGTAATTATCAATGGTACGCTTTTGTGCACCCTGTAATGTCATTACTTTTTTAAGTTGAAGCAGTTCCTTATCAAGGGCTTGAGATGATCGTTTTAAATGAGATAATACTTTGATATCTCGCTGGTTATTGTATTGAATCTTACAGCCCTGCTGCTCAAAGTAAGTATGTATCTTCAGGCGTTTTGTAGCATAGTTTTCAATGACCCAAATCCGTCGCCGATATTCATATACCCCTCCTATACCGTGTATAAAAACTACCCACTGCCTTTGATAGGGTGTGGGAAGCAGCAAGTAACAGGCTTTATTAGCCAGCGATAGGGTAATGACTGGGAGGGAGGGTTCAAAAGACTTGCGGTGCCTGTTGAGTACATCGCCCATGCCGCGTTTCTTTATTTTATCAATATTGAAGATAACATGCTGTCCAAGGGCATTAAACAAACGTTCTAAATACTCATTGCGAAAGCGGGTGTAGTAGCAGCTGTATAACTGACTGTAGTAAACAAAATCTAACTGTTTTAAGTGCTGTTCAGTAGTCTTGTCGCCCTGAAAACTTAACTTAATAAGCGGTGTTGTTTTGTGACTAAAGGGAATAATGGCAATAACAGGTTTCATGGTGCTCTGCTTTAAATTCAACAAAGTATTAACTCGGATATTGGAGAAACACTACTATGCAATATCGATGAAAATGGGACAAAAACCTTGACTAACAGTCGAATTATGCGTATAATAGACGGGTAAATCAACCGATAGTAGCATGGCCCATTGTCTGTATTGTCATGAATTATTGCAAGGGCGAAGCGATAAGAAATATTGTTCGCCCTACTGCAAGTCAGCTTATCACTATCAGCAACATAAGCACAGCGAGGATACGCGCTTTCTGGTCATCGACCGTCAGCTGAAGACCAACCGTAGGTTGCTCAAGGCCTATAACAAAGCCGGGAAATCGGTGGTGCGCCGTGCCCATATAATGGACGATGGCTTTGATCCGCGTTACCATACGCATTACTGGCAGGCCAAAAATGGAAATACCTATTACTTTTGTTACGAGTACGGATTTATGGCCAGCAATGAGCACGGGGTGGATAAATATGTTTTGGTGCAATGGCAGGATTATATGAAAGCCTGATGGGGTTGACCAAAACATTATTAGCAGTAAGTTCTGAAAGTTCCATTTATCACCCCGCGTCTCAACTTGGGATTACAGGGGTATGTTGCCGTGCTTCTTTAGTGGTGCTGCCTCGCTTTTGTTTTGGGTCATCTCCAGGGCCTGAATAAGTTTAAAGCGCGTGTTTTTGGGCAGTATAATTTCATCTACATAGCCCAGTTCGGCTGCCCGGTAGGGGTTAGCAAAGTTTTCGCGGTAATCATCCACATGTTTCCCATGTACCTGCTCATCACTTTCCCCCCTGAAGATGATTTTGACCGCTCCCTCGGGACCCATCACCGCTATTTCGGCGGTGGGGTAGGCCAGATTAATATCGGCTTTCAGGTGTTTCGAAGCCATTACATCATAGGCACCCCCGTAGGCCTTACGGGTGATAACGGTAATTTTAGGTACGGTGGCCTCGGCATAGGCATACAAGAGCTTTGCACCATGCTTAATAATGCCACCATACTCCTGCACGGTACCCGGCAAAAAGCCCGGCACATCCACAAAGGTAACTACAGGTATGTTAAAAGCATCGCAGAAGCGAACGAAGCGGGCACCCTTAATGGATGAGTCAATATCGAGTACTCCGGCGAGGTAGTTGGGCTGATTGGCTACAATGCCCACCGATCGACCGGCCATGCGCCCAAATCCGGTGATGATATTACGGGCATAATGGGGCATTACCTCAAAAAAGTGTTTGTTGTCGACCACCGCTGTTATTAAATCAAGCATATCGTAGGGCTTGTTCGGATCGGCCGGTATTAGTTCCTGCAGGGCACTTTCTTCGCGCCGTATATTGTCGGTGGTGGGCAGCACGGGCGGGTCTTCCATGTTGTTGGAAGGAATAAAGCTGAGTAGCTCGCGTATCATCATCAGGGTATGCTCATCGTCGTCGGCCATAAAATGAGCCACTCCGCTTTTGGTGTTATGTGTAGCCGCACCGCCCAGCTCTTCCTTGCTAACCGATTCATGCGTAACGGTCTTAATCACATCCGGTCCGGTAACAAACATATAACTGGTATCTTTTACCATAAAAATAAAGTCGGTAAGCGCCGGTGAATACACGGCACCGCCAGCGCAGGGGCCCATAATAGCCGATATTTGGGGTATTACGCCCGATGCCTTTACATTCAGGTAAAAGATGTCGCCATAGCCGGCCAGACTTTGCACACCTTCTTGTATGCGCGCCCCGCCCGAGTCGTTTAGGCCAATTAAGGGTGCGCCCATCTTCAGGGCCAGCTCCGATATTTTGATGATCTTATCGGCGTTGGATCGACTTAGTGAGCCTCCAAACACCGTAAAATCCTGCGCAAAAACATACACCAGCCGGCCGTCTACCTTGCCATAGCCCGTGATAAAACCATCGCCGGGATAGTGGCTTTTCTCCATTCCAAAATTAGTACACTGATGTTTCACCAGCTTATCCAGCTCTACAAAGGTGCCGGCATCTAAAAATATGTTGATGCGCTCGCGTGCCGTTAGCTTACCACCCTTGTGCTGTTTCTCGTTACGCTCAGGTCCGCCCCCGGCTTCTGCCGCTTTATTGAGGGCTTCAAATTTCTTGTATTTATCCTCTAATCTTTGCATATCTTTCAACTAAGGTCTTATTCAACTTCTATCAGGGGCTGATTGCCCTCTGTGGCATCTCCCTCTTTTACATAAATGCGTTTCACCATGCCATCGATGGGACTTTTATATTCACTTTCCATCTTCATGGCCGACACTATAATCAGGGTCTGTCCTTGCTCTACGGTATCGCCCTCCTGCACCGGTATCTTCACAATTTTACCTGGCATGGGGGTGGAAATAATGTTGCTTCCTGCATCCATGGCGGCTTTGGAGGCGTTGCGGTAACGTGTGGCAGCATCAATTACCTCAATCTCGTAATAATTGTCCATGGTATTCACCTTATACTCATTTAGGGTGTTGCCTTCTATCATTTCCATATTAATGGAGCGGCCATCCATGAGGATGGAGTAGGTGTCGGCCTCCACCTTAACCAGATCAAGGTGATAAAGACGACCATCAATATCCACCTTGTATTGTGAGCCCTCTTGCTCCAGTATTTTGATGCGGGCGCGTCGTGTATTTATTTTTAACTCAATGGGCATAGTTACTAGTTTTACAGGCGTAATATGTTTTTTCGTCGTGCATATTCTTTCCAGGCCGATTGATTGGGTGTCGCCACATTACTTTTGTCGGCCGCTGCCTTCAGCTTCTCCGTGTAGTCGAGAAAAGCCACAAACAGGGCAATGTCCTCACAGGTCTGGGCGCAGTCGTCTTCGTGGCTCATCAGGTAATCCATGTTTTTTTCGATGAAGTGCGTGTTGTAGTTGCCGTCGACAAAATCAGGCGCCTCCATTATGCGGGCTACAAAGGGAATGGATGTTTTAACGCCCGTAATTTTATATTCGTAGAGGGCACGTTTCATGCGGTCGATGGCTTCGCTGCGGGTGGGAGCCCAGGCTATTAGCTTGGAAATCATTGGGTCGTAATGGTAGGGTATTTCATAGCCCTCATACACATAACCATCGGTACGCATGCCTAGCCCCATGGGCTCCGTAATGTTTTTCACCACGCCGGGGCAGGGCATAAAGTTGTTTTGATGATCCTCCGCATAGATGCGGCACTCAATGGCATGGCCGTGCTGCCTTAGCTCGTCTTGGCGGAAGGAGAGGGGCAGCCCCATGGCCACATTAATTTGTGCTTTTACCAGGTCGATGCCTGTGGTGCGCTCGGTAATGGGGTGCTCCACCTGCAGGCGCGTATTCATCTCCAGAAAATAAAAATTTAAGTCATTATCCACCAGAAACTCAACGGTTCCGGCTCCCACATAGTCAACCGATTGGGCCGCGGCGATGGCCTGCTGTCCCATGGTATGGCGCAGCGCCTGTGTCATCAGAGGCGATGGGGTTTCCTCCACTACCTTTTGATGACGCCGTTGTACAGAGCACTCGCGCTCAAACAGATGCACGTAATTACCATGGCTGTCGGCCATAATCTGAAATTCAATATGATGGGGCGACTCAATATATTTCTCGATGTAAACTGCATCGTTGCCAAAGGCGGCGCGTGCCTCTGACTTGGCCATGTTATAGGCATTAACCAGCTCTTTCTCGTGCCGCACCAGGCGCATGCCTTTACCACCACCGCCGGCACTAGCCTTTAGCATAATGGGATAACCCATATCGGAGGCAATGCGTTTTAGCTGATCCGGATCGTCAATATTCTTCTGTGTACCCGGTACCACCGGCACGCCCGACTCAATCATCAGCTGTCGGGCCGTGAGCTTATCGCCCATGGTATTGATGGCATGTACCGAGGGACCGATAAAGATAAGGCCAGCACGGGTAACGGCCTCGGCAAATTGTGCGTTTTCTGATAAAAAGCCATAGCCCGGATGAATGGCGTCGGCCTTTGTTGTGCGTGCCACCTCCAGAATTTTATCCATATTGAGGTAGCTTTCGCTTGAAGCAGCAGGCCCTACGCAATAAGCCTCATCGGCATAGCGCACGTGCATGGCCGTGCGGTCGGCCTCGGAGAAGATGGCGACTGAGCTGATGCCCATTTCGCGGCACGAGCGCATCACGCGAACAGCGATTTCGCCACGGTTGGCCACTAATACTTTTTTAATCATAAAATGGAATAAAGGTTTCATTTATAAAAAATTAGCGCCCAAATTGTTCTGAACAGTATTAAAAGATCTTAAATTCTGATACATCAAGATGCAGCTTTCTGTTATTTCATCCAGTGCTGTGCTTATTTTGTGTGGAATGATTATAAATAAGTGAAGGCATAAACAGGCGGCCGATTGACTGGTTTAATAAGTGTATATTTGTTATTGAAAACTTAAACTGTAAATGTTATGCTTAAGAAAAAGGTAGAAGAAATATTGGTTAATCAGATCGAAAAGGAAGCTTATTCGGCAAATTTATACCTGGCCATGGCTGTGTGGGCCGACACAAGCGGATATGAAGGTACTGCCAACTGGTTATATGCACAAGCCGAAGAGGAGCGCATGCACATGATGAAGTTTATAAAATATGTAAATGAGCGTGGGGGCAAGGCCATTATTCCTTCCATTGAGCAGCCACCGTCTGAGTATAAGGATATCAGGGCAGTATTTGCTCAGGTAATGGAGCACGAGCAGTATGTAACAGAGCTGATTAACGGTATTGTGGGCGTGTGTTTGGAAGAAAAAGATTTTACTACCCACAACTGGATTCAGTGGTTTGTAAATGAGCAGATTGAGGAGGAAGCTTCGGTGTCAGCCATCAATGATAAGCTAAACCTACTGGGCGATCATAACCTGTATATGTTCGATCGCGATATTATGGGCATGCGCGGACAAGTACCCGCCAGTGCTGAGTAGCATTTGAAACCAATATGGGTAAAAATATAAAAGCAGTTACTTCAATGATTTTGAGGCAACTGCTTTTTTTATTAATAAACTTCACTGTCCGTCGGCAAGGGTAATTGCATTTAAAATACAATTAGGTTATAATTGTTAATACTATCTCCAATCATACCCACTGCACTTCGTACGGGGCTCATTTATAATGAATCCTATTAGGACTATTGCATATGCAAACCACAAATGTGGTTTAATTCAAATAGCCCCGAATGTAATCCGAGGCATATTAAAACGAAATTATTTTGGAATCCTGAAGGGATTAAATCTATAGAAGTGATTGCCCTATCTTGTAGTCACCCCTCCTAAAAAATCAGGAGGGAAAGTCTTTTACTCCAGGGTGTCTCAACAGTGTTTGAAATAATAATTTCAATTTACAGTTGGCCATTTAAGCCCATTAACAATCCCCATCCCACCGCCTTTGGCGGCGGACTTCCCCTTGCTCTCAAGAGCAAAGGGAAGAAGTGTTGGGTTCATGGTTACAAATGGTAAAATAAATGAAAACATTAGCATATTTTGGGACACCCTCGTACCACATAGTGCAGAAGGAGGATGAATGCTTAAAGCATATTTCGGTACTAAAGCCTTATGGACTGCATAATTTGTTGTTCCTTCGATACTTCTTCGCCCGACAGGGTGATGGCCGTTTCAATAATGGCCAAATGCGAATAGGCTTGAGGGAAATTACCCAGCAAACGTCGCGTTTTAAAGTCTAGATCCTCGCTAAACAGTCCCAGGTGATTGGAATACGAAAGTAATTTTTCAAATTTACGAGTGGCTTCGTCTTTCAGGCCAATCTTATACAGGCTGTTGATTAACCAGAATGAGCATATCGTAAAGGCTGATTGTGGTTCGCCAAAGTCATCTTCATTCTTATAACGATACATCAGACCATCGTGTTCCAGCTCTTTTTTAATGGCCAGCACCGTTTTTTTATAGCGCTGATCGTCAGCCTTGATAAAGCCATAGGACTCCATCAATAGAACGGCGGCATCCAGGTCGTTGGAGCCGTATGACTGGGTAAAAGTGTGCTTTTCTTCCGACCAGGCATTGGCATGTATGTCAGCGGCTATGGTTTCTTTCAGCACTGTCCAGGCATTAACATAGGTATCGCGTTTCAGCAGTTTGGCAATCTTGCAGGCACGGTCGATGGCCACCCAGCACAGCACCTTGCTAAAGGTAAAATGCTTGCCTTCGCTGCGTATTTCCCAAATGCCCTTATCGGGCTGCTGCCAGTTTTCATCAACTACCTTAACAATGTTGCGCACAATGGTCCACAGGTCTTCGCTGTTGCCCAGGGTGGAACGAAAAAGCTCAAAATATTGTAGTATCACATCCATCAGGATGCCGTAGATGTCATTTTGTTTCTGGCTGTAGGCGGCATTGCCAATGCGCACGGGCTTGCTGCCTTCGTAGCCACTCAGGTGATCCAGATTTTTCTCGGTCAGCTCTTTCTCACCATGGATACCATACATAATCTGCATCTTTTCCCCTTTGTCAGGCATCAGGCTGATGATGAAGTTGAGGTAACGCTCAGCAATGCGCTGATGGCCCAGCTGTGTCATTATCTTCACCACCATGGAGGCATCGCGTATCCAGCAAAAACGATAATCCCAGTTACGCACCTCGCCAATGGTCTCGGGCAGCGAAGTGGTTAAGGCCGCCAGTATAGCCCCCGACTTCTGATAATTCAGCAGTTTAAGTGTAAGGGCGCTGCGATTGATCTCCTCCTCGTATTTTTTGAAGCTCGTGGTTTTGTCCGACCAGTTAAGCCAATATACCTTGGTGCGTTGGTGCTTCAGGTACGAGCGCTTGGTGGACTGCTGCAGCAGCTTTTGATTATAACTTAGCAGTAGGTACTCATTTTTCTCAATGCACAGGGGAAGTTTATTTTTTATGTTCCGCTTGTTCAGTGATGAATATAAGTAGATGGAGTCATATTCTCCCGTAGTGGTATGTGCCTTTAGATAGTCTTCCTCAAGCTTTACGGCCGTTTGAGGCTGTGCATAGCCCAAGCGGGGTTCGAAATCTACCACTACATTAACTTTACCCGAAATATGTTTGATGTAGCGCACAATATCGGGCGGTGTGTAATACACCCCGTATTCGTTGCGGTAGCGCGGCATAAAATCGTGCAGCTCAAACACACCCGATTGGCAAGAGTAGCGGGTAACCAGTATGTTGGTACGGGGAATGTAAAATTGCTCTGTTTCGTATTCTTCGATGGGGCGGATACTAAAAAAACCACCTTTGTCTTCATCCAGTATCTTTGCAAAAGCCGAGGCTGCGGCAAAGTGGGGTAAACACAACCATTCCACCGATCCAGTTTTTGACACCAGTGCTGCACTGCGGCAGTTTCCAATAATACCGTAATCAAGGTTTTTCATACACAATACAACTAATCTATATTCAAACAACAAACATAGCTTTATCCAATGAAATCATCGATAAAAGTGTATATTTGCTTAGCACTGCAAAAAAAAAGGTATTTTTTTAATTACGCTACTTTTTGTAGTTTTCTTTTTTAAAATCATGTAATACACAACCCTTCTTCGCGATAGGATGGTGTCAGCAAGGGCTTTTAAAGGGCCGCCGGCATTCTGCCGGACGCCTCCGGGCGAAGAGTAAAAACTTCAACTTATGTCAAAACTTCATATTGTGGCCAATCGTTTGCCATACAGTTTAGCAAAACAAGAAAAAGGATATGACCTGGTGGAGAGTGTGGGTGGCCTGGCCACAGGCCTGAAATCCATCTATACCCGCTATGGTGGTAAGTGGATTGGCTGGTCGGGCTTAAATAACGATGAATTGTCGGACAATGAAACAGCCCAGATTGATGCGCAGCTGGCTGAAAAAAACTGTGTTACAGTGCCCCTGAGCGAGCAGGAGGTGCTGGAATATTACGAGGGCTTTAGTAATAAAACCATCTGGCCCCTGTTCCATTACTTTACCCAGTATGTTGATTATTCGCCCGAAAACTGGGAGACCTATAAACGCGTTAATCAGCGCTTTGCTGATCGTGTGCTTGAAGTGGCCGAAGATGGCGATACGGTGTGGGTGCACGACTATCAGCTACTGCTGGTGCCCGGTATGATTAAATCTATCAAACCCAATGTTACGGTGGGCTTCTTTCTGCATATTCCTTTTCCATCGTACGAGGTGTTTCGCATCCTGCCCTGGCGCATGGAGCTGTTGGAAGGTATGCTGGGCGCCGACCTGCTGGGCTTCCACATCTACGATTACGAACGACACTTTTTGAGTTCAGTGCGTCGCCTTTATGGCTATGAGATTGCGTTTAATGAGATACATGCCGATGAACGTATCATCAAGGCCGATTCCTTCCCCATGGGCATCGATTACGAAAAGTTTCATAAGACTTCGGCCATGGTCAATCAGAAAACCTTTCAGGAACGCTCAGAGTTACATCAGGAGCTGGAGCGGTATTTTATGAGCTCGCCCGATCGTCGTCTTATCTTATCCATCGACCGTCTGGATTATACCAAGGGTATACCACAGCGCCTGAAAGCCTTTCGTAAGTTTCTGGAAAAATATCCTAATTTTCATGGTAAGGTAACCCTGGTGATGCTGGCCGTGCCCAGCCGTGGCCATGTGGAGGAATATATGATGCTGAAAAAAGAGGTGGACGAATTGGTGGGGAACATCAACGGCACCTACGGTAATGTAAATTACACGCCTGTTTGGTATTTCTATCGAGCCCTTCCCTTTGAAAACCTGGTGGAGCTATACAATATGTCGGATGTGGCACTGATTACGCCCCTGCGCGACGGTATGAACCTGGTAGCCAAAGAGTATGTTGCCTCGCGCGGTAATCAAACCGGTGTGATCGTATTGAGTGAGATGGCAGGCGTATCTAAAGAGATGGGTGAGGCCATTACCATCAACCCCATTAACGAGGATGAAATAGCTGATGCCCTAAACCGGGCCTTGACCATGCCGTTGGACGAGCAGCGGGAACGTATGGGGCTTTTGCAGGAGCGTATCAAGCGTTACTCGGTATTTAAATGGGCCGGCGAGTTTGTAGATGCCCTGGAAAAAGTGAAACGTATACAGAAAGAGTTTTTGGCGAAGAAAATCAATGCTAATGTATTTAACGCCCTCAATAAGAAATATCTTTCATCTAAGAAACGTGCTATCTTCCTTGATTATGATGGTACCTTAACGTCTTTTCATAAAAATCCGCAGGAAGCTACCCCTAACGCTGAATTGTATAAGCTACTGAATCGTTTGATTGCCGACGAAAAGAATACAGTGACCATCATCAGCGGACGCGACCGTGCTACCCTTGAGAAATGGTTTGCCGAGGTGCCTATTAATCTGATTTGCGAGCACGGCGTATGGTTGCGCAAGCATGGCGAAGAATGGCAGACTCTTACCACCGTTAATAATGATTGGATGCCAGTGATACGCCCTGTGCTGGAGCGTTTTGTGGATCGTACACCCGGTTCTTTTATCGAGGAAAAGAACTACTCGCTGGTGTGGCATTATCGTAAAGCAGAGCCTGAGCAGAGCGTAATACGTGCCAATGAGCTGAAGGATGAGTTGCTGCACCTGGTGGGCAACCTGAATTTGGAAATTATGGAGGGCAGTAAAGTGATTGAGGTGAAAAGTGGCGGCATCAACAAGGGAATAGCTGCCAATCAGTTCATCAATAATGGGGCGTACGACTTTTTAATGGCCATGGGCGATGACTGGACCGATGAGTATATGTTTAGGGAATTGCCGGGTGAGGCAATTACCGTTAAGGTGGGCATTCAGAATACGAGTGCCCGGTATAAACTGGAGTCGGTGAGTGCCGTGCGTAAGTTTTTGACGGAGTTGGGTGACTAACGTAGCCAAATGATAATACAAAAAACGAGCTTGCCCAATAACATTACTAGCGTTCTTAGCGTGAAACTTTATTTTGGACAAGCTCGTTTTTTATACGTTTGTGCGCTTATTCCCAGCCGCCGCCCAGCGCTTCGTACAAGCGTATATAGGCTTCCAGCAGGTCTTGCTTATTACCCGTCTGTAGCATTTGTGCATCAAAGGCCTGCCGCTGACTCTCCAGGAACTCAATATAACTGGCAATCCCCTTGTCGTAGCGATCACCCGATAGGTTAGCCGCCTCGGTAGCGGCCTCCAAATGTTCCTTAATGGCAGCTTCTTCCTCTTTCAGTGTCTTAATGCTAATCAGGGCATCTTCCACCTCGTTAAAAGCATTAATCACCGTACCCTCGTATTGATGAATAGCGGCTTGCGTGCGGGCTCGCTCTGCTTTCACACGTTTGCTGTTTTTGCCCCAGTTGAAAATGGGTCCCAGCAGGCTACCACCGATGTTCCAGGCTGGGTCGCCCGAGGTCATGGTGCTCAGGTCGTCGCTGGCTAGCCCCAGCATGCCTGTGAGGCTGATATTGGGCAGTCGCGCAGCCTGTGCCACCCCCACCATAGCATTCTGTGCTACCAGTTGTTGTTCGGCCATGAGTATATCGGGTCGCCGGTTGAGCAAGTCGGCCGGCAGACCCGGCGGTATATTGGGTACCTGGCCATAGTGGTTTATTTTATTTTCAAAACGATGCAGCTGCGGCGCTTCACCAATCAGGCGGCTCAGCAGGTTTTCCGATTGTGCGGCATTGCGCTTATAAAGGGGAATGGCAGTGGCTGCAATGGCTCTTTGTATTTGGGCATGGTTAAGGTCAATGGCCGGAATGATGCCGGCCTCAAAGCGTTGCTTTAAAAGCAGATAAGAACTGTCGCGTATGGTGTAGGTGCGCTCAGCAATGTGCGTACGCTCCCTGAATTCCATCACCTGGAAATAGGTGGCGGCCACCGTGCTAATGAGCGACAAACGCAATGCCTGAAGCCCATATTCCGATGCCAGGTACTGTGCCTTGGCGGCCTCATTCATGCGTCGCAGCTTGCCCCAAAAGTCAATCTCCCAGCTGGCCTGACCAACAATGTTAAAGGCGTTGCTGGTCTCCGGCATCTTCACGCCCTGATAGTTACCCCGTGCGGCACCACCTGAGTAGTTGAACTGGGGCCATAAGTCGGCTTTTTGAATAGCCATTTGCAGGCGCGCTGCCTCAACATTTTGGGCGGTGGCCAGCAGGTTCTTGTTATTGCGCAGGGCTTTATTTATCAAGGTATCGAGCACGGGATCGTCAAACAGATCCCACCACCTGAGGGTCGCATTATAACTGGTATCGCCATCGGCCTGCAGGAAACTCTGGGGCGCTTCTATTGCCGGGCGTGTATATTTTTTGCCCACCTTACAACTGCTCCATAGCAGTGTAAAGAGTAATATCAATAAGGTATATTTTAGTATTTTCATGCTTCTTCTTTCTTTTGATTTGCCATGGCTCTTTTCTCCTCGTATTTAGCCAGTTTGCCTATAAATACGAATAACATGGGGTACATTACAACGCCCAGCAAGGTAGCAACGGTCATGCCGCCCAGCAGCGCTACCCCCATCACTTTGCGTGCTTCGGCACCAGCCCCTGAGGCGACTACCAACGGCAATACACCCAGTATAAAAGAGAAAGCTGTCATCAGAATGGGGCGGAAACGTAGTCGAGCCGATTCAATGGCGGCATCGAACAGGCTCATGCCTTCGTCAAATTTAATCTTGGCAAATTCCACAATCAGAATGGCATTTTTGGCAGCCATGGCAATGAGCATCACCAACGATATTTGCATAAACACATTGTTTTCAAAGCTTGGGCTGAATAAGCGTGCCAGCAATACAAATAACATGGCTCCCAGCACGGCAAAGGGTGTGCCCAGCAAAATACTGAAGGGCAGCGACCAGCTCTCGTATTGTGCGGCCAGGATGAGAAATACAAAGATAAGGGCAAAGATAAACACCACATTGCCCGATCCACTGGCTTTTTTCTCCTGATATGACATATCGGCCCATTCGTATCCCATGCCCGGAGGTAGTACCTCTTGCGCCACCTCTTCCAGCGCGTTCAGTGCCTGTGCCGATGAATAACCTTCGGCGGGAGATCCGGTGAGCCCTACGGACCGGTATAAATTAAAACGGTTGGTGAAGTCGGCACCATAGCTTTGCTCCACTGTTACCAGCGAGGAGAGGGGCAGGCTCTCGCCGTCTTTGTTTTTTACAAAGAACATATCCAGTTGCTCACCATTTTGCCTGAATTCTGGTGCCGCCTGCAAATAGGCCTTGTAGAGGCGGCCAAAGCGGTTGAAATCATTGATGTAGGCACCCCCCAGAAATGCACTGATGGTAGTATACAGGTCGCTGAGCTGCACACCGGCTTTCAAGGCTTTATCGCGGTTGATATTAAGGCGCCGCTGGGGTACGTTGGCCCGATAGGTGGTGAATATATTGGCAATCTCGGGTCGTTGCTGAGCGGCTGCAATAAAAGCCTGCGCCTGCTCGGCCAGATACTGCGGTGTATTGCCCTGTTTATCCTGTAGCATAAGGGAAAAGCCCGATCCGCTTCCCAAACCGGGAATGGCCGGTGGTCCAAAGGCAAATACCTGAGCTTCTTTAATGTTCTGGTAGAATATGTAGTTGAGTTTACGGGCTACCTCATTGGCGGTCGTGTTTCTTTCGCTCCAGTTTGTAAGGGTGATAAAGACCACCCCTGCATTGGTGGCCATACTGCCTGATAGCAAGTTAAAGCCAGAGGCACCTGATACACTCTCGGCTTCTTCCACTGCGCCCACCAGTGACTGCACCTGATCCATTACTGCCCGCGTACGTTGCAGCGAGGCGGCATCGGGCAGCTGTATGTTCACAAATACATAGCCCTGGTCCTCCTCAGGAATAAAACCACCGGGTACAAAACGAGCCACAACGAGAATGAGTAATACGGTAGCACCAATAAACAGCATGCTGCGCGTTATCTTGCGCGCCACCAGGTTGGTTACTTTCATATAATTTACCGAGCTGCGGTCGAATATTTTATTGAATCCACCAAACAGACGCCCCAAAGGTCCGCCAGGCAGCTCAGGCTTGCGTAAGAGGATAGAAGCCAGTGCTGGTGACAGGGTGAGTGCGTTAATTGATGAGAAACAGACAGATACCACTACTGTGATGGCGAATTGCTGATAAAGACGACCAGTTATGCCCCCCATGGAGGCCACCGGGATAAATACGGCGATAAGCACCAAGGTAGTGGCAATAACCGGAGCGGTTACCTCCTTCATGGCAGCAATGGTGGCTTCGCGCCTGCCCATTCCTTTCTCAATATTTACCTGCACGGCTTCTACTACCACAATGGCATCATCCACCACAATACCAATAGCAAGCACCAGTCCTAATAAAGATAATGTATTGATGGTGAAGCCCAGTAGCGGAAAGATTGCAAAGGCCCCGATAAGAGATACGGGGATGGCAATGGTGGGGATGAGGGTGGCGCGCCAGTCCTGAATAAACAGGAAGACCACCAAAATTACAAGGATAAGGGCTACTATTAATGTGATGCCCACCTCCTTAAGGCCTGCTGTGATGGGGGCTGTGGCATCCAGTGCCACGTCGTAGGTAACGCCCTCGGGGAAAGACAGCGCCAACTCGTCCATGGTAGCGATAATTTCTTCGCCCATGGCCACCGCATTGGTGCCGGGCGATTGATAGATGGTAATCAGTGCACAGGGCTTTCCTTTAAAACGGGCATCGGTATTATAGTTTTCGGTTCCCAGTTCTATGGTGGCTACGTCCTTAAGTTTTACCTGACTACCGTCTTTATTGGTGCGTATGGCTACCTCACCAAACTGATCTTCAGTAACCAGGCGATCGGGCAGGGTAACGGTATAAGTTAGCTCGGTACCCGGAGGTGCCGGCTCGGCACCGAATTTACCTCCCGGAACAATGATGTTCTGTTCGCGTATGGCTGCCGTTATCTCGGGTACTGTCAGGTTGAGTTGCGACAGTCGGTCAGGCTTAATCCAGATGCGCATGGAGTAGTCGCTGGCGCCCATCACCTGTACGCGTCCCACCCCTTTTGTGCGGGCCAGAATATCCTGTATGTTAATGATGGAATAATTGCCCAGAAACTCTTGATTGTAGCGTCCATCGCTGTAAACGGCCAGGGCCATCACAATACTGCTCATACTTTTTTGGGTGGTTACCCCCAAACGCTTTACCTCTTCGGGCAGCTTGGCGGTGGCTGCCGATGCCCTGTTTTGGGCAAACACAGTATTCATATCGGGGTCGGTGCCCACCTCAAAGGAGATGTTAATGGCCATACTGCCATCGTTGGCGTTGGTCGATTTCATATAAATCATGTTCTCCACACCATTGAGCTGTTGCTCCAGAGGGGTCGCCACCGACTGTTCTACGTTGAGTGCGTTGGCGCCAGTGTAGTTCGCTCTTACCTGCACCATGGGCGGTGTAATGTCCGGGAACTGTTCCATGGGAAGCTGCAAGGCTGACAAGCCGCCTACGATAAGAATAATAATGGCAATCACCATGGCCACAATGGGCCTCTTAACAAAAAAACTTCCCATAATTAGTCTTGATTAGTGCGTACCGATTTAAACTCTTTTTCCAGGGGCACTACGGGCATGCCTGATCGCAGCTGATTGATGCCTTCCAGTACGATGCGTTCGTTGGCCTGTAAGCCTTCTTTAATAATGACCATATCCTGTAAGGTGGGACCTACCTTAACGGCCCGGTATTCTACCTTGTTGTCGCTACCCACCACAAATACGTTGTATTCACCTTGCACTTCCTGCAAACACCTCACAGGTATCAGAAGACGTTCGGCAGCATCGGCCAGGCCTATGCGCAGGCGTGCAAACTGTCCGGGTCGAATGATCTCACCCGGGTTGGCAAAAGAGGCCTGCACCAGCAGGGTACCGGTTGTGGGGTCTATATTACGGTCCACAAAATCTACCTTGCCCAGCTCGCTGTGCCGGCTGCCATCCGCAAAGAAAAGGATGACATCGGCCTTTTTATTGCGGCGTGGGTTTTTAACAGTGCGTTGTGCATTTTCGTATTGAACAATTTCCAGGTATTGCAATTCTGTAAGGTGAAACTGCACCCGGATGGTGTCGAGCCGCGATACGGTGTTAAGTACCACGGGGTTGGGTTCGCGTCCCACGTAGTCGCCCACCTTGGCTTCTGAGCGGCCAATGATGCCGTCGGTATGCGCATGTATTTTGGTGTAACTGCGTTGTATGCGTGCAAATTCCAACGAGGCATTTGCGGCCTCTAGTGAGGCTTTGGCAGCACCTAGTCCGGCTACGGCAGCATCATAGTCGCTTTGACTCACGGCATTGGTTTCGGCCAGCGGCTTGTAACGGTCGTAGTCGCTCTGAGCCTTTACGAGGTTAGTCTTAGCCTGTGCCACCATGCTTAATGCTTCGGCCACGCGTGCATCCAAGGGAGCGGGGTCAATGGAATAGAGCAATTGTCCTTTTTCTACGCGGCCGCCTTCGGTAAAATGGATGCCTTCAAGATAACCATCTACGCGGGCGCGCACTGAAATGTCAAAAAGCCCGTATGTCTGTCCCACAAAATCTTTTGTCAATTGAACGGTTTCATTTTTTGCCGTGTAAACGGGTATCTGTGGGGGAGTCATTTGCGTCGACTTGTTATTGCAGCCGGCCACAATGCTTAGCACCACAAGTACTGTAATGTAGTTTCTCATCGTATAGGTATGTTTAGTCCAAGAATTGTTTTAAAGCATTACTGTTTTGTTTGATTAAATAAATGTATGGAATTTTAAGCTTTTATAACACTATTTATCGATTTGATAAAGACCTTTTAACAACATGTGGGGGGATTTATTGTTTAAATAATAAACTATAAATGCTAATGCTAAGGGAATAAAAAAAATGCCCCGTTCATCCGGAAAGAGTGTGAGAACGGGGCAAGGGGAAAACAACCTGTCAGGAAAGTGTTACAAATATAATGAAATCAATAGGTGACTTTATGTTATCCTGAAGTGATTATGACCAAGGAGAGTATTTCTTAGACCAAAGAGTGTAAATATTCCATTAAAAACATTAATTATTATTGACACTAATCTTCCGACATGTTAATTTTTTGTAATCATCAAAGCCTTTGGCGTGGCTAAATGTATCTTTGTTAAAAATATTGAAAGTATGGCAAAGCAAGACTGGAAACCCGGAAATATGATTTATCCACTACCGGCCGTGATGGTAACAGTGGGTAATACCCCTGAGAATTATAATATTATCACCATTGCCTGGACCGGCACGATCTGTTCCGATCCGCCCTTATGTTACATTTCGGTGCGTAAGGGGAGGCACTCTTATCAAACACTTAAGGAAACCGGTGAGTTTGTGATTAACCTCACCACCAAGGATTTGTCGTATGCTACCGACTGGTGTGGTGTGCGTTCGGGGCGTCGTTATAATAAGTTTGAGGAGATGCACTTAACACCGGGTAAGGCTTCGGTGGTGAGTGCGCCCATTATTGAGGAGTCGCCCCTGAATATTGAGTGCCGCGTGACTGAGATAAAGGAGTTGGGCACCCATGATATGTTTATAGCCGAAGTGGTGAATGTGAAGGCTGATGAGCGATATATCGACGCTAATTCAGGCGCGTTTAGTCTGCAGAAGGCCAAGCCTATTTGCTACTCACACGGGCACTATTTTGAGGTGGGTAAGAAGATCGGTAAGTTTGGTTATTCGGTGGAAAAAAAGAAAAAGAAGCGTAAAACACATAAGAAGTAATAACTAATAAGATGGTGTAAGTTTCACGCTAATAATTTCGCGAAGTGCGCAAAGTTGTAAGTTCTGAAATGTAAAGCTCCATTATAATTAAGTATTTAGGGAACGGTTCTTATGTGCATCTTCCGAAACAGAACCGTTCCCTAAAACTTATTGTACGCTTTACTTTACTTATAATGTTGCGGAACAAGTCTTTATTGAAAATTGCTTTCAATCGCTTGTCGAACTCGGGGATCATATTCTACCAATCGGTGTCTTTCTTGATTTTACCGCCTGTATTTTCATTTTTCTCCAGCTTGGCGGGCTCGCCCCTGAAATAGATAACACCGCCCGATCCGGCCGTGCCACTTAGCTTTTTGTTGGCTATTACTTCCACAATACTGCCCAGGGTTGCACGGGCGTAGGTTTCATCGCAATCCAGATTAAAACCTTTGTACTTACCACCGGTGCCGATGTTCACATCCTGATAGCGAGCCTTGCCTTCCAGCTCAATATTAGAAGTGGAGCCTTTGACATCCAGATTGTTTACATCTACCGCCAGTAATACGTTTGATTCGGTACCCCCACGTATTTTTAAGGACTCGGCATGAATGGTATTTTCCCCATCGATGGTGGCACCCGAGCCGGCATCAATCTCGCGCAATCGCTTATAGGTCACATATACCTGCACGGCCATGTCTTTGTAAATCTTGGTTTTCATCTTCACGCTAAGCTCACGGTTTTTCACTTTGGTAATCACATCACTTACCTCTGCGTTTTTGATGTGTACATCTACCTCTTCTTTATCACCTTCTATAAGTGTTACGTTGATTCCTTTGGCCGCTTTTATCTTGTCAAACGAACCCACATTGCGAATTTGTGTGTGATCGGGCTCTTGTGCATACATGCCTACTGTAAGTGCGAATAACAGTACAATGGTCTTAGTTAGTTTCATAAATAATAATTTTAATGTGATACGCAATTGTAATGGTTAGGTTGGGGTAAAAAGTGTTGAAAAATCATAAAATATGGCTGTTGTAAGCAAAAACTATGCAAATAATTCACGCAGGGCGTCCTCCGATAAATCTTTAAGTGGGTTATTGGTGGTAATAAAGGTGTCTGCCAATGCCGCTTTCCGCTCCTGCAATCGTGCAATTTTTTCCTCAATGGTATCGCCCGAAATAAATTTATAAACAAATACATTTTTAGTTTGACCGATGCGATGTGCTCTGTTGATGGCCTGTGCTTCGGCAGCCGGATTCCACCAGGGGTTGAGTACAAACACATAGTCAGCTTCTACCAGGTTAAGTCCTACGCCTCCTGCCTTTAGTGAAATGAGAAAGACGCGACACTCCTCATTATCGGTGAAGCGTTTGATCTCTTTCTGCCGCTCGGTGGTGGCGCCGGTCAGTTTGGCATATTTAAGGCCTTTTTTCTTCAGATCACGCTCAATCAGCTCCAGGTCTTTTACAAAAGAGGAGAAAATCAGTACTTTATGATTTTCACTAATGGCGCTGCTTAGTTTTTCGAAAATTTGCTCGTATTTACCCGATGATCCTTCATACTTATCATCTACCAGAGCCGGGTGGTTGGCAATCTGGCGCAGGCGTGTGAGTCCTTGCAGTGCCAGTATGGCATTTTTATTGACACCCGTCTGCTCAATGGCCTTCAGCAACTCATTGCGAATACCCGACTTCTCACGCTCGTAGAACTTCTGTTGTTCTTCGGTCATGTCGCACACCAGCGTTTGCTCACTCACCGGTGGCAGTTCTTTGGCTACCATTTCCTTGGTGCGCCGCAGTATAAACGGGCTAATGAGCAGCCTCAGCTTCTGCTCCTTGGCTTCGTCCTGTTTCTTTTCGATGGGGCCTGCAAAATGATTTTTGAAAAAATTGAGTTTTCCCAGAAGACCCTTGTTGACAAAATTCATCTGTGCCCATAAATCCACCAGAGCATTTTCAATGGGCGTACCCGTCAGTACAAGCTTATGCTGTGTTTGTATTTCGCTCACCGCCTGATAAATTTTAGAGCCAGGGTTTTTAATATTCTGACTTTCATCCAGTATGGTGTAGTGAAAATTATAGTGTTTTAGGTACTCTATGTCGTTACGTGCAATGCCATAGCTGGTTAGTACAATGTGATAGTGTTTCAATATTTTACCAATATCCTTTGATTTGGCGCGGTTATTACCGGTGTACAGGTATATTTTTAGTGCGGGGGCAAAGCGGGCTATCTCATTGGCCCAGTTATGAATCAGCGAAGTGGGCATTACAATGAGACTGGCAGGCAGTGTGGTATTATTAAAGCCTTTAACTGTATCAAATAAGTTGAGTTGTTCCAGTCCGTTTTTCTGCGCTGAGGTATCGGCTTTGGTGTATTCGTTCAGGAGCAGTGCGATGGTTTGTATGGTTTTACCCAATCCCATATCATCGGCTAAGATGCCGCCAAAGGCATTGGTATTGAGGGTTCTCATCCAGGTGAAGCCCTCCAGCTGATAGGGGCGAAGGGTAGCCGCCAGACCCTCGGGTGAAGCGCTCTGTATGGTTTGTTGCTGTAAAGCAGCCACCTGAGCCTGCCAAACCGGTGATTCTTCCTGTAGCTGCTCTTCATCCAACAACTTGTAGTGTATCTTATTGATCGATAGTTTATCACCTTCTTCCTTTGCAAAATGCATTAGGTCCGTGTAGCGGGTAAACCACTCTTCGGGAATGATGAAAATTTCGCCATTGGGCAGGCGGTATTCACGCCGGCCTCGTAATATATGCTGCCGTATGCGTTGAAATGGTATCTGCTGCCCGTCAATGTTGATGACGGCCTGAATATCAAACCAGTCGTTTTCTTCGATATAGCGCATGCTCAGGCTTACCTTGCCGGCATAATAGTGCTCATCGTAGTCTTGCTGATCCAGCATGATCCCTTCCCGGTGCAGTGCCTCCGCGTGTGTATTCAGCCATTCAATAACATGTGGGAGGGTAGGAAGCTCCTTATCCACAGCCCGCGGACGATATTGTGATTCGCTGATGGCTGCTAATCCGAGTTGATTCAGTATCTGTACAATGTGCTGTTCTTTCTCTATATCTCGTTCGAAGCGGTCGAAGATATGGTGCCCCATCATCTTACGATGATTCACAAATACTTTTGACTTGGTGCCCGCCATGTATTCACGCTCATCGTATTTAAATTTTAGGGTGAGAACCGGTGCGTGTGACAGATCCGGCTGCAATATCAAAATAGGTTTGAGTGCAGCGGACTTATTATTTATAAAGAAACCCTTGACCTCGACATGGTAATCGCGCACACAATTTTCAACGAAAGAATGCATGTAGGCATCAACGCTGCGGGGCTGAATAAGCAGGTGATTAACCTTGAGGAAAGGTCTGAATTTTTTGCTATCAATGTGTTGAAAGCGAAAAAGTTGGTTGTTGATTAAAAAGGTACAGGGTGTGGCGGTTATTTCCAATACATCGCGGTTGGTCAGACCCATCTCACCTTTTTCGGTTTTTATTTTGAGGGTGTAGCGCAAACCATTGTCATCCAGGTCAAACGAAAAATGAGGTGCATCAAACAGTGTGCGTACCTTTATGCGATCCGATTCATACAAGTGGCTGTAGTTGGGATTTTTATAGAATACCGGAACGTCTGCCAGGGCAATAATGTCGAGTGCTTGTGTAATCTTACTGTCCATCAAGGGGCGTATGTGGTCATCCGCAAATTTCGACTCCAGCTTTTCAAAAAAGAGCTTCAGGTTTTTCTGCCTTGAGAAACGTTTAAAAAGGCTCTGCTCACTGATGGCTGATAATAGCTTAACGATTTCTTCCTGTGCCGGACTGAAAGAGAAGCGATCCTTTTCAATGTGATCCTCCGTGGCGGGTTCAACCAGCTGTAATATGCTATTCTCACTGGCCTCAGCAAAGAAGGGAATAAGTGTCATACCCAAATTTCGTTTTTCAGAAATGATAACGATCAACTGCTCCATAGTTTTTCTGCAATCCTTATTGTTAAAAGCTTCTTTATTTTTCAAACCAACAAATATAATGGTAATCATGTGGCCTCCGTTCGGGTCTGTCAAATTTTTTCCCTGCTTGACAATCTGTGTGTCTCCTTTTAACTTGCAAGGTTGATATGATTATTGTATAATTTTTTTTAAAAAAAAGTAAACAAAAATTCAACCTTCATGTTGTTCTTCTGTCAATCTTTCGCTTAACCATCTGATACACCCGTTAAACCGCTGTGGTTTAATTGTCTTTCCGCACTTTCCTTGTCGAAAGTGAAATGAAGATTATTAAGGATTTAAGAATCATCATCACATTTCTTTCATGTTGTGTGATGAAAAGGATTAATCACAAAAAAATCACATGATTATGCGATTACTTTACACTATTTTACAAAGAGCGCTACTCGCTGTGCTATTGGTCACCCCCATGATACAGCCTACGGTAGCCCAAACGCTGAAGGCAACAGAGGCGACTAGCTCCCTCACGTTTGACCATCTGTCGTTTATTAATGATTTGATAGATGATTTGGTTGATAACGCGCCTTACACCATTTTCCTGCCTAGCGAAGCAGCCTTTCATAATTTACCTGCTGAGCAAAAAGAGGCACTGTTTACCCATCCTTATCTTGATCTAATTGATTTAATCAAGGGACACATGGTGTCCGGTGTTTTATCATCGGAGGATTTAGTGGATGGGCAGATTTTAACGGCTTTGAATGGCAATAAACTGTTTGTTAAACAGGAGGGAGATAGCTGGTACGTCAACAACGTTATGATATCATATACCGACATTAATTTGCATCGTTCTTTAGTTCATCGGATTGAAGGTGTTCTATTCCGGCCTGAGACCGTGTTTGATATCATCGCAGGCAGCGACGATCATACAACACTGGAGGCCGCCATTGTGGCTGCTGAATTGAAGGAGACCCTGATGGGCGAAGGTCCTTTCACCGTGTTTGCACCTACCGATGAGGCTTTTGACGCACTTCCCGAGGGTACCGTAGCCGCCTTGCTTGAAGATCCTACGGGTGATCTGGCTCAGATACTGCTTTACCATGTGGTGGCCGGCAAGGCCATGAGTGGTGATCTGCATGACGGACAGATGATTGTTACCGTGAACGGTAAAGAGGTGAAGGTAACGATTGATGGCAGCACCGTCATGATCAATGATGCCATGGTTACCGTGGCCGACCTGGAAGCGGATAATGGCGTTGTTCATGTGATTGATGCCGTGTTATTGCCACCGACCATCACCGTGTTTGATATCATCGCAGGTAGCGACGATCATACAACACTGGAGGCGGCCATTGTGGCTGCTGAATTGAAGGAGACACTGATGGGCGAAGGTCCTTTCACCGTGTTTGCACCTACCGATGAGGCTTTTGACGCACTTCCCGAGGGTACCGTAGCCGCCTTGCTGGAAGATCCTACGGGTGATCTGGCTCAGATACTGCTTTACCATGTGGTGGCCGGCAAGGCCATGAGTGGCGATCTGCATGACGGACAGATGATTGTTACCGTGAATGGTAAAGAGGTGAAAGTAACGATTGACGGCAGTACCGTCATGATCAACGATGCCATGGTTACCGTGGCGGATATAGAAGCGGATAATGGTGTGGTTCATGTGATTGATGCCGTGTTAATACCACCGACCATCACCGTGTTTGATATCATCGCAGGTAGCGACGATCATACAACACTGGAGGCCGCCATTGTGGCTGCTGAGCTGAAGGAGACACTGATGGGCGAAGGTCCTTTCACCGTGTTTGCACCTACCGATGAGGCTTTTGACGCACTTCCCGAGGGTACCGTAGCCGCCTTGCTTGAAGATCCTACGGGTGATCTGGCCCAGATACTGCTTTACCATGTGGTGGCCGGCAAGGCCATGAGTGGTGATCTGCATGACGGACAGATGATTGTTGCCGTGAATGGTAAAGAAGTGAAGGTAACGATTGACGGCAGCACCGTCATGATCAACGATGCCATGGTTACCGTGGCTGACCTGGAAGCGGACAATGGTGTGGTTCATGTGATTGATGCCGTGTTATTACCACCGACCATCACCGTGTTTGATATCATCGCAGGTAGCGACGATCATACAACACTGGAGGCGGCCATTGTGGCTGCTGAATTGAAGGAAACCCTGATAGGTGAAGGTCCTTTCACTGTGTTTGCACCTACCGATGAGGCATTTGACGCACTTCCCGAGGGTACCGTAGCCGCCTTACTGGAAGATCCTACGGGTGATCTGGCTCAGATACTGCTTTACCATGTGGTGGCGGGTAAGGCCATGAGTGGCGATCTGCATGACGGACAGATGATTGTTACCGTGAATGGTAAAGAAGTGAAGGTAACGATTGACGGCAGCACCGTCATGATCAACGATGCCATGGTTACCCTGGCTGACCTGGAAGCGGATAATGGTGTGGTTCATGTGATTGATGCCGTGTTATTGCCACCGACCACAGTTACGGACTTCCTGGAGTTTCATCCTTCATTAACTACCCTTGTGAGTCTTTTGAAGCAGGCAGGATTATGGGAAACGCTTATGGGACTGGATAACTATACGCTGTTTGCACCTACCAATGAAGCTTTTGATGCCATACAGGCAGGCAGAGCTCAGCTAAAGAGTGTGGATGATGAGCTAGTGAATACTCTCTTATATCATCTTGCAGACACAAGAGCCTTAAGCGGTGATTTATTTGATGATCAGACCCTGACTACCTTGCAGGGTGGAGTGTTAACTGTTGATATCCAGGGTGATCAGGTGTTTATCAATGATGCTCTTGTTATTGGAGCCGATAATGCCTTTGACGAAGGAGTTGTACATTTGATTGATAAGGTACTTGTTCCTGAAGCTACTAATGTTAATGCCTTGGATGCAAAGGGGTTTAGTATTTATCCTAACCCGGCCTTTGATGATATTAATATTCAGCTAGGCATTGATCCGGGCGAAGTGGCTACTGTTAATATCTATGATGTGAGTGGTCAGCTTGTTAGAAAGCAAGATCTAAATGCAACAAGTACAGCGCTCAATATATCTGATTTGCCCAATGGTATTTATCTGTTTAAAGTATCCATTGGTGATGATTATAAGATCGAGAAAGTAGTGATTAAGTAAAAGCCATGTAACAATAATAAAAAAGCTATCCTTATCGGATAGCTTTTTTTATTCGCTTTAATGTCAGATAGTGATTACAAGGATTCAAGCATATCAAGCTTTCGGTTGAGCATCTTAATGTTGCGGCGACCTGTTTCAATTTTGTGTTTAAAATCACGCATCAGGGCATCCGACTTCTTCGATTTGGCAAAGAAACCAATGTTATTTTCCCAAACCGTGATGTCATTCTCCAGCTGTTTCAGCTTATTAATGATCTTATTACGCTCCTGAATGAGTTTATCGTTGGCATGTTCCGTCTTGTAACTTTCTATCTTATTCCTGAATTTTTCAAGGTTTTTCTCAAACTCATTGAGGTTCAGATTATCGAAATACTCGTTGATGTGTGCACGAAACTCCTGTGTAATACGATCTTTCTCCTTGATGGGCACATGACCAATCTCATTCCAGCGATGCTGAAAGGCTTGCAGCTGCTGGAAGTTGTCTTCCGCATTCTCACCGGGTGTAAAGGCTTTTACTTCCTCGATGAGTGCTAGTTTGTGCTTCAGGTTTTCCTCCTGTGATTCATCTTTCTTGCTGAAGAAGGCATTTTTATGGGCAAAGAAAGCATCGCAAGCCGTGCGGAAGCGTTTCCAGATAGCATCGGACTGCTTGCGCGGCACCGGGCCTATCTCTTTCCATTTTTTCTGTATGCGTATATATTCTTCCGTGGTGCGTTTCCAGTCGGTGCTGTCTTTCATACTTTCCGCCTGAATGCACAAATCGGTTTTCAGCTGCAGGTTCTCGGATTGCTCCGACTTATAGGATTTAAAAAACTGACGCTTATTATTAAAGAAAGTATCGCAGGCGGTGCGGAAGCGTTCGTAGATGCGATTGTTATCTTTCTTAGGAGCGAAGCCAATGGTTTTCCAAATGGTTTGCAGTTCAATAAGTTCCTTGCTCTTGCCCTCCCATTCCTTGGGGGAGTGCAGGCTTAATGCCGACAAAGTTTCGGCTTTCTCACACAGCTCAGTCTTGGCTTCCAGGTTTTTTTGTAGCTGATCTTTTAGCCCTTCGAAATATTCCTGATGGCGTTTGTTTATCTTGGAAGTAGCCTCCTTAAAGCGCGCCCATAATTCCTCTTTGTGCTCATGGGGAACCGGACCTATTTCGCGCCACTGTTCATGATATTTCTGAAGCGTTTTAAAGGCCTTTACAATGGTGGGCTCCAGCAGTAGCTTTTCGGCTTTCTCGCATAAGTCCGTCTTGGCTTCCATGTTCTTTTTCAGATCCAGGTCGCGCAATTCCTTATTAATCTTTATATAACTGTAAAAATTCTCAATGGTATGGTTATACGTCTCCCATAAATCGTGCACGCGGTTTTGTGGGATAGAGCCTATGCTGCGCCATTTTTCCTGCAGCGTCCTGAATAGCTGGAAGGTTTCATTGAGCGATTCCTGGCCATTGATCAGTTCCTTAATGCCTTCAATCACATCTAGTTTGGCTTGCAGGTTTTGAGCTTTTTCTTCTTCCAGGCGCTTGTTGAACTCGGCACGACGCTCTTTAAATTGCTTCAGATAAGCCTTTAGGTTTAGCTCCAGGTCAGTCACGGGCGGTGTAAAGTTTTCTTCGGGTTCACCCGTCTCCATAAACTTACGTTTCAGATCTTCCAGCTCAGCGGCGTGTTTCTTATAAAAGGCCGATTTAATGGCTTCCACTTCCTCTTTGATATTCTCAACCGGAAAATCTTTTAATACGGTTTGAAGGCGCTTCACCAGCTCTTCTTTGCTCAGCATAATATGTTCAACGGCCTCTAGCTGAGCCTCTTCTTTTATCGGCTCGTCCGCATTAGTAGCGGGGGCAGCATCGCCATCAGTCTTGGGTGCAGGTTGGTGGGCCGTATCATCGGACGTAGGAGTAGGCACCTCGTTTTCAGGTGAGTTGTTGGCAGGCGTATTTTCAGCTTGTTTGTCTGAATTCAAACCGGAACCTTGTTCGGTCGGTTTGTTTAGGTCTTGTGCTTCCATAAGCTTTGAGTTCGTTTACACTGCTAGGTTTAGTTACCTTGACAATTAAATTTTACTACGAATATATCTTAAATCGCTCAATGGGCAAATTATTTGATGCAAAAAGAAAGCGAAAGACGAAACGTTATTGACGAAAGGCTTTTTATTTATCTTTGCCCTAACGTTGGACAAGCCAGAAATGTACAAATTATCAAGATTTGAGTATCAAGATTATTGGCAGCTTGCTTATATTTTCTGTCACAAAATACACAAATCTCAATTGTTAGACACTAAATTAGAACACTATGCGCATTGATATATTAACACTTTTTCCCGAGATGTTTGAAGGCCCCCTCACGCAGTCTATTATGAAACGTGCTGTTGATAAGGGTTTGGTTGAGATGTATTTTCACGATATACGCGATTATACACTGGATAAGCACAAAAAGGTGGATGACTATGCTTTTGGTGGTGGCGCCGGCATGGTAATGACCATACAGCCCATTGCCGATTTAATGGATCAGCTCAAGGCAGAGCGCGACTATGATCATATTATCTATATGACACCCGATGGGCAACGTTTTGAGCAGAAAATTGCCAATACCCTGTCCTTGAGTGGTAATATTATGATTCTATGTGGTCATTATAAGGGTGTTGATCAGCGCATACGCGATCATTACATCACCATGGAGCTGTCGATTGGCGATTATGTACTCACGGGTGGTGAGCTGGCAGCTGCCGTGGTGTCCGATGCTATTATACGCCTGATACCGGGTGTAATGTCCGATGAAACATCGGCGCTGACCGATAGTTTTCAGGATGGTTTGTTGTCGCCGCCGGTTTATACGCGTCCGGCCGATTACAAAGGCTGGACAGTGCCCGATGTGCTACTGAGTGGCAATCAGGCTAAGATCGATGCCTGGCGGGAGCAGCAAGCTTATGAGCGCACCAAAGCCATCCGTCCCGACCTGCTGGAAGAGTAAGCTTGTCTATTTATCGGTTGCACAGACTTTTGTAGGTACAGAAACGACATTTGCTAGTATCCTCAACCGGCTGAAAAGGGATATCCGGGTTATAGAGTTCTTCCAGTAAGTCGTAGAGCCCCTCCTTAAACTCCTGTTGTACAGCTTGAAGTAAAATGGCTTCTTTGTTTTTTCCTTGTTTGCGGAAGAGTCGTGTGTCATAGGAGCGCTTAAAGACATCGCGCACCCAGATAACAGCAGGCTGGAGGGGGACATTGGCGTGCGTGGTCTCCTCCAGTATGAGGGCGTATAGCAGGGTTTGAAATGTGGCCTTTATCTTCTTGTGCTTATCGGTGTTAAACAGGTCGGCCACTGCTGTAATCGTGGCATCGCCGTTACCTGTCTTGTAATCCGTTACACTCACAATGCCATCTTTGCTTTCGAGACGATCGATGAAACCACCCATATTGAGCTGCAGACTGCCGGTGTTGATAACGTGTTTCACTTCACGCTCCAAATCAATAATGGTGAAGGGAGCACGTTGTTTCTCCAGTTTCAGGAACTGCATGAGGTAGCGACGGATTACTTCAAATACCATCACGTTTTTCCCGTGTATCTCCGTAAAGGCATTTTTACCCTTGTCATAATCACTCAGGTGCTTTTTAAAGCCTTCGCGTATCAGCCCATCAATCCTGGGCTTGTCTTTTAACCAGCTTTCAATGGTGTTGGCGTCTACCGTTTTATTGATGTGTGTCTGGTACAGCTGTTCCACCACATCATGGAAGATAAGGCCGAAGATACGGGCATCGGCCTCCTCATTGATCTCATCGGCCTCGCGTATGCCGGCTATCTTCTGGTAATAAAAGCGCATGGGGCATTCGATATACACCGACAGGGCGCTGGGCGAGAGAGAACGCTTGCCACCAGCCTTAAACTGTGTCAGTATCTCCATTACCTCGGGGGTTTTGGGAGCATGGGGCAGGGGTGGACTCAATAGTGCTACATGACCACCCGATGTTTGGGTTTTAATAGTGGCATTAAACTCATATTTAAGTTGATAGAGATAACGGCTCATCTCGTTGGATTTCATCCCCTGGGCACCGGTGGAATAGAGCAGTTCCACTTTTTTTGCACGGTGAATCAGGCGAAAGAAATAATAGGAGAAGATAGTGTCCTGAAATTCGATGGTGGGTAAACCAAACCCCGCTCTTAGGGTAGCCGGAATAAATGTGTTGGGCGCCGATGTGCGGGGAAACACCCCTTCGTTAAGGTCAAGAATAATAAGCTTGTCGAAATCCAGGGCACGCGTTTCCAGTATGCCCATTACCTGAAGACCGGCCAGCGGCTCACCTTTGAAGGGTACAGTCTGAAAATCGGCCAGTTTCTTATACAGCTTCATCCAGGTTTCTGCCGTGATGCTTTCCTGTTGGTTTTGTTCCAGCAAGTCCTGCAAGCGTACGATGCTTTTGTGCAGGGTAAATACAAATTCCTGCTCCAATAGTTTATCATCTTTAGGCTGTAGCAGTTCATAAATTTTACTGAGTATGCTGGTGAGGTAATGCGCCAGCTGGGCACCATCACTTATCCGGCTAAAAATCAGCTTAAAAAGGGGATTGATCTGTAAGTCCTTAGCCTGCACAAAAATGATATTTTCCTTCACCAGCTTTTTGTGCAAAGTACGGCAGTCTTCTTCGGCCAGCATGCTGACGTATTGGTGTTGTAAAATGGGCAGCACATGGCGATGATATAGCCACAGACCATTTTTACTGCTACGGGCGTTGCGTTGCATCTCAAACAGCAGGTTAACCAATCCGAAAACCGGTGTGTTGTTGAGCGGATAACCCATGGTTACATTCACCCGATCCACCGACTCAGGAATGCCGTGTAGTGCCGTCATCAGTAAGGTTTCATCGGCCAATACAAGAGCCGTCTTCAGGTCGCTTTCATACTCCTTGTTCAAGAAACTATGCACGGATTTAAGCTGCTCAGTAGGGTTGGCAACCGCAGTGATGGTTATGTCTGGCCCCTGCTCATGAAGAGGAAGTACAAAATTTTTAGGTGCCGGGTAACGCATTTTATTCTCATTGAGAAAAAGACCGGGACCCCGGGTCGGTAGCGAGCCGCCTTCAGCGTCTTTCTGCATCCAGGGAGAGTAATCCCAAAAGAAATCAGCCATACCGCGTTTTTGTAGGTGATCCATCAGCTTTCGCTCGGCCGGTGTAAGGGCGTTTAAGCCCACAAATACCACCTTCTTCCATTGGATATCAAGCAGTGCGTCCTGTTTAATCGATTCGGCAATACGGCGATACACCATGCCTTCGTAGGCCAGCGACTGCGCGCTCAGTGCCTTACGAAAAGCGGTATATACCTTGGGGATCAGCGTCCAGTTATCCAGGAAATGTCGCTGATGAGATGAAAGCTGCTCGGCATTAAAGGCACCCCAAAATGTTTTGATGGCTTCGCGCTGTTGTTCGTTAAGGTGGCTGTAGTCATCCTCCAGTTCTTTGTAGGAGATGATGTTGGAGAACAGATCGTCAACGCCCACCAGGTATTTATCAATATCATCAAAATCACTCAGCAGCATCTCGCCCCAGGGCAGAAATTCATCAAAGGTAGTGGGCATACTGCTCACGGCATTGTAGCTTTGGTGCAGCGCAAACAGAAGGGTAATGTTATCGGCCACAATGGCAGGCGACAGGGAGGCAAAAAAATCATTGACCGTCATGATGCGGGGTGCCCAGGTGGGGGCATCTACCAGCTGACGAAGGTGATTGGTGAAAAAGATGCCTGCGCGCTGGCTGGGAAAAACAAAGCAATAATCGGCTAAATCATTGCGGTGGTGTTGATGGTAGTATGCTGCTATGGCGTTTAAGAAACCGGCTGTCATGCGTGAAATTTTAATCACCAAAGATAGTAAATACTCCCGCTAAGAAAGAAAAATTCAGAACTTGATAAGATTTTAAGTTAAACGACCAAATATTCAGGAAAGAGAAAAAGCTGTTTTACAATAGCTGATGGGGGCTGAAAATATTTTAACTTTAATGTCCTTTATTTGTTAAAAGAGGAAAGAAATACGCAAATAGTATTGCTATTATATAATGTTTTATGGATAAATTTTCATTTCTTGGTAATAGTGAAATAGGTTCTGTTGATGAGCTGTATCAGCAATATCAGCAAGATCCGGAATCGGTTGATACCGAATACCAACGATTTTTTCAGGGCTTTGATTTTGCCATGGCAAACTATCAGCCTTCATCAGGTACCGGACTCGTTGATAAGGAGTTTCTGGTGTTAAACCTGATTCATGGTTATCGTCAGCGCGGTCATTTGTTTACCCAGACGAATCCCGTTCGTCGTCGTCGTAAATATTACCCGACACTGGATATTGAGAATTTTCAACTCAGTGAGGAGGATCTTAGTACGGTATTTCAAGCTGGTAATGAACTGGGTCTGGGGCCTGTTTCGCTGGCCACCATTATTGATCACCTTCAGCAGACCTACTGCCGCTCAGTAGCCGTCGAATACCTTTACATCCGTCACCCGGAAGTATTAAGCTGGATGAAGCAACACATGGAATCGGTGCGTAACACGCCCGATTTTTCGTCTGAAAAAAAGCGACAGATCTTCCATCAGCTGAATAAGGCGGTGGGCTTTGAAGCCTTTATCCATAAGAAGTTTGTGGGTCAAAAACGTTTTTCGCTGGAAGGTTCTGAATCCTTGATACCCGGCTTGCATGCCCTTATTAATAAGGGTGCTGAGCTGGGTGCCGAAGAAGTGGTCATTGGCATGGCGCACCGGGGGCGTTTAAATGTGCTTACCAATATACTTCAAAAGCCCTATAAGAATGTGTTTAAGGAATTTGTGGGCGATGAATATGAGGATGGAATTTCGCTGGGCGATGTGAAATATCACCTGGGCTACTGCAGCGATATTGATACCCTCAGTGGTAAAAGGGTGCGCGTTAATCTGGCGCCCAACCCATCGCACTTGGAGACGGTGGCGCCTGTAATAGAGGGAATTTCGCGCGCTAAAATTGACCATAAATACAATAAGGATTACGATAAAGTAGTCCCCATTGTTATCCATGGTGATGCAGCCATTGCCGGACAGGGTATTGCCTATGAGGTGGTGCAAATGGCGCAGTTGCGGGGTTATAAAACAGGAGGTACTATACATATTGTTATTAATAATCAGGTGGGCTTTACCACCAGCTACCTGGAAGGACGATCCTCCACCTATTGTACCGATGTGGGCAAGGTAACCCGCTCACCTGTATTTCACGTTAACGGCGACGATGCCGAGGCCTTGGTTTACACCGTGGAGCTAGCCATGGAGTACCGTCAGCGTTTTAACGCTGATGTATTTATCGATTTGCTGGCTTACCGTAAATACGGACATAACGAAGGCGATGAGCCACGTTTTACACAGCCGCTGCTTTACAGCGCCATAGCCAAGCACAAGAATACACGTGATATTTATAAGTTAAAATTGCAGGAGCAACAGGTGCTGTCAAAAGAAGAGGCAGCAAAGGAGGAGCAGCGTTTCAATGAAGCCTTGGAGGAGGAATTGGCGGCTTCCAAGAAAATTGATAAGGTGGTAATACAGCGCTTTCTGCATGATGACTGGCGACCCTATCGTTATTCTGAGCCGGTTGATTTTGTGCGATCACCCAATACCGGCATTGAAGAAGGGGTACTTCGCACACTATTGAACCGCATTAATTACCTGCCTGAGGATAAAAGCTTTTTTAAGAAACTACATAAGATTGTTGCTGACCGAAAAGCCATGGTAGAAGGCGACCGACTGGATTGGGCGCTGGGTGAACAGCTGGCCTATGCCTCGCTGGTGACTGAGGGGCATCCGGTGCGACTCAGTGGGCAGGATGCAGAGCGTGGCACCTTTGCACATCGTCATGCTGCGCTTGCCCTGCAGGATAAGGATGAGCGGTACCGACCTTTGCAGCACATATCGCCCGATCAGGCTGATTTTAATGTATATAACTCATTACTATCGGAGTATGGAGTAATGGGCTTTGAGTATGGTTATGCTTTGGCGAAACCTGAAGGGCTTACAATCTGGGAAGCTCAGTTTGGTGATTTTTATAATGTGGCGCAGGTTATCGTCGATCAGTACCTGTCGTCAGCCGAGGAGAAATGGGGGCTTATGAATGGGCTTGTGCTTTTGCTGCCCCATGGCTTTGAAGGGCAGGGGCCTGAGCACTCCAGTGCCCGCGTAGAGCGATTCCTGTCCTTAGCAGCACGTAATAATATGCAGGTGGTGAACTGTACTACGCCGGCCAACTTTTTTCATGTGCTCAGGCGTCAGGTAAAGCGTGCCTTCCGTATACCTTTGGTTGTATTTACGCCCAAGAGCTTGTTGCGTCACCCGCAGTGTGTATCCTCCCTTAATGATTTTGCACAGGGTGGTTTTAAGGAGGTGATAGACGATGAGCAGGTGGATGTGGAGCAGGTAAAGCGCGTGGTATTTTGTACCGGTAAAGTGTACTACGATTTGCTGGCACGCAAGGAAGAGCTGGAGGCCCGAGATGTGGCATTGGTGCGACTGGAACAGATGCATCCTTTCCCCAAAGAGCAGATAGATGCCATTAACAAAAAATACACAAACGCATTGTTGCACTTGTGGGTTCAGGAAGAGCCCGAAAACATGGGAGCCTGGAACTATATTCGCAGTAAGATGACGGATGTGGAAATAGTGCCTGTGGCGCGCATTGCCAGCGGTAGTCCGGCTACCGGGCTTAATGGTCTGCACATGGTGGGTCAGAATGAGATCATCAATAAGGTATTTAAGGCTTGTCATTGCGAGCGTAAGCTTAAGTATTGTGGTTTGCAGTGCGTAACCGGTAAGTCGCGTGCCGAAATATTAAAACAGCATAAGTATTTTGAAGAGAAACCAAGATTTTCCATATAAGAATTAGTAAGCCGTTAAATGTTGGTTGCTATGAGCCCGGAGCCTCTAATCGCCTCTGTGCACGGGCGTCCAACGAAAATAAAGAATCTATGATTATTGAGATAAAAGTGCCCACCCCGGGCGAGTCCATTAACGAAGTAGAGCTGGCCACCTGGATGGTGGCGGATGGCGACATCGTTGAGAAAGACCAGGAGATTGCCGAAATAGAATCGGACAAAGCAACCTTATCGCTTGTAGCCAGCGAAGGAGGTAAGCTTAAGATTATGGTTGAGGCCGGTGAAACGGTGGCAGTGGATAGCGTTGCCTGTACGGTGGATACGGACTTTGCCGGTGAAACGCCTGCGAAAAAGGAGGAGTCTGGACAGACTGCCGATGCTCCGGGAGAAGAAAAAGTAGCCGATAAAAAGTCCAATTCCTTGGAGGATAGTAATGAAATAATTCAGGAAAGTTCCTATCCGAGAGCCAAGGCTACGCCGCTGGCAAAAAAGCAGATGGAGGAGGCAGACCTGGATATTGATCAGGTGGTAAATGGCTTAAAGCGCATCACCACCAAAGAGGTGGAGCGGGTGAAAAGCAGCCCTGCCGGGGTGGATGCCGATGGAGGGCACAGCAATACGGCTTTTATAGCCCCCACGTCCAGCCGTGAAGCAGAGCGTCAGAAGATGAGTAACCTGCGCAAGAAGCTGAGCCAGCGCTTGGTAGCCGTAAAGAATGAAACAGCCATGCTAACAACCTTTAATGAGGTGGATATGTCGGCTGTGATGGCGCTGCGTAAGAAATATCAGCCTCAATTTATAGATAAGCATGGTGTTAAACTGGGTTTTATGTCTTTCTTTATCAAGGCAGCCTCCCTGGCCTTGAAGCATCATCCCATGGTGAATGCCATGATTGACGGTGATGAGATTATGCTCCCCGAATATCACGACATATCGGTGGCTGTTCAGACGCCCAAAGGCTTGATGGTGCCCGTTATCCGTAATGTGGAGGCCCAGGGACTGAACGACATTGAATCAAACCTTAAGCAGCTGGCCGAGAAAGCCCGCAAGGGTAAGATAAGCCTGGAGGAAATGACCGGTGGCACCTTTACAGTAACCAATGGCGGTGTGTTCGGCTCTATGCTAAGTACGCCCATTATCAATCCGCCACAGTCGGCCATTATGGGCATGCATAACATTGTGGAGCGCCCCGTGGCCGTTAATGGACAGGTGGAGATACGCCCCATCATGTACCTTGCGCTGTCTTATGATCATCGCATTATTGACGGTAAAGATTCGGTGGGTTTTCTGGTGAAGGTAAAAGAGATGATTGAAGACCCCGCCAAACTCTTGGCCGGTGGTTTCGACCCCGAGCAGGCTCTGCTGGATATATAATACACGGTAGATACTTTGTAGTGCGTTCAATAAGCTTTAGGGAGCGGTTTTCTAGTGTAAGGTGCTCATAAAGAATCGCTCCGTAAATGTTTAATTATATTGGATTTTTCAGACTTTACTGCTAGTCTGCCCAAAACAAAACGAGCTAACAATACTATGAGTGTGTTAGCTCGTTTGTTGTCTAATAAACTGAAAAATTAATCTGCATAATATACTTAAGATGTTATCTTCGTCGCCCGCCTGTGCTATCACACAAGGTTTCCATTATTCAATGTGAGGGTTGCACATGGGCTTATGAATCTGTATTGATAACAAAGTGTAATAATAAAATTTAGTATTTTAAAGATGAGATTAGTTGATGTTTTTTATGGCATGCTATCGATGCTTGTGCTGTTAGGACTGCAAGCATGTGACCAGGGAGATCAGTTAAAGCGTGTTAATTTTGAAGTGGACAATGTTTCCTTAATTCGCAACCCGGGTATGGGATGGACGATTTATGATGATGCCAATGATCATGTTGCCAATGCCGAAGAATTTTGGCAACAGCAAGATACCATTGCACGCCGCTATGCTACAACGCTTTATGTTAGGTGGCGATGGAGTGATATGGAACCTGAGGAAGGTAAGTATGCCTGGGAGTACGATGAAAATTTTAAAGACCTGATCAAGGGTGCGCTTGACAGGGGACTCAAACTGGCTTTTCGGGTTTATGTGGCGAGTCAGGATAATGAGTATGAGTCAACGCCGGGCTATGTATTTGATGCAGGTGCCAAATACTATATGGGGAAAGGTATAAATGGAGCGGTGCGTTCGCCCTATCCCGATGATCCTATTTTTCAGTCTAAATTTGAAACTTTTGTGAAGGCTTTTGCACGCGAATTTGATGATCCTGCGCGTGTTAATTATGTTGATGGTTACAACTTAGGCTTGTGGGGAGAAGGTCATGGCTTGGTTTTTCAAAAGCGAGAGCGTGCTGTGGAGGTTTTTGACTGGATTACCTCGTTATACGGACAGTCTTTTACGAGGGTGCCTTTGGTGATTACAGTGGCGAGTGAGATTGGACATGAGCAAGAGCTGAAATATGCCATTGAGCGCTATGGGTATGCCATACGTCGCGATGGCTATGCGAGTTGCTGGATGCCCGAAGCCCAACAGACTTTAATACAGGGCTTGTTCCCACAGTGTTTTGTGGTGGCTGAGTGCTGCTATTGGCAGGATCGAACCATTGAGTGGGTCAATAGTGTAGAAAGGGAATTTAAGTGGAACAGTTGGGCTGACTATTATAAGCAGGTGGTAGACCTCGCCCTGAATACTCATGCCAACTATCTGGATTTACGCGAGGCAGTGGAAGCCATTCGCTGGACGGGTGATGCCCCGGAGCAGGTGAAGCGATTTTTGAGTGAAGGGGGGTATCGAATTTACCCTGTCGAGCTTCGCTATCCGCAATCAATACAGCAAGGCGATAGTCTGTGTATTTCTCATAGCTGGACTAATATTGGAGTAGGGGTTTTACCCAATAATAACAGAGCGTGGAACTACAAGTATAAGGTGGCTTTTTGTCTGGAAGACAAAGATGGCAATACTGTTAAGATGTGGTATAGCAGCCAGGCAGAACCATCAGACTGGGTGAATCAAAAGCAGATGCACTATGCCGATCATTTTGCATGCGATGGTTTAAACAGCGGAAAGTATCGTCTTATGGTGGGTATTGTAAATACCCATACCGGTGAGGCAGAAATTACTCTGGCGGTGAAAGAAAGAAAGGAGCAAACCAACTGGTTGCCCCTTGATGAGTTACAAATTCGATAAGACCTACTTCGATTAAATGCGTCTCATCATCTGTTCAACTTCGCGAATCTGTGCAGTCAGCATCTTTTGCTTATCCAGTTTTTTCGTTTCGCGAAGATAATAGGTAGCCAGTTTTTTGTTGCGTTGCGACAAGGAGATGCCTGCCAGATTCAGGTTGGCCATAGCACGGTCGTTACTGGTACGAAGCCCTGTCGAAAGTGCCTTTTTAAGGCTTTTTTCGGCCGGGCTTAATTTTTGCTTTTGCGAGTGCATAAGGCCACGTAGGAAATAAAAATAGGCTTCCTGGTGTTGGGTCATGCGCTCGGGATGTTTTACTTTATTAATCAGTGTTTCGGCGGTAGCAAACTTGTTTTTGCGCACAAAGTAAAAGATTAAAAGGTTCATTTCGTTTTTGAAATGAAAAAGAATGGCGAAGGCACCCAGCAGTACGCTGATGATTCCGGTGCCGGTATAACCTGCAACAAATAATAGGGTGGCAGCCACAAAGAAAACTACCGCAAAAATGAGTCGTATATATTTTGCAATCATAATGGTATTTTTTTAGTTCGCCTGCAAAACAAATCATTTTTTGTCATAAACAAGGGTTTTACAGATGGGTTTTTTCTACACCTAAAAGTGCATAATGTTTATTGGTGGCGGCAACCTTCTGAAACTAAAAAGCATAAGGGCTTATGCTACGATCCATATGCGATGTGGTCAAATCAATGCATCATTAAAGTTTTTGATATTTTGCTAGTTTTGTCCTTCCAAATTCAGAAAAGTCACGTTTAATGCTCATTAGCGATCGGCATATTAAAGAAATTGCGCAGGGAAGCATGTCATCATTTAAATTGTTTTTTGATGCTTTCTACCCTGCGTTAAGTAATTTTTGTGATGAATTTGTCAGAGCTGAGGATGTGGCCTCAGATATTGCTCAGGATGCAATGATCGAGTTTTGGCGCAATCGGCATTCACAGGCATCGCTAAAGCAAGCCAAGGTCTATCTTTATTCCATCTGCCGAAATAAGAGCCTCAACCACTTGCGTCATCAGAAAGTTCAGCAAAAATACAGGAATGAACCGGCTGATGATTATGAACTTGTTGACTTAGCCTATATTGAGGAGGAAGTATTCAATGTGCTGCATATAGCGGTAGGGCAGCTGCCAGAGAGAAGTCAGCACATAATAAAGTTGGCATTGAGGGGCTATGCCAATAGTGAAATTGCCCAGCGTTTAAATATTTCCATTAATACCGTCAAAACACTGAAAAAGAATGCTTACTCCAAGCTTCGTGTACTGTTAAAAGATCATGTGTTTGCCCTGGCGATTCTCAGCGCCCAATTATTCGGATAAATCTGCGGCAACAGGAGAGAAGGTGCATCTGTAACTTCGTCGTTTAGGGAGTGTGTTTTCCGATCCGGATTGTTTTTTTTAGAATATTGCATTTTTTTCACATTTGATTCACCCACCTACCTTCTTTAAGTGTATTAACTCAACAAAGCTATTATAATGAGGATTTTGGAGGTAGATAGTCAGCGTATTATTCAGTTAATTACCAAGGAGATGAGTTGGGAGTTAACGGAAGCAGAACAAATGCTGTTGAATGATTGGCTTAATGAATCGATCAATCATCAATTGCTCTATCAAAAGATCAGAGCTGAGGGATTTGTTGAAACCCGAAAGGCAGCTATGGCACGCTTTAATGCAGATGAAGCCTGGGAGAAAGTACAGTTAAAAGCTACGCCGGAGAAATCTGTACCTGTTCATAATAAGGCACTGTGGAAAGCTGTCTCAGTCGCTGGGTCTATCCTGATTGTCATAGGTATTTATTGGCTATTGAATACTTATAGTCAGGTTGAAAAGGCAGTTCCTTTGCAAGTGAAGGAAGCTATTCAACCGGGCGCTAACAAGGCTGTTTTAACCTTAGCCAATGGTCAATCGCTTGAGCTGGGAGAGAATGACACTACTATCCGCCTTCGTAATACGCAACTTACCATTGATGCCAACAGGCTTAGCTATCGGCAAGATACCAGGGAAACAAGTGAAATAAAGTATAACACCTTACGCACACCTCGTGGTGGTGAATATCAGTTGTGCTTAGCCGATGGAACGCATGTTTGGCTCAATGCTGATTCAGAGCTACGTTATCCCGAGCATTTTGCAGCCAATGACAGAACTGTATATGTTAAGGGGGAGGCTTATTTTGAGGTGGCACCTAACAGCGAGAAACCGTTTTATGTGTATTCGGGCGATAACAGAATAAGAGTATTGGGTACTGCGTTCAATATCCGGGCCTATGGCGCCGGTAAGGCCGATTATGTGACACTTTGTGAAGGCAGCATTGCTTTGTGCTCAAATGGGAGCAGCGATATTTTAAAGCCCAACCAGCAGGCGGTAATAAGCTCCGATGAAACGGTGATAAAGGAAGTGGATGCAGCGCAGTATACAGCCTGGAAAGACGGAATGTTTATGTATCGCCGGGCTACTTTGGAGCTTATCTTAGCTGACCTGTCGCGCTGGTACAATACCAATGTTTTTTATACCAATCAACAAATTAAGTATAGTGAATATTCCCTGTACCTGAAACGTTATGAGAATATTACCAGTATTCTTGAAATGCTTGAGGCAACGGGAGAAATATCCTTTAAAATAGATAACAACAACATAGTGGTGAGTCCCACTCAAAAAAACTAGGGAGTGTTACCAGCACTCCCCAGTGAGTTAATTAAAGCCAATAACGGGTTGGCTCAATGTTAAATGCAAAATCAAAAGTATGAAAAAAATGTTACACCTCCTGATGCATTCGCGCAAAAGAGAGGAGAAGTGGATGAGAGTTATGAAACTAACGTCAGTTTTTTTGCTGGCTGCCTTTATCCAGGTGAGTGCCAGTGTGTACTCGCAAGGACAAAAGGTCACAATTAAAGAAAAAGGCATCAGCCTCGAACAGCTTTTGTGGAAAATTCAAAGTGAAACCAGGTTTGTGTTTGTATTCAGTCAGGAACATGTGAGTAATTTTGACAATCTGGAAGTAAATGTGAGTGGTGATTTGGAAGATATTCTGAATGAGATACTCGTTGATAAAGGCTTGACCTATGAAAAAAAGAATGATGCCTTTATCATCAAAAAAGCACCACCTGTAGTAAAACAGAGTGTGCAACAACCTGAGAAAAATGTAACCATTACCGGTAAAGTGACGGATCAGAACGGCGTGCCTTTGCCCGGAGTTGCTGTTATGTTGGAGAACACTACGATTGGAACAGCCACCGATATAAACGGGGAGTTTGCATTACAATACCCAAGCGATCAGGAAGCACCGGTTCTGTTCATTAGCATGTTGGGCTTTGACACGGTAACAGAGCTTATTGGTGATAAATCACAATTTAACATCACCCTAAGCGAAACTATATCCGGTTTAAATGAAGTGGTTGTTACCGGTTATCAAACAATTTCTAAAGAACGCTCAACAGGTTCTTACTCTATTGTAGACGAAAAAGAACTGGAAACACAGATTGTATCGGACATTACAACCGCTTTAGAAGGGAAGGTGGCTGGTCTTAACTCCTACAAGGGAGAGTTGGTGATCAGAGGCAAAGGAACATTTGGTAATGATAACAGCCCCTTAGTAGTTGTGGATGGTATACCAACAGCGAGTGGTTTCTCTGCCATTAATGTGCATGATATTGAGTCTGTAACCGTACTAAAAGATGCGGCTGCAGCGTCTATTTACGGTGCCAAATCGGCCAATGGTGTTGTTGTAGTAACCACCAAAAAGGCCAAAAAGGGAACGACAGAGGTTGATTTTAGTGCCGATTGGACGGTGACCGATAAGCCGGATCTTGATTACTTTAACTATGCATCGTCCAGCGATGTGATTGATTATGAGTTGTATTATTTAAAAAATAATCCACACTATCAGGAAAATCCTATCAGCTATTTTAATACATTGGATACCGAGCAGCGGGTATACTCAAAAGCGGTGAACTATTATAAACTGCTGGCCAATGGCGAGATGACCCAAAACGAGGTTGATGGCAAAATTAATGCCTTAAGAGGTATAGACTATCGAAGCAAATACCGCGATGAAGTATATCAAAACCCGCTGAGGCAGCAATATAATCTGACATTCCGAAACGCTGGTGAAAAATCAAACCTGGTGCTTTCGGCCAATGCCACCACCAATAAATTGTTGGTTCAAAATGAAAATAATGGCGCTTATAACTTTTATCTTAAAAATCAGCTCCAATTAACAGACTGGTTTTCACTGAGCTATGGCGGTAATTTGTCCTTTAATAAATCTAAAAATCATGCTGCGCTTAAAGGAATGACCGATGCCATGCCTTACGAACAGATGCATGATGCCGATGGCAATCCCCTTCGTTATTACAAGTATAATTTCAAACGTCTTTCTGAGATTCAGCAGATTGATGGAATGCACGACATTGGATATAATGTGTTGGAAGAGTTGGACAAGGATTATAGAAAAACCAACAAACAAAATATACGCCTCTTTATTGATGCAAACGTTAAGCTTTTTAAAGGCTTAAGTTACTCAACTAAGTTTCAGTACGAGACTATTAAACGAGAAGAAAGCAGATACGCTGAGAAAGAGAGTTTTAAGATGCGCGAGATGATTAATCGCTATGCGGTTTTGAATAATCAATCATTAAATTATTACGTTCCGAATAATGGAGCATTGCAGCGTGTTTTTACCGGTTATGATAATTATACTTTTCGGAACCAGTTGAACTTCGATCGTACTTTTTCAGAAGATCATAATGTTACCGCCATTGTAGGTACAGAAATCATGGAAAATTCACTTAAATATCAGCGCACTACTGTTTATGGTTATGACGATAAAATTTTATCGACCGAATACATGGACTGGGAGGCACTGGTTAACGGGGTTCCGGGTGAATTATATAATCTAAACAGCCAGCGCTTGTCGCCCGATGATTATCTTAACGAAGAAACGCATCGCTTCTTCTCCATGTATGCCAATGCAGCCTATACCTTGCGCCATAAATATAATTTTACTGCCAGTGTACGGGTAGACCAGGCCGATTTGTTTGGTTCCGATCCGAAGTACCGCTACCGTCCATTGTGGTCTTTTGGTGCCGGCTGGAACCTGTCAGAGGAAGATTTTCTCTCATATACCGATTGGTTAAACATGCTAAAGCTAAGAGGATCGTATGGAGTGAATGGTCATGTCGATCAATCAACCAGTCCCTACTTGTTGGCTTCGCTAATGAACAACTATAAAACAGGGAATATGGCTGCTTTTATTCTTTCACCACCCAATGCTTTGTTGCGATGGGAGAAAACCAGCACCTACAATATTGGGGTGGATTTTGCCATGTTTAATAACCGCCTGATTGGAGCGCTTGATGCTTACTACAGGAAAAGTACGGATCTGTTGGCCAATAAAAAACTGGATCCGGCAACGGGTTTTCCAAGTGCCAAGGTCAATAATGGAGCTATGACGAACAGGGGTTTTGAGCTCTCCATTGCCTACGATTGGTTTAGAAATAATGACTTTAGCTGGAACACTTCATTGGTGTATTCCCACAATAAAAATGAAATTGACAAGGTTAATTTCGAAGTTATTGACGGAAACAATCTCTTGAAGTTCCCCAAAGATTATTATCTGGAAGGAGAGGCTTTTAACTCGATTTATGCTTTCCGTTATGCCGGGCTAACTGACGAGGGTGACCCTTCGGTGTATGATGCCGATGGCAATGTTGTAGCCAATGATCAAATGAATGATCCGGATGCGATGGTGCGTGTGGGTCAAATCGATCCGGTATTTAATGGCTCTGTGAATAACCACTTAAGGTATAAAAACCTTGAGCTGTCTGCCTTGGTGATTTTTTACGGAGGACACAAACTACGCCAGGACGTGACCCCACTGTATGATCGTATTTCTGATGGAAATATCCATAAAGATGTGGCCAATGCGTGGACACCTGAAAATACTGATACGAACATTCCGCGAATGGCTACCTACAGCTATAATAGCTTTCGTGAGGCGCACTGGAAGTATGCCGATATACACGTGAAAGATGCTGATTTTATCAAATTGCGAAACGTTACACTGGCGTATAGCTTACCAGAACATATAGCTAAAAAATTCCACGCACGCCACTTGCAAATCAAGGGGCAGGTAACAAATCCACTCTATTGGAGTGCGGCAGGCAACAATATAGATCCGGAAGCTTATATGGCTAATAATGGCTATCGCTTATTCCCTCAAATGCCGTCCTGGTCGGTGGGAGTAAAGCTTGGATTTTAATCGATATTATAAAATTTATGGTTTCCGCGCATAGTGGAAGAAGCTATAAATGAGTAGGAGTAAGAATCGCGAAAAGAAATAAAAATGAAGAAAATAAATATCATATATATCGCCTTTTTGGGTGTTCTGTTGATGGCTTGTGATAACTATCTGGACATAGAACCTAAAAAACGCAAACTGTTGGAAACTGCAGAAGAGTTCTCGGCTCTGTTAGAGAATGATATGTACTTTGATTTTCCGCACAACGATATCGGTTATTTAACGGGCGAACGCTTTGTGATGAGTGAAAGTTGGTTAACCGAGGATAATTATCCGGTGATTAAGGCCAATGTTACATTTGATGAGCGTGCCGATCGTGCCAAGTTTATCGAGACCGACCGGTTGTACAACAGCTGTTATAAGAGAATCTCGAACTATAATATCGTCATCGAAAATATTGATGAATCAGAAGGCGATACCGATTTAAAGCAACAAGTTAAAGCACAGGCGCAGATTTTACGCGCCTACAATTACTTCTTTCTGGTTAATTTTTATGCCAAGCATTACCAGGCCAGCTCTGCGTCCAATGATAATGGCATTATCCTTACCTTTGAATTGGATTTGGAGTCGGTGCTTAAACAGTACAGCGTGCAGGAGGTGTACGAGGCCATTGGGCGGGATATAGAAGCAGCCATCGAGTGGTTGCCTGAAACACCCAATAATACATTTCGTCCGGGCAAAGCCTTTGGTTATGCACTAAAAGCAAAGGTGCATTTATTTAAAAAGGAATTTGACAAGGCATTGGTTGCCGCTGATCAGTCGCTGAGCTATAACGACTATATTTTTGATATGGTTGACTATGCCAACCAAACAGCAGGTAACCCATTTGCAGTTCGTGTAGGATACGAAATGGGCGAACATAACCTTTTTAGATATGGATGGAATTCTATGGGGCTATACTTTTCGGTGGTGAGTCCTGAATTTGTTCAGAATTTTGAAACCGGAGACTTGCGTTTGGAATTATTTTTCAGACACAACCCTAACCTTATCGAAGGCTGTATGTTTTATAGTTTAATGAACTTTGCTTTTGAGCCAAATCCCGGTGGCTTAAGGTCGGTGGAAGCCTTGCTGATGAAAGCCGAATGTTTGGCCAGACAGGGCGAAGTTGATGCTGCGATGGACTTAGTGAATCAATTGCGTGCAAAGCGCATCCGACCCGAAAATTACGTGCCGCTTACTGCTGCCAACACGCAGGAATCCATGGCTGTTATCATTGATGAAAGAGCTCGTGAGTTGAACCTGACACCCAATAGATACTGGGATTTAAGGCGCTTAAATACTGAGCCGGAGTATGCGGTAACTTTAACACGTACATACAAGGGACAAACCTACACTTTAGAGCCAGAGTCGCACCTTTATATTCATCCGTTTTCTGTTGAAGCATTGTCAAGAAATGTGAATTTAAAGCAAAATTCAAAATAGAAATCTAATTAAGGGCCGGGCAAAGGAAGGGTAGTAATTAACATAAAGGGGATGTTAGTATTACCTGCTTTGCCCGGCTTTTGTTGTTAGCTGTACCGCAAAATATACAGCTTCAATAAAGGTCGATTTCCTTATTTACCAATCAAAAAAATATTACTTAATGAAAACAATATTTAAAGCAGCGCTAGTGTGCTTAATCAGCGCCATTTGCTTATTCTCATGTAAAGAAGACACGAGTAATTACGCCCAGATAACAGGTACTTTCAATGGAGAGGCTAAAGATAAAGAAATACACCTGTGCAAGGTGGAGCATGGAACTACGCATACTGTTTCAACAAGCATGCTGAATGAAAAGGGAGAGTTTGGTTTTGCATGCCCGGTTGATGAACCTGGATTATACGTAATTAATGTAATGTGGAGTAGCGTTCAGCGTCCTGTTAGGCAGGAGCATAATCTCAAACGCTTCTATCTCGATAAAGGTGTTAATATAGATATTCACCTGGAAGAGGGGAGTTACCAACTGGTAAAAAGTAATTGTGCAAAGAATAAATTATTAAGTGAGTGGAATGAAATAGCCGATTCTATTTTTACCTATTCTCATGGTTTTCAATACAATTTATTGTCTTACGAAGACTTTTTCCCGGTTTTGCCTGAGTTTGTAGATCAGGCCGACAAATTTAAGTATCTGATAAGTACCAATGATGCTTCTTTCGATGAGTTGTTGGGTTTAATGGTGGATTTAGATCTTAAGTTTGCGGCGGTTAATTTTCTGTTTACTCCGCAGCAAAAGCATCCAAGCATAGATCTGTATCCGGACTATTACAAGCAGATACTGAACGAAAAAGCAAATGATACAGAGCGCCTGCTTGAATTGGCCAATACGCGTGAATTTATGCGTACTTATTCTATGTATAAAGTGATGAATTCGGGTTTGAATTTGTCAAATGCCCAGCAGCGGCTTGAAGCCCAATTGGCTACGGTGGAAAACGAGCTGCTGAAGGGCTATTTTGCCATTGATAACATTCAGCGCTATAAAACATACGATGATAAATATCTGAATTATAAACAGCTTGTTTCGTCATACTTGTCAACGCCGTACCTAAAGGAACAGGCAGAAGCTCATGAGATTAGTATTCGTAATTTTAAAGAAGGGAAGTTGGGCTTCAACTTTAAGGCGCAAGATGTGAATGGCAAATTTCATGAGTTTTCTGATTTTAAAGGGACTTTGGTATATATTGACTTGTGGGCAACCTGGTGTGGTCCTTGTAAGGCAGAAATTCCCGCTTTGCAAGCGTTGGAGAAAAAATTTCACGGACAACCCGTTACTTTCGTGAGTCTGTCATTGGATAAGGCCAAAGATATTGAAAAGTGGCGTTCTTTTGTAAAAGATAACAGCCTGACAGGGGTGCAGCTCATCGCCGATGATGACTTTGATTCGCCAGTGGCAACGGCTTATGGTATCAATCGCATTCCTCGTTTTATGCTATTCGATAAAGAAGGTGTAATTATCTCAGCAGATGCTCCTCGTCCCTCTGATAAAGGATTAGAGAGTTTGCTGATGAAACACCTTAATTAATCAGTAGCCATAAGCTCTGTAGCTTATATTTTATCAATCAACAGGTATCCACCAGGTATAAGCCCATTCGCTTAATACTTTGGTAGCAAATCCGGTTTTAAAAACATCAAGAATGAAATTGTTACTATTATCCGCAATTATACTGTTGAGTACATATCAACTTAATGCACAAAAGGCCGAGCAGATTAAGTTTCAAAGTATTGGTTTTGAAGAAGCATTGACTCTTGCTAAGAAAGAAGGGAAGGGGGTATTGGTGAATTACTCAACTAAAGGATGCGTTCCTTGCCGACAAATGGAGGCCAATGTATATACCAATGCTTCTTTGGCCAGCTATGTAAATAAGCATTTTATCAGTTTAAAGCTCGATCCGGTAAAAGACAGTCAGTTAAGGCAGATGGCCCGAGAACAGCATCAGGTAAAAGGGTTTCCTACGCTCATCTTTTTTAATGCCGAGGGTATGATATTAACCCGAAACACCGGTTTTATGGATGCTGAAACCATGCAAAAGCTGGCAGATGAGGCGATAAAGCACAGTAGCTTCATCAAAAAATGATAATGCAGCACATTTACCTCAGGCGACAGCCTGGGGTAATATGCGCTAGCAGAGCATTCAATAAGTTTTAGGGAACGGTTCTTTATAAGCATCTTACGCAAGAGAGCCATCCCCTAAATACTTAATTAAAATGGAACTTACTACTAGTTCCCGATGGCTTATTATAGTCACATCCTGTTTTAATCCACTAGGTTTTGAGCAATGAGCTCTGCAATATCCATATTAGTTACTTCCGCTTCCTTATTAGCAAATTTAATCCCATCACTTAGCATGGTCATGCAAAACGGACAGGCAGTAGCCACGATATTCGCCCCGGTTGCCAACACATCGGCCGTACGTTCTTCATATACTTCTTTATGCCCCTTTTCCGCTTCCTTAAACATTTGCGCCCCGCCAGCCCCGCAACAAAGCGAGAAACTCTTAGCGCGTTTCATCTCCCGGTAATCAATTTTAAACTGGCTAATCACCTTACGAGGCGCTTCGTAAATACCATTTCCGCGTCCGAGGTAACAGGGATCGTGATAGGTAATACGTTTATTCTTCAAGCCTTCCTGATTAACCAGAATCTGACCACTGTCGACCAGCTGGTTAATAAACGCTGAATAATGGATGACTTCATAGTCGCCCCCCAGTTCGGGGTATTCGTTTTTGAGGATGTTGAAACAGTGCGGACAGATGCAAATGACCTTCTTCACGCCATAGCCATTAAGCGTTTCGATGACCTGCATGGCTTGCATCTGAAACAACATTTCGTTACCAGCCCGTTTAGCCGGATCGCCCGTACAGGTTTCTTCAGTGCCTAAAACGGCATAATCCACCTTTGCCGCATTGAGTATTTGCGCAAAGGCGCGCGTCACCTTCTGGTAACGTTTATCAAAGGCACCGGCACAGCCCACCCAAAACAGGTATTCCGGCTGATGCCCTTGTGCACTTACTTCTGCCATTATTGGCACATCTATCTTCGTCATGCGTGTGATTTACGATTAAAAATGCTTTAGGCCTCTGTCCATTTCAAGCGGTCTTCGGCCGAATACTTCCAGGGAGCCCCGTTGTTTTCGATATTGGCAAACATGGCATTAAGTTCATCCGGGGCAGCGCCCTCTTCCAACACCAGGTAACGGCGCATATCCATTATCAGGTTCGGATGACTGATATTTAAAGGGCATTCCTGGGCGCAGGCATTACAGGTGGTACAGGCCCATAGCTCTTCCTTAGAGATATAATCGCCCAACAGGAATTTACCCGAGCCATTCTTACTTTTATCGTCCATCCGGGCCCGAATATCAACAAAGATTTTTCGTGGCGATAATAGTTTACCTGTAATATTGGCCGGGCACACCTCCGTACAACGCCCACATTGGGTACATGTCAATGCATCCATATAGTTTTTCCAGGTGATGTCCTCCACATCCTTCACGCCAAAACGCTGGGCTTGTTCCGGTGGTGTTGCATCAGAAGCATTACCACTCAGCATCAGCGCCACCTCTTTTTGTACTTCAGGCATCGAAGGCAGATAGGTCAACGGATTCAGGTTACTAAAAAACACATTGGGCAAGGACATGAACACATGAAAATGCTTGGAGTAAGGCAGGTAGTTGGCAAAAATAAAGATGAGCAAAATGTGCGACCACCAATAAAACTTATACATCACTTCAGCATTAACTGTTGATAAATCGAAATAGGGCAATAACCAGGCCGATATTGGATAGGCACCCGGCAAGGCATCACCATGCAGATACAGATCGGTCATATTGAGTCCAATCAACGACAGCATCAGTAGCATGATAAAACCCAAGGCAATGGCGGCATCCGTTTTATTGGCTTTGGTCAGCTCAACTCCATCGAACCGCCGGATATGCATCAACAGGCGACGCGCCAGAAACAGAACAATGCCGGCCAGCACCACATAGGCAAAAATATCGCCGCTGGCAGCAATCAAAGTATAGAAAGGCCCCAGAATGCTCAATGAGCGATGCCAGCCTGACACCCCATCAATCACCATCTCAAGGCTTCCGATGGTAATCACGATAAAACCCCAGAACACGAGGGCATGCATCAGGCCGATGAAGGGCTTGCGCAGAATCTTAGTTTGTCCCAAAGCGACTGTTGCGGTTAAGCGCAGGCGTTTCATCACCTGTCCGTCGAACGCCACCTCCCGGGTTCGGGCAAAATTTGCGCGTATCTGCCAGAATGAACGTAGCAAAACCGCCATGGCGGCAATGAGTAGTATGGTAAAAACAAGTTGATTCATAAATAAGTTAAATAGTTTTTAGGCAGTAGCCAGTAGTTTTATATTGAGATATGAGTATTTCAGACTTGTTTTCATCTGTTCAAATTTATTTTTCAATGGTCAGATGGAACTCCCAAAAGATTAGATCATCCGCCTGTGTGTCAATATGGATAATCAAATTTATATGGTCGTTTCATATATTATTAGTTTGATAGTTGGTAGACAGAGGGTAGAAGGCAGAAGTTTACTTTTTCTCGTGCATATGCTTCCTGAACACCTCATTTAGCTCCGGAACAATCTGAAAAGCATCGCCCACCAGGCCGTAGTCGGCCACCTCAAAAATGGGCGCTTCGGGGTCGGAGTTAATGCCCACAATGCACTTGGCGCCACTCACCCCGGCCACATGCTGAATAGCACCGGATATGCCAATGGCAAAATAGATGTTCGGGGCAATAATCTTACCTGTTTGTCCCACGTGTTCATCGGCCGGCCGCCAGCCATCATCGGCCACGGGTCGACTACAAGCCGTTGCGGCTCCCAGCGTGGCAGCCAGTTCCTCCAGCATGGCAAAATTCTCAGACGAGCGCATGCCCCGTCCGCCACTTACAACAATATCGGCATCTGCCAGCTGCACCCCTTCCTCACTCAACTGTTTGCCAACCAATTCCAATCGTGAGTCAGGCTCTTCAATATGTGGTTCGAAGCTTTGTATCTCCAGGTCCTGGGCATTTTCCGGTAAGCCAAAACTATTGAGCATGGGCGTCAGAATAACGCGTTCGGTATGGGCTGTTACCGTTGCAATGGCCTTGCCTGTAAAGGCTCGCTTCTTAACGGTGAATGGTTCAAACGATGAAGGCAAATCCAATACCTGTGGAATAAAACCGGCTCTTAAGCGCACTGACAGGCGAGGTGCAATGGCTTTTCCCTGCGCATTATCGGGAAACAGAATGTATTTGGCATCCGTTTTATTCACTGCCTGCTCCACAATACGCGTATAAACGCGGTTCACCCGTTGATTGTATTGCTCATCATCTACTTTAAGCACACGGCTCATGCCATAGTTACCTAATTTTTTCAATTCACCATCGGCCATGGTACCAATTACCAAACCTGTCACGTCAAGGTTCAAGGCATCAGCCATCGCTTTGGCATAAGCGCTTAGTTCAAGGCTCTGCTTTTTTAGCTGTCCCCCAACATTTCTGATATATACGAGTATCGACATAGTCCTGATTTAAGATGTTAATAATGGTGTGATTGATTCTGGCGATATATTTTTAAGTGTGTTAGAGGAGTTTTGCCTCGTCACTCAGGCTTCGCACTAACTCTTCCGGCGTGTTAAGCATCTTCACCCGGCCTTTGGCTGGCGGAGCAGCATACTCAACAAACTCCACCAGAGGCTCAACTTCTATGGCTGGAATCACATCCAATGGCTTGCTTCGGGCCGTCATGATCCCACGCATATTGGGTATCTTAGGCACACGGGCGAAGCCTTTTTGCACAATCAAAACGGCCGGTCCATCCACTTTTACCTGCTCTTTGCCATTGGCCACATCACGCTGGTAAACTGGTGCGTCCCCATCAAACTGAACAGAAGATACCGAAGACACCGAAGCATAATCCAACAGTTCGGCCAGCATACCGCCCACGGCCGCCTCGTTGTAATCGCCCGACTCAATGCCGCAAACAATAAACCCACAATCTTTTCCTTGTAGATAGGTTGCCAGCTGAGTGGCTGTCTGAAAGGCATCCAGCGGTTCCACATCAATTCGGGTGGCTTTATCAGCGCCAATAGCCAATCCTTTGCGAAGGATGGGTTCGCAGCGCACCCCACCAACCATTACTATCTCCACCTCATCCACAGGCGATGCGGCGTCGTACTTCAGTTCAACAGCACGCGTTAAGGCCAACTCGTCCCATGGATTAATTACCCACTGGATGCTTGCATCATCCAACTGGGTATTAGCTTCCTTAAAACGTATTTTGGTGGTGGTATCAGGTACATAACTCATGCAAACGAATACTCTCATGGTTCTTGTTTTAGTTAATTAAATATCGCCACTTTCAATGGCCCGGGATACGACGATCTTTTGGATCTCGGAAGTGCCCTCATAGATCTGCGTCAGCTTGGCATCGCGCATCAACCGCTCCACATGGTACTCTTTTACATAGCCGTATCCACCATGAATCTGCACGGCTTCGGTAGTGACGCGCATGGCCATATCGGCCGCATACTGTTTGGCCATGGCACTGGCAATGCCGTAAGGCTGTCCCTGATCTTTGAGCCAGGCGGCTTTCAGACAGAGAAACCGGGCGGCTTCTATTTCGGTGGCCATATCGGCCAGCTTAAAGGCAATGGCCTGGTGCCTGATAATCGGCTTGCCGAAAGTTTTTCGTTCCATGGCATATTTACGCGCCAACTCGTAAGCCCCTGAAGCAATCCCCAAAGCCTGCGATGCAATACCTATCCGCCCGCCTTCCAACGTTTTCATGGCGAACTTAAAGCCGAAGCCATCTTCACCAATACGGTTAGCTTTGGGTACTTTCACATCGGTAAACTGCACCGAATGCGTATCTGAACTGCGCATCCCCATTTTGTTTTCATGTGGCCCCAGCGTAATGCCTTCGGCGTGCCGATCCACTATCAGCGCATTGATCCCATGATGCCCTTTGCCCGGATCGGTTTGTGCCATCAGCAGATAGACCGAAGCCGTGTTACCATTGGTGATCCAGTTTTTAACGCCATTCACCAGGTAATGATCGCCCATATCAGTGGCTTTGGTCTGCTGCGAGGTCGCATCGGAACCGGCACCCGGCTCAGACAGCAGGAAGGCACCTGTTATTTCACCACGGGCCAGCGGTTTGAGGTATTTCTCTTTCTGGGCTTCGGTGCCGTACTTTTCCAACCCGTAACACACCAGCGAGTTATTAACCGATATTATTACCCCAATTGAGGAATCGACCTTCGAAAACTCTTCCATGGCCAAGACATAGGACACCGTATCCATGCCGCCACCATCATATTTAGGATCAACCAGCATGCCCAGAAAACCCAGTTCGGCCAGGTTACGAATGTGTTCGGTGGGATAAATGGCTTTCTCATCCCGCTCAATCACATCCTGTATCAGCTCACGCTGCGCATAATTGCGGGCAGCCTGCTGAATCATTATTTGCTCTTCTGTTAATTGGAAATTCATCTGTCTATAGTTATTTGTTTAGGGAGCATTCTATTTACATTGCTTAAACACCATGCTGACCACCGTTTTATCATTACCGCCCATATTCACCGTCAGCCCGTAAGGCTTATTAGCCGGAACACTGATTTGAGCCTGACCAGCCTGACCGGTGAGTTGCTGCCAGATAGTGACCACCTGATGCACGCCGGTAGCTCCGGTTGGATGTCCCCAGGCAATTAGTCCGCCTGTGGTATTAAAAGAGATAGTGCCATTACGCGCCGTGTTGCCTTCGGCCACATAGGCTGCTCCTTGCCCCTTGGCTGCAAAACCAATGGCCTCTGTTGCCAATACGCCGGCAATGGTAAAGCAATCGTGCGTTTCCACCGTTGCCAGCTGTTCATTTCCGATGCCAGCCATGCTTAACGCTCTGTTAACAGCCGCTTTGGTAGTGCTTAATTCCAAAGGATCAGCCGGCTCTTCCATGATGTTATCCTCAACCTGAGCAAAACCCACCAGCTCAATGGCTTCATTTAGTGGTAGGCCGGTTCGCTTCAATCCTTCTTCCGACACAAGAACGAGGGCCGAAGCCCCATCCGATACTTTAGAGCAGTCGGTGTAATTAAGATGATCCACAAAACGACTACCATCAGGGGGCAACAAGCCCATCTCCATTAAATTTTCGTTTCTATTTTCGTATTCCTGTGCTGTTTCACACAAACGCGCATTCTCTACACAGTTAACATACCATTGCGCCAGTCCTTTTCGCATATAGGCTTCGCCATAGGCAGCAGCATAAGCTCCGGCGCGATCGCTGAATTTGCCAGGGAAAAAATAGGCATGCCCGTCTTTTCGTTTCGGATAATAATCGGCCTGAGCCAAAAAATCGGCACCATACATGGCCTTCACGGTATTCTGAACTTCCACACCAAGCACCAGCACCACCTCTGCCGTGCCAGCCAGGATAGACTTCACGCCAGTCATCACCGCCAGTCCGCCCGAAGCACAGGCCCCTTCGACCCTTACAGCGGGTTTGTATTTCAGTTTTTCATCGATAGAAGGAATAAAAGCCGCCAGGTGCGCCTGGTTATTGAACCGAGAAGCAATGAAGTTACCGATAACGCTTTCATCCACCTGTTCTGCCCCATTAATGCGCTCCAATACCTTACGCCCGGCTTCCTGTATGTAATGCGCCAGTCCCGGGTTTTCTTTTTTTGGATTGAACTCCGAACGTCCGCTCCCGAGCGATACCGTATTATATCCGGCTACTAAAAAAACACGTTTTTGCATGGCTTAGAAATTATAATCGTTAACGGGTCCGTACAAGTGATAGAATCCATTCATCATCACGGCATTGACATAATCAGTGGATGCGGTGACACCATCCTCCTTTAGTTGAAGACCTAAGGCTTTCATGGCTGTCATGTAGGTTTTCAGGAGTTGGGTTCCACGACTATCCTCCTGAGCCAGGTTCTCAAAGGTTTCTTTCAGATGTTGCTCCCGGTATTTCGAGCGACTCAGCTGATTCCAGGAATAGACTTTTGTCTGTACTGACAAATATTTTTCAGCTTCCAAAGCAGGTGCTTCAATGGGAACATACTTATCGGCATCCAGATCATACAATTCAACAGCGCGGCCTTTCTCGTAGCTGAACAAACCCGCTTTTTGAGAGCCATCGTGGTGTTGCCCACCTCTGACGCCTTTCTCCAAAAGACTGGTTAGTAAAGGGCTGACAATTTCTTCATCGAGGTAAGTATTCATCACGTTCATGATCAACACACAGACATCTATACCCACATAGTCGACCAACTGAAAGATGCCCATGGGGCGCATCATCAACTCGTGACTGACTTTATTCGTAATCAGTAATGCCTGTTGCGCACCCAGTCCCTTTCGCAGATCATTATACATTTTCTCGGCAAATAAAATTTCACGCATAAAGAAGCCATTGCCAACAAAGCCTGCCACATCGAAAGAAGGCACGATGAGTTTATCCATGTGCCGGGCAAAACCATCCACGATTTTACTCAACTCCGGATGCCCGCCTTTCAATTCAACCACCTCGATTAGCTTTTGTACCGCCGGCGGATTATAAAAATGACAGCCGATGATACGTCCACCCAACTGCGCTTTCTGATTCAGCACCTCAATGGGAATAGCACTGGTGTTGGTCAGGAAATATGGTTCATACGGATTATTATCATTGATTTGCTTCAAAACAGATGCCTTAATGGTCTCATCCTCAATAATGGCTTCAAATACCAGACTCGAATGATAGGCCGCCTCCATATTAATGGATGGTTTAACTATTGACAGCGCTTCGAACACAAAGGCCTCAATGATATCTTTATTATCAATCAGATGAGCCCGATTGGCAAAGAGTTTTCTTAGTTCCACAATGTTTTTCTCAGCCCACTTTAGGAGCTGCCCTTTAAGGTAAGTCATTACCCCTTGCAAGCGCTCAAAATTTTGATCAATGGCATTAATTACAAATGTCTGCCCAATGTAAGGTCCATGGTGCATCAACTTAGCTGCATGCAAAACATTAAGAAGCAATATGCCACTTCCCATTTTACCGGCTGCACCAATAACACTGATGTTTTTAAATCTATCCAGGTGACTCATCGTATATAGTATAATTGGGTTACTTTACCACAGCGGTTTGCGTTTTTCGAGGAAAGCCGTCATCCCTTCCTGCGCTTCGTTATCAAACAAAGAGCCAAACACTTGTTGTTCTTTTAAGCAGCCAGCTTCAAAGCCCTTCTCTAATCCAACATTCACAACAGCTGCCAGGGACTGTATCGCCATTGGCCCTTTTGTGGCAATCATTCTTGCCAATTCCAGTGCTTTATCCATCAATTCTTCATTGGAATAAACAGCCTGAACCAATCCCATTCGCAGGGCGTCTGTGGCATCAAACATATTGGCAGTGTACAAGTAATAGCGGGCATTATTCAGCCCAATAGCGCGTACCAAACGCTGTGAACCGCCAAAGCCCGGAATCAGACCCAGATTGACTTCAGGGGCGCTAAACTTAGCTGTTTCGGCAGCCAACAGAAAGCTGCAAGACAAAGCGATTTCAAGGCCGCCTCCCAAAGTAAAGCCATTGAGGGCGCCGATAAATGGCAATGGTGATTGCTCAATGCGGTTCATCACATCATGCCCTAAGCGGGAAAAAGTTTTAGCCTCCTGTTCCGACTTCCCTTGCATCTCAGCAATGTCGGCACCAGCTATAAAGGCTTTGCCTTCGCCGGTAAGTATAACCACACGAATGTGCTCACTGGCTTCTAATTTTTCCAGGAGGGCATTTAGTTCTTTGAGTACTTCGCTATTAATGGCGTTGAGAGCCTTGGGACGCGAAAAGGTGATAGTGCCAACAGCATCGTGTTCTGTGAAGGTGAGGTGGTTCATAAAAAATCATCTTTAATAGAATCCTTTTCAAGTTATGGAAACTATTTTAAGATTTCAATGTCTTTTTTATGATTGAAGTATAGTCAGGTTTAAGGCTTTTCGGTAAGTAAGGAAGTAAATAAACCATCACGCAACGCCCGGCCCTTAAACGTCCGGGGGTTTGTTTTACATCTGAGGCGCATTTAAACTGGTGGCCTTAACACTGTAAGCACCTCTGTAATCCCATATTGTATTGCATAATTAGCCTCAACTTATGAGGGTACCCCAATTTTATACCTACAAAATGGGGCAATAATTTATTTTTTGGCAACGCTTTGCTACTTTTACATTTCTAAAGTCGATAATGGATGAATAAAATACTTAATAATAAAAAAGTGCTGGTAACGGGTGGAGCCGGATTTATTGGTTCTAACTTGTGCGAGAAATTGTTAAAACAAAATAATACTGTCGTTTGCCTTGACAATTTTGCCACTGGCAAACGCAAAAATATAGCATCCTTTTTATCGGATGACAATTTTACTTTGCTGGAAGGTGATATCCGAAATATGGATGATTGTAAAAGGGCTGTTGAAGGTGTACAAGTGGTTTTACATCAGGCGGCTCTGGGCTCCGTGCCGCGCTCCATTGCCGATCCCATCACCTCCAATGATGTGAATGTGTCCGGTTTTTTAAATATGTTGGTGGCAGCGCGCGATGCCGGTGTGCAGCGCTTTGTGTATGCTGCCAGTTCATCAACCTATGGTGACAGCACCAACCTGCCCAAGGTGGAAGACGTTATTGGGAAACCTTTATCGCCCTATGCCATTACCAAGTATGTAAATGAGTTATATGCCGATGTGTTTGCCCGTCTTTATAACATGCAGATTATCGGATTACGCTACTTTAATGTTTTTGGCCGACGTCAGGATCCTGATGGGGCTTATGCGGCGGTAATACCTAAGTTTGTGAAAGCCCTGATTAACAAAGAATCTCCGGTGATTAATGGTGACGGAAGCTACTCGCGCGATTTTACATATATTGATAATGTACTGCAAGCCAACGAGCTGGCAGCCACTACGAGTGATCAGCAGGCTTTCAACACGGTTTATAACGTGGCCTACGGTCAGCGCACTACCCTGAATGAATTGGTGGGGCACCTGCAAACCTTTCTCAGCGAATTTGATGATGATATAGCGAAGGTGAAAATTACCTATGGCTCCGCCAGAGAAGGCGATATACCCCATAGCCTGGCATCCATCGATAAGGCGACCCGATTGCTTGGCTATGTACCACAATATAGTATACACGATGGGTTAAAAGAAGCCATTGCCTGGTATTGGGAAAACCTGAAATAGAGCTCGAAGATTTGACTATTACGGTGGGCTGTACTATGAAAAAAATGTATATTTGTGTTAAAATTTAATCCTATGAATGAGATGACTAGATTTTTATCTGTGCTGCTTGTTGTTTTAACGATGGCAGCCTGTGGTGGCGGTAGCGACGACAAGAAGGAAGGACCCGATACAACAGCGCCAACCGTTAGCATTACAAGTCCCACAGCAGGTCAGGCTTTTGAGAAAAGTAACGGACAAACTAATGTGCCTTTCGTGGCTGCCTTTAGCGATAATAAGGGCCTTGGCAAATGCACCATTACCATTGAATACCTGGATGCCTTGCCGGGCAGTGCTCAGCTAAAGGGTTTTGCTACTCCCTGGAAACCTGCAGAGGAGCCCAAAATGGAGCATACCCTACAATTTAATGGCGAAAAGACCAAGGAAGTGAATGAAGCACAGTTATTTGGGATACCTATAGAAGCAGCCTGCCTGAGTGGTAATTATCGCTTGACAATAGTGTTTAACGACAACGCGGAAGTGCCCAATGAGGCTATTGAAACCATCGATATTCAGATTGTCAGCGCTCAGTAAAGCATTTAGAAAATTATGAATGAAAGGGGCCTAGGCCCCTTTTTTAGATCGTAACAATTACAATATTATGACATACGACTTTGATACACCCATTGATCGCAGTGGCACCGATGCCTATAAGCTGGAGTTGAGGCAGCAGTATTTTGGCAATAAGGAGGTAATACCCCTTTGGGTAGCCGATATGGATTTTGCGGTACCCCCAGAGGTGCAGGCCGATATCCTTGAGCGAGCTAGCCACGAGATATATGGTTATACCATCAGACAGAATGCTTTTTCAGATGCCATCGTAAATTGGTGCCGGCAAGTGCATGATTGGGAGGTGGCACCCCAATGGATTGAGTATTCACCGGGTGTGGTACCTGCACTCACCTTCTCGCTCCTGTCGTTGACGCAGGAAGGGGATGGGGTGATTATCAATACACCGGTTTATCCACCTTTTTATTCTATTATTGGCGATAACAAGCGTCAGGTGGTGAAAAACCCGCTACGCAATGTGGATGGGCGGTATGAGATTGACTTTGCGCTGCTGGAGGAACAGGCGGCACGTCCGGAGGTGAAGCTATATATTCTTTGCTCACCTCATAATCCCGTGGGACGTGTGTGGACGCGTGAGGAGCTGCAGAGGATCGCCGACATTTGCCATCAGCACAAGGTATTAGTGCTGGCTGATGAGATACATGCCGACCTGGCACTCTTCGGGCACAGGCACATTCCGTATGCCAGCATCAGCGATGTGGCCGCCCTGCACAGTCTGTCGTTTATGGCTCCCTCCAAGACCTTTAATATTGCGGGTTTCAGTACTTCTTATGTGATTAGCAAAAACGAGGCATTGTTATCGGCCTATCAATCTATGCAGAACCGCTTGCACCTGCAGATGGGTCATGTGTTTAGCGGTCTTGCCCTCACATCGGCTTATACCAAGGGGCATGCCTGGCTTACCGCCTTGAAGAACTATCTGGAGGAGAATATAATGTTTATAGAGGAATATCTGGGCTTGTACCTGCCAGAACTATCTTTTTACCGCCCTGAAGCTACCTATCTTCTTTGGATTGATTTCAGCAGCTGGGGTATGTCGCAGAGAGATTTACGCGATTTCCTTGTGAATAAGGCACAGGTTGGTTTAAATGATGGTCTTTCATTTGGTCGTGAGGGAAAAGGATACATGCGGCTTAATGTGGCTAGTCCGCGTGCCACATTGCAGCAAGCCTTGCAGCAGATCAGGGAAGCCCGCATGAAATAACCGCCCATGCATAAATGGATCTTACTTATCGGCGCTCTCCGGCTGTTGTGCAGTTGTGGTATATACCTTGAACATCCGTCGGCAGGGCTTTCCCCGGCATGGAAAACAGTGGCGAGCAGCGATAGTCTTGTTTATCTTCTACCGCCGGGCATGGCGGTACTCGATTCAGTGGTGCATGTCGCCAGTGGACGTGTATATCAAGGTGGTGACAGCGGGGCTTTTATCCTGCCTGCTGCTTTGCTGAAGCCCGGGAGCAACACACTAGAACTGATTTTTTATGCCGGGGGTAAGGTGCGTAAGTCGCAGGAGGTTATTTATCTGGTTTCTGACATAAGCCCCCGGCAGTATAGTATTGATCATTTCACACGCTTGCCCCACGATGAAGAGGCCTTTACGCAGGGTCTGGTGTGGTGGAAGGGCTATTTATTTGAGTCGACAGGTCTGGTAGGTGCTTCTTCTTTGCGTAAGATTGATCCGGGCAGTGGTGCCATACTTCAGCAGCATGACCTGGATCCAACAATCTTTGCCGAAGGCCTCACTGTGTATGATGACCATCTTATACTGCTTACCTGGAAGGATAGTGTGGCCTATGGTTTTGACCTAAACCTGCAGCAACAGTGGGTACAGCCATACGAAGAGGAGGGATGGGGACTGACTACCGCCGGGGATAGCAGCTTAATGGCTACGAATGGATCGCATCATCTCTTGCATTTATCCCCGACCCTGAAGCACAGGAAAAGCACCGATGTATATAATCACAGGGGGCCGGTGCTGTACCTCAATGAGCTGGAGTATATCAATGGGCTGGTGTGGGCCAATGTGCTGGGCGATGACACCATTGTGGTGGTTGACCCTCAAACGGGCAAGGTAAGGATGGAAGTAGATGTATCGGCATGCATCAACCGCGAGCAGTATCCAAGGGCCGGAGTTCTCAACGGAATTGCCTATGATCCTTTGCGGAGCCTGGTGTACCTTACGGGAAAAAACTGGCCATTCATCATTGTTTGGAAGGCTCAGATCTTTGATAACTGAAATAAAAAAAGTATGTTTGTTAACAAATATTAACAATCTACTTAAAAAAATAGAATTGTCTCATGTTCAAATATATAGTCAAGCTTACCTTTTTGCAGCTTTTCCTATGCCTGCACGCGGTTTACGCGCAGTCCGGTCAGCCTGTCTTTGAACGTTTATTGAATGTGTTCCCTGAATTTGATGAGAATAAAGATGGTATACCTGATGAACAATACCTTAGTTTAGATAGACAGGGGCGCATCGTGGGTATTCAAGCTGTGGGCGTTTTACAGCGGGATACATTGCTTGCCGACTTATCGTTCTTACCGCACCTCCGAGCCTTTACCCTGAGTCATAACCAAGTAGACTTTTGTCGAATAAATTTCTCTGATAAAAATAAAATTAAAGTGCTGAATATCAATGGCAATGGCTTGTGTCATCTTGAGCTTAACTGTCACTTGTTAAGGCACCTGGAGGAGCTGAATCTGTCGGGTAACAGACTCACGCACTTCGACTTTAACTTTAGTGATAAGAATATTATTCGCCGTATTAATATAATTAAAAATGAGCTGGAGGAAGTTACGCTTGACCTGGATCGCTTTCAGCATCTAGAAGTACTCCTGCTTAGCTATAACAAAATCCGGAATTTTGATCTTCAAGGCTCGGGAAGCAACCGACTTGCTACCTTGTTTCTGGATCATAACCGGCTGCAGCAGTTTAATCATAACCTAAGGGCGGTGTGCCACTTGCGGGAGCTTAATTTATCTTATAATCAGCTTACCAATCTGGATGCGTCCTTACAAGTCTGTGGAGCCCTGGAGCAACTGGCCTTGAGTAATAATGCATTAACAAGTTTCGATATGGATTTGAATGCCTGTACCAATCTGACGGGTTTGTATCTGGCATCCAATAATTTAAGTTCCTTTAATGCAAGAATTGACCGGTGCAGTCGCCTGGAAGTATTGGATGTATCCTTCAATAATTTGCGGCGCTTTACAACGGAGCTGCCGCAGCATAGTAGCTTAGAGCGCCTTTTGCTAAATTCCAATGATATTACTGAATTAGATATTGACTTAAGTCCCGCTAAAGCCTTGCAGGAATTGGACTTATGGGGTAATCAATTAACGAAATTTGAGCTCGATATAAGTGCTTGTACCCAAATTGAGATACTCAATCTGGGCAACAACCGATTAGAAGTATTCACCCCCAGCTTGCAGCGAAACAGACGACTCAATAAATTGTTTTTGGGTAATAATGCGCTGACAGAATTTAAGCAAGCCCTACAATATCATCATCAGCTGGAAATTTTAGTGCTGGCCAATAATCAACTCAGCACTTTTAAGGCGCAACTGGAACGATGCAGTGCCTTGGCACAGCTGGATTTGTCCAATAACCGCTTGCAAGATTTTTGTTATAACCTGGGGAGATGTCCAAAGCTTAAGTATTTGAATTTAAGTGATAATGATCTGATTGACCTAAAGTTAAACTTCGAGCGTAACTGGGCGCTGGAACGACTGCTGCTCAAGGGCAACCGGATCAGCCATTTCGACGCGCAGCTCTTTCATTGCCCCAATCTCAAAACACTTGACTTGTCAAATAACCAACTGCGACAATTCGCTGTGGATATGCTTAATCAGGATAAGCTAGAGGCTTTGATGCTGGAGCATAATCAAATTGATAAGCTGGATCTAAAACTCTTCAATTGTCGCGCCCTGAAGATGCTTAATTTGTCGCATAATAAGCTGGATACTTTTGCCCTCGATCTGCGCGCTAATTTTCAGTTAGAGCTTTTGAACCTGGCCCATAATCGCTTGCTGGACTTTAGCGATGCAAGGGTGAATGGTTTTCGTTTAAAAGTACTTGATTTAAGCCACAATCAGATTAGTCATCCCAAAATCAATTTCTATCTGTTGCCTCAGCTCAGAGAGCTGAATCTGCGAAATAATTATCTGTCACGTTTTAACTATAACCTGAGGAGTAATGAGCAGTTGGTGTCTCTTGACCTGGGGCAAAACAATATTAGCTACATCGAAAGCGATTTAAATCATTGTCCTCGACTGCATCATCTTTTGCTGGATCACAACAGCTTTCAGCAGTTTGCTCATAATCTGGATAGCTGCCGCTTTCTGCGTACGCTCGATTTGAGTCATAATCAGCTGCGCTACCTCGGTACCGAAGTGGGTAAAATGCGTAAACTGCGCAACTTGAATCTTTCGCATAATGGATTATCGTTTATCGCCTTTTCGTTTCAGGAGTTGGGCGAACTGCAAAATCTTGATCTGAGCCACAACAATCTTTCGTTTTTTAACAACCAACTCGATCAGTGTTATAACTTAGAGACTCTATACTTACAAAATAACCGATTGGTGCAGTTCGATATCGATTTTGACAACCTGTTTTACCTTACCGAAATTGACTTATCAGATAATGAACTTTTTTTCTTTGTGGCCAATCTGTCCAATAGTATGAATTTGCAGCATTTGAATTTTGCCAATAATAATATAGCCCTGTTGAAGCTGGACTTGAATGAGTGCTGGTTTTTCGAGTCACTCAATGCCGCCAATAATGCCATTGAACAGGTATATATTGATTTTAAAGGCTGCTCGCAATTGCATACTCTCAACCTGCGCAAAAACCGTATACGAAATCTTGATTTGGATCTTAGCTGGAGCCCTCAACTGAAGCATATGTTTTTGGATCATAACCTACTGAGCGACGTAAATCTGAGTATAGCTAAAGAAACTGAACTGGATACAGTTACCTTGGATAACAATCACTTGTCGCCCGATTACATATTAGGGGCACGTCGTTCCTATGCCCGCAACATCCCTTATTTTAGCTATCATAATCAATACTTGCCGGGCTTACTGCGTTGGCAGAAGGTTAATGCCACTCAACGGGTCTATTCCCTGATTGCACGCATTGAGGCCTTGCAGGTAAATTGGCAATTAAATGGAAATGAGATTGATAAGCGAGGTAATCAGGTCTTGATTAACGACGACTTTAAGGGGGTGATTAGCTGCACAGTGAAGCACCCCGATCTTCCGGGGCTGCAATATACTTACGAGGCCTATGCCAATGTAGCTGTACCCAAAGAGGAAGTAATGGCTTTAAGTCGCTTTTATGAGGAGATGCAGGGCGATAAATGGTATTGCAATGATGGCTGGGATCAAATACGGCGGGGCAGGCGCCTGCCGCGTTCCTTCAATGCCTTATACGGCGTTACCTTTTCTGCATCGGGTAGGGTAAAATCCATTAGTCTTTCCAATAATCATCTACGTGGTTATGTTCCTTCTGATTTTAAAGCCTTTGATCAACTGGAGCATTTGCAGCTGTCTCAGAATGAGATAGCCGGACTGATGACACGTGATTTGTTGAGCCCTTTGCTTCAGTATATTGACCTTTCGGGCAACCTGATGCATTCTTTCAATGCTGATCTGCGTCCGCTAAGCCAGCTGAAACAGATCCAATTGGCTGACAATCATCTGTTGGGTTTTATGCCTATCATGTCCGATACGGTGGCTTTAGAGCGTCTGAACCTGCGCAATAATCACCTTGATTCCATTGCCTTTACGGCCTACGCACCTCAGTTGCGTTATTTATCCTTGCGCAACAATAAGCTAAAGAAAGTAGAGCTCGATCTGCATAACTGCAAGCAGCTGGACACCATTGATGTCTCACTCAATCGGCTCAAGTTCGAGCAGCTTATGCCCTTGCTTTACAGTCTGCCCCAGAAAGTGGGTAAGCTCATTAGCGGGCAGCAGAGAATTACTTATAAGCTGGCTTATGACGATGGTATTGGTGCGGTTTATGTGAATGATGTGATGGATAAGACCAACACCATAAGTTGGTATCGCTCGGGACAGGCAATCAACACGAGCAAACACTATATTAGTTTAAAGGGGGACTTCTACCGTGATTATAGGGCCGATATTCACAATCCTTTTTTTCCGGGCACTGTCATTAAGGCTGTGTGGTAATTATCTTTTTCGCCGCGCGATTCATATGGGCTTTTTGCCGGTCATTTTTTCGGTTATGCTATAATCGATGCGCTGAGGGCGATTGCGCTCATTCAGCGATACCATATTAAAATGACCTTCGATAGCCACTTGTTTATCATTATGATACATTCCTTCGGTGGTGATTTGCACCTGCACGGTCAGGCGCACGGCATCGGCCTTGATCACCCGGGCAATCACCTCGGCAATGGAGTCGGGCTTTAGAGCTCTTAAGAACTTAATGTCCGATGTACTGGCGGTAAACATGCGCTGACGCGTGTAGCGGGTGGCTGCTATGTAGGCTGCTTCATCCATCCATTGAAGCGCCATGCCGCCAAATAGACTCTCATTGGCATTCAGGGTATTGGGGAAAATGGCTTTGCAGATGCGTGTTTCACTAATGTTAAAGCTATTCTTCATGCTATTAATTTATTTTCAAGCAAAAATATGAATTATAATGAGCATTTGCTCATAATAAATTGTAATTTTGCCCGTGAAAAATTAAAAATCAGGAGGCTCAAATTATGAAACTGGCAATTCCAACAAAGAACAATGTGGTAGATGATCACTTCGGTCATTGTGAAGCCTATACAATTATTACGGCGGATGCCGAGCAGAATATTCTCGACACAGAAATCATGGCAGCACCTGCGGGGTGTGGCTGTAAGAGTAATATTGCTGCTGTTCTGCAGCAGAAAGGCATAAGTGTAATGCTGGCCGGCAACATGGGTACAGGAGCTCTCAATGCCCTGAATTCCCACGGTATTCGTGTCTTCAGAGGCTGTTCAGGTGACGTGATGCAAGTGGCTCAAAATTACTTGAATAACAAAGTTGAGGATTCAGGAATAGGGTGCCAGCAACACGGCCACGGGCATCAGTGTGAGCACTAATGCCCGTAGGTTAATCGTATTAGTAGGCTGTCTCTTGAGGCGGCCTTTTTTCGTTTAATGCCTTCTTGTAGCTGGCAAGGGCACGGGCACGCGCCTGCTTGTGATCTACCATTGGGGGCGGATATTGAAAGCTATCCAACTCATTTACCCAACGACGGATATAGAGCCCCTGAGGATCGAATTTGCGCGCCTGCTCCCAGGGGTTGAAGATGCGGAAGTAGGGTGCGGCATCACAGCCGGTACCGGCCGCCCATTGCCAGTTGCCATTGTTGGCGGCCAGTTCATAGTCCAGTAGCTTCTGTGCGAAATAAGCTTCGCCCCAGCGCCAGTCGATTAGCAAATGCTTGCACAGGAAGCTGGCACACACCATGCGCACCCGGTTGTGCATTTGTCCTGTTTCATTGAGCTGACGCATGCCGGCATCCACCAGCGGGTAACCTGTGGTACCCGTGCACCAGCGTTCAAAATCGGTCGTGTCGTTGCGCCAGGCAAGGTTATCATAGGCAGGCTTAAAATTGCGGCTTACCACCTGTGGAAAATGCACCAGTATCTGCTGGAAGAACTCGCGCCATATCAATTCACTTAAAAATACCTGATGGTGGTCTTTCAGTTGAGCCAACACCTGGCGCACACTCACGGTACCAAAGCGCAGGTGAGGACCCAGGTGCGTAGTGCTGTCACAGGCCGGTATATCTCTTTCGGCAGCATACTCATCCAGTTTATCCAAAGACCAGTCAGGCACAGGGATGGACGAGGGCTGAAAACCCAATTCCTCCAAGGCCGGAAATGTCTTGTTGTATTTTGCAAAAGTCCCATCAGCCAGCCCTGAAACAGGGTGTTCAGTACTTTTAAAATGCGATAGCCATTGATTTTTATAAGGTGTATATACCGTGTAAGGCTTCTTGTCTTTTTTAAGGATTTTATGGGCCTCAAATGCCACATGGTCGCGGTGACTCACCACCTTTACGCCCGCTTCCTGCAGCATCTTTTTTATAGCGCTATCGCGTTGCATCGCATAGGGCTCATAATCGCGATTATAATGTACCTCAGCAATATCATAGTGCTCAAGCAGTTCTTTCCAAACTGCTTCAGGACATCCTTTCTCGATGCATACTCCGCTGTTATAGTCTTGCTTTAGTGTATGGTTTATTTTCTTTAATTGATTGTATATAAACGATAAACGGGCATCATCTTTATCTAACTCTTCAATAATATTAGTGTCGAATATAAACAAAGGCAATACCGCCTTGTTACTTCTCAGCGCTGCATTTAGGGCTGTATTGTCAAGCAGGCGCAGGTCGCGCCGAAACCAGTGGATTGTTATTTTCATACTCATCTAAAAAGACAAAGATGGTTTTGTTCATTGAAATTCCACATTAAGGAAATAGTATTGGTCTGCATATCTTTTGCTATTCGGCTTAATTACCTACTATTTTTTTAATCAATCCGTTAAAAATAAAATGATGAAAGGGTAGAACCGATAGCCAGTACAGCCTTCCCAGTAAACCTTTGGGTCGGAAAGTAGCCGTTTGAATTAATGTTTGATCGATGAGTTTAAACTCGAGCCAGGCCTCGCCGGGTAATTTCATTTCGGCGTATAAAAGCAGGCGGCCTTCTGCTTTATTGGCGTAAAGTACACGCCAAAAATCAATGACATCGCCATCGTGTATTACATCCATATTAGTCCGTCCCCGGCGCAAGCCCACACCGCCAAATAACTTATCAATAAAACCACGCAGTAACCAAAGCCAGTCGCCATAATACCAACCCGTTGTACCGCCAATACGCCAAATGCGATCAAGAGTGTTAGTGGTGTTATTTACAGACATTTGTCTCTTATCGATATAGCAGCCAAAGGTAGGCACTTCAATAAAGTCGGATAGTTGAAATTGGCTTTGTCCGCTCACCAGGGTGTCTTTCCAGCTGGATAATATCTGGGCATCCTTAAGCTCGCTAAAGGCCGCTTTCAAAGCCTGCTGATAGCTTAAGGGTTGTATGTTTAAAATATTGTTAATGTATTGATTACGACAGGTTACTTCAACTTTCATGCTATCAACCAGAGCGGTGGCCAGCTTGTAGGAGGTGGCGGTGATAAAATAGAGCCAGTACGACGATAAGCGGGGCGTCATAACCGGTATCACATAAATGTAACGCTTCATGTTACGAACGGAAGCATAGCCCAGTAGCATTTGCTTGTAGCTCAGAATATCGGGTCCGCCAATATCAAAATTAGCCTGATAGCATGCCTTATTAAATAAAGCACCGGTTAAAATGCGAATGACGTCGGCAATGGCAATGGGCTGGCAGCGTGTGTTTAACCATTTGGGAGCCACCATAATTGGGAGTTTCTCTACCAGGTCGCGGATGATTTCAAAGGATGCACTGCCCGACCCAATGATAATACCGGCTCGTAAGGTTGTTAAAGCGTAATGCCCCTTGGCTAATTCCATTTCTACATTTCTACGCGATTGCAAGTGGGGCGATAGTTGGTCTTCGTTAGTAATGCCACTCAGGTAAATAACCTGTTGCACCTGTGTGTTTTGCATGGCTATTCTAAAGTGCCTGGCCGACTCTTTTTCGGTTTCTCCGTAATTTCTATCGGTTGCCATAGAATGAACCAGGTAATAGGCTGCATCAATGTCTGTCGGAATTTGTTTCAGGCTTTCAGCCCGTGTTAAATCCGCTTCGAGAACAGTCAGATAAGGTTGGTAGGCAGCCGGTGCATGAAAACGTTGCCGGTCGCGTACCAGGCAAATGACCTGATATCCTTTTTGTATCAGAGCCGGCAGTAGGCGTTTACCAATATAGCCCGTGGCACCTGTTAATAAAATTCGCATACTTGTATAAACAATAACGCGCTTAAATGTTCTGTATCCCGCAGGCAGCTTTGGGTTTTTCTGTAGCCTTTTTTAGTGATGGCCGATTTTTCGTTTTGGCAGGGTTAGCGTCCTGCCGGAAATCAGCGTCGATTTGTTTTAGTTCGTCGGCTTTGTAGTCTTAAAAGTACCGGGTGTAGAAATACTGCTGTTAAAATAACCAGCGTCCCCAAATAAAAACCGGCTGACATAAATTCGCTTTGCCCAAAAATGGCGAAGGCCAGGAGGATGCCATAAACCGGTTCCATATTAATGGCTAAAACCACCGTGTAGGCCGATAGAAGCTTCATAACATCCACGGCAACCACAAAGGCATAGGCCGTACAAACAATAGCCAGGATAGCCACATAAAAAAGGTCGGTAGCGCTTGGCATCAGTAACTGGCCGGGAAGTGTATTGCTAACTAACAGGAAAACAGTAATACCCATAAAGCCACTGCCCATCTCAATAAAACTAATGGTTACCGGATGATGCTTATGGATAAAAATTTTATTTAATACGGTAAATAAACCGGCCAGGAAAGCCGATAATAAGGCAGTTAAGATGCCTTTCCAATAGTGTAATTCGAATTGAAAAATAAGGTAAAGCCCACCAATTATAAGAAGGCCCAGCAAAACTTCGATCCATTTTATAGGTTTGCGAAAGATAAGTGGTTCTAAAAAGCTGGCAAATAAAGTAGTAGATGCCATACATCCCAGCGTGACAGACACATTGGCTATTTTAACGGCATGAAAAAAGGTAATCCAGTGGAGGGCCACAATCAGCCCAACACCAACTAGTTGCATGATGCTTTTTCGTCCAATCTGAAGCGGTATCTTTTTGTACCAAAGAAATCCACCCAGGGCCAAAAAAGCAATGCACATACGGTACCATACGAGTTGGGAGGCCGGTAGCGTAATTAGTTTGCCTAATATGGCGGTAAAGCCATAGAGCAATACCACAAAATGGAGTTTGGCATGACTTTTTAGTACGGAATTCATCATTATTTTGTGTCTGTAAAGTGTGTTCAAAAATAGGAATAGTTTGCATTAATGGCTTCCGGAATTGGGATTCTTTACCAAGGATTCTGTAGTTGGCACGAAGCGTGGGTAACTCATAAATAGTTAAGTGTTGATTGCGAAGGGGATAAGTAAATATTAGGAAGGGATTAACATTTTTTATACATATATGGATATGCAGATATATGGACTTTTAGTTTCTTTGCCCATCAATACTGAAAAATTTCAATAAAAGGATGAGTAAAGTTTATGTAATTGTTGGGGGTGTGGCAGGAGGGGCCACCACAGCAGCGCGTTTACGCCGGGTTGACGAAAAGGCTAAAATCATTATGCTTGAAAAAGGACCGCATATTTCCTATGCCAATTGTGGCTTACCGTATTACATTGGCGGTGTAATTAAGGACCGCAATCAGCTAATAGTGCAGACACCCGAAAGCTTTAATGCCTGGTTTAATATCGATATCCGCATTCATTCAGAAGTAACCAGCATTGCGCCAGCCGAAAAAAAGGTGCAGGTGCATAACCTCGAAAGTGGCGAAAAATACGATCTGACGTACGATAAACTGATACTTTCGCCGGGAGCCATGCCGGTTGTTCCGCCCATCGAAGGCATTAACCATCCCAATATATTTACGCTACGAAACGTAGAAGATACCGATAAAATAAAAGCCTTTGTAGATGATCAAAAGCCAGCAACAGCTGTTGTGGTAGGCGCTGGTTTTATCGGTTTGGAAATGGCTGAGAATTTACACCAACGCGGCTTAAATGTCAGTGTGGTGGAAGCGGCGCCGCAGGTGATGAATATGCTTGACCCGGAGATGGCTGCCAGCTTGCATCAGCATTTTAAAGAAAATAACGTGGGTCTGTACCTGAATAACGCGGTGCAAACATTTCAATCAACACCAGCAGGTGCCATAGACGTATGCCTGGCCGATGGTGAAGTTTTGTCGGCCGACTTTGTGATCTTATCCATTGGTGTGCGGCCCGATGCGCGACTGGCAAAGGAAGCCGGTTTGAAGATTGGTGAAACCGGCGGTGTTTGGGTAAATGAGTATTTACAAACGTCGCAGGATGATATTTATGCCGTAGGCGATAGCATTGAATTTCCGCACCCCATATCAGCTAAACCAAGCCTAGCCTTTTTGGCCGGTCCAGCCAATAAGCAGGGGCGCATCCTGGCCGATAACCTCACGTATGGGCACACCAAAACCTATAAGGGCTCAATCGGAACCGCCATTGCTAAAGTATTTGATTTAACAGCCGGTATCACTGGTTTGGCAGACAAGAGTTTAAAGGCGGCCGGTATTGAGTTTGCTTCTACCATTGTCAATAATGGATCGCATGCCGGTTATTACCCCGGTGCCATGCAGCTTACCACTAAAATATCATTTTGCCCGAAAACAGGTCGTTTATACGGTGGGCAAATTGTGGGTTACAAAGGCGTGGATAAGCGCCTGGATATTCTGGCTACTATTATTAAAAATGAGGGTACCATTTATGACCTGCAAGAGGTTGAGCATGCTTATGCACCCCCTTACAGTTCAGCAAAAGACCCGGTTAATCAAGCTGGTTTTAACGCCGAAAATATTATCCGGGGACTGTTTAAGCCATTGTCGCCATACGAGTTGGATGAAATGGACCGGGAGCAGATGGTATTAATTGATACCCGCACAGCCGATGAGTTTGCCTTGGGAGCGTTGGAGGGCGCTATTAACATTCCAATTGATACCGTTCGCGACAACATGCACCGGATACCAAAGGATAAAAAGGTGTGTTTGTATTGCGGGGTAGGTTTAAGGGGCTATCTTGCCGCTCAAATCCTGCGTCAGAATGGCTATACCGACGTGTATAATTTATCGGGTGGATTAAAGGTGTATCGTAATGCCGTGCAAGCCCAGGATAACAGAATCCAGTTAACAGATAGTACAGAACTCATGGCTGAAAATAAAACAGAAACAAAGCAAGTGATAAAAACAGCGGCATTGCAGGTAGATGCCTGCGGTTTGCAGTGTCCTGGTCCGGTAATGAAATTAAAATCCGAAATGGATAAGTTACCTACCCAAGGGGAGCTGATGATCAAAGCCAACGATCCGGGCTTTTACAAAGATGTGGAGTCGTGGTGTAAGGTTACGGGTAACGAATTGGTAAAACGCGAGAAGGCCAACGGTGAAATTACGGCGCTTATCCGCAAAAACGATGTGCTGAAGGAGGGGTTCTCGGTGCAGGGCAAAGGCGATAACAAAACCCTGATTGTATTTAGCGACGACATGGACCGCACACTGGCCTCTTTTGTGATTGCCAACGGGGCGGCAGCCATGGGAAAAAAGGTCACCATGTTTTTTACCTTCTGGGGCTTAAATGTGATTAAAAAGCCCAATAAGCCTAAGCTTAAAAAGGGCTTTATGGATAAGATGTTTGAGCTGATGATGCCCAAACACAGCGGCGACCTGAAACTGTCGAACATGAACATGGGCGGTATGGGTGCTAAAATGATGAAGATGCGCATGAAGAGTAAGAAGGTGGATTCGATTGACGTGATGATTCAAAACGCAGTGGATGCGGGTATTAACCTCATCGCCTGTCAGATGAGTATGGACGTTATGGGGGTGAAGCAAGAAGAGCTGATCGACGGGGTTAACATTGGCGGGGTAGCTAATTACCTCGAAGAAGCCGAACAGGCTAATGTGAACCTGTTTATTTAAAAATAACGGTTTTATTATTAGGGGGTAAATGTGTCTGTTTAGGCATGTTTACCCTTTTTAATTTTGTAATAACCAGATAAAAATTACCTCCCAATAAGGCATGTTTAGTTTTTCTCGCTTAATTTTAAAGCAAATTTATCACACTATACATCTAAATTTAAACGATAAAGCGATGAGACGATTATTTAAAAACAAGGCTTTAATGTGGAGTGCCTTGCTGATTGTGCCCCTGCTTGTAGCTTGTTCTACCGTGCCCATAACCGGGCGTAAGCAGCTGAATCTGATGCCGGATTCCGAAATGATGGCCATGAGCTTTAGTCAATACGATCAGTTTTTAAAAGAGCATAAATTATCGACCAATCAGGCCGAAACCGCCATGGTTAAGCGGGTTGGCAAGCGCATTGCGGCGGCCGTGGAGGAATACATGAAGGCCCATGGCCATAGCAGTCATATTAAGGATTTTGCCTGGGAGTTTAACCTGATTGACGAAGATGTACCCAATGCCTGGTGCATGCCGGGGGGTAAGGTGGTGTTTTACACCGGTATTCTGCCCTATACCAAAAACGAAGAGGGCCTGGCCGTGGTGATGGGGCACGAGATTGCCCATGCGGTAGCCAAACACGGTAATGAGCGGATGAGCCATCAGATGGGCGTTCAGATGGGCGGCGCAGCCCTTTCGGTTGCCCTCAATGAAAAGCCGGAGGAGACCAAAGCGCTTTACATGGCGGTCTTTGGGGTCGGAACGCAGGTGGGTTTTATGTTGCCATACTCGCGCACCCATGAAAATGAAGCCGATAAAATGGGTTTGATATTTATGGCCATGGCCGGTTATAATCCGCAGGCAGCCGTGCCTTTCTGGGAGCGGATGGCAGCGAATGGCGGGCAAAAGCCACCGGAGTTCCTAAGCACGCACCCTGCCGATGAAACCCGCATTAAAAATCTAAAGGCTGCTATGCCCGAGGCTTTAAAGTACTATAAAAAATAGTTCAACGGATAAAGCAGTGGCAAAGGGTCTGCATGGCTAATGGCTGTGGAAGACCCTTTTGTGTTATAATAACCTATTAAAAACAGCATTTATGAAGAAAAGATGTAGTTGGTGCGAGAGCTCGGATTTATACCGGGCTTACCACGATGAGGAATGGGGAGTACCTTTGCACGATGATCAGCAATTATTCGAATTTCTAACTCTGGAGGGGTTTCAGGCTGGATTAAGCTGGTCAACCATACTCAATAAACGTCAGGCCTTCCGCGATGCTTTTGATGGCTTTGATGCAAGCAAAATAGCTGAATATAACGACGAAAAGGTCACCCAATTATTACAAAATCCCAATATTGTGCGTAATCAATTAAAAATAAGGGCGGCCATACATAATGCCAAAGTCTACCTGGCTCTGAAAGAAAAGCATGGTTCCTTTGACCGCTACATCTGGCAATTCACTCATTACAAAACAATAACAAATGCCTGGGAGCACGAATCGGATATTCCCGCCACTTCGGCCATTTCAGATGCCATGAGCAAGCGTATGAAGCAGGATGGATTTAAATTCGTTGGTACCACCATTTGTTATGCCTTTTTACAGGCCATTGGAGTCATAAACGATCACATTGTTACTTGTTATCGATATAATGAATTGCTGAATGCATAAATCTTGTTATTTTTAAGCATCTATTCTAACGCTATGCACTATGAATCAAAAACACATTTTCAGCATTTGTTTGTTCTTCCTTATGGGTCTGATTGCCTGGGCACAACCCGCCGACAGTGTCAAAACCCAGGTATATACCTACAAAATATTCCGGGAGATTGGCAGCACCTCATGGATACACACCCAGGAGGCCTTTGCCGAAGCTGAAGCCATGCAGGCTGATATGATTCTGCTGCACATGAATACCTATGGCGGGCAGGTGGTGTTTGCCGATTCTATACGTACAAAAATACTAAATAGCCATATTCCGGTGCATGTGTTTATCGATAACAATGCGGCATCGGCCGGTGCCCTTATCTCCATTGCCTGCGACAGCATCTATATGCGGCCGGGTGCCAACATCGGAGCCGCTACCGTGGTCAACCAAAGCGGTGAGAAGATGCCGGATAAATACCAGTCCTATATGCGCTCGACCATCCGCGCTACTGCCGAGGCGCACGGTAAGGATACCGTTGTGACAGGTAAGGATACTACCTATGTGTGGCGACGCGACCCGCACATTGCCGAGGCCATGGTAGATGAAAGTATCTATATTGAAAATGTGGTGGATACCGGCAAGATTCTCACTTTTACCACATTGGAAGCTATTGAGCATGGTTTCTGTGAGGGGCAGGCCAATAACATTGATGAGGTGTTGCAGCAGCTGCAGGTCTATGACTATGAAATAACGACTTTTAAACCTTCTTTTTACGATGGATTAAAAGGCTTTTTGACCAGTCCTATTCTGCAGGGGATTTTAATTTTAGTGATAATGGGCGGTATTTATTTTGAGCTGCAAACGCCCGGTGTCGGTTTTCCATTGCTGGCAGCCGCCATTGCCGCCGTGTTGTATTTTTCGCCGCTTTATATCGATGGTTTAGCTGCCAATTGGGAGATTGTTATTTTCATCATTGGTCTTGTGCTTATTGGCCTCGAAGTATTTGTGATACCCGGTTTTGGTGTAGCCGGTTTTTCCGGTATTGTGCTGGTAGTGGGCGGCTTAACTCTTAGTCTGCTGGATAACGATCTGTTTAACTTTGATGGGGTGGGCTTCAGCAAGTTATTGGAAGCATTGGGCATCGTCTTATCCGGACTATTTGGCTCTTTACTGGCCATTATTTATCTGAGTAAGAAGTTGCTTTCTTCATCTACCTTTGGGGCGAAGATAGCCCTGCAGACCCAGGAGAACGTAGAGCTGGGCTATATTGGTGTAGAGGCATCGATGGGGAATTTGGTAGGGCAGGAAGCAGTGGCTTTCACTTCGCTGCGCCCGTCGGGTAAGATTACCGTGGAAGATGAGCAGTATGATGCTGTGGCCGAAGCAGGTTTTATCGAAAAGGGTACACCTGTAAAAATAACCCGCTTTAGGCATGGTCAGCTTTATGTGATAAAAATAAAATAAGCCTGATTTTTTTGCACAAACAAATCATTTGATTATAATTGCAATCAGAAAAACAAAAAATGACAAATCAACTGTTACATAATTATTGGTGGCTATGCTCTACTTTTGATAAGGTGGAACAATAGGTTGATGCAATAAAATTAAACAAAAGCCGTGGGAGTTCCTCCTGCGGCTTTTTGTTTTTATACATATTATAAACCAAGACTTTATAGCTATTATCTTAAAGCTAAAGTCGAAAAAGAAATACCATGAATAAATTATTATTGGCCAGTACGGCAATGCCCAGCAAAGAAGGTTTTTTCGGTGAGTTTGGAGGCTGTTTTGTGCCCCCCATGCTGGAGCCTATCATGAAGGAAATAACTGAGGCCTACGAAAAAATTAAGGACGATCCTGTATTTAAAGAAGAGCTTTATTACTTACAAAAACACTACACAGGTCGCCCTTCACCGGTTTTCCATGCCAAAAATCTCTCCGATAAAATGGGCGGTGCGCAAATTTACCTCAAGCGCGAAGATCTCAACCATACCGGTGCCCATAAAATTAATCATTGCCTTGGTGAAGCTCTGCTGGCCAAAAAAATGGGTAAGAAAAAAATTATTGCCGAAACAGGAGCGGGACAGCATGGGGTGGCTCTGGCCACCGCAGCAGCCTTGGTTGGCCTCGAGTGCGATATTTACATGGGTGAAGTGGATATATGCAAAGAGCATCCTAATGTGGTGCGCATGAAAATATTAGGTGCCAATGTGATACCGGCTACCCATGGTCTGAAAACTCTAAAAGAAGCTGTAGACGCAGCCTTCGAAGCCTATTTAAAAGATCCGGTTAACCAATTGTATGCCATCGGTTCGGTGGTTGGACCACACCCATTTCCAATGATGGTGCGCGACTTTCAATCGGTGATTGGCCGCGAAGCACGTGAACAATTCCAGGAAATGACCAGTCAGTTGCCCGATCATATTGTGGCCTGTGTGGGGGGTGGTTCCAATGCCATGGGCTTGTTTTCGGCCTTCCTGCAGGACGAACAGGTGAAGATATATGGGGTAGAGCCGGCAGGAACAAGCTTCAAAACTGGTGATCATGCTGCTACCTTAACATTGGGTAAGCCGGGTATGATCCATGGCTTTAAGTGTTACCTGTTGCAAGACGAAGAGGGCAATCCATCGCCGGTTAACACCATTGCGTCTGGTTTGGATTATCCGGGTGTAGGGCCTCAGCACTCCTACCTGAAAGATATTAAACGCGTGTCCTACGAAACGATTAACGATCAGGAAGCCATTGATGCCTTTATGGCACTGGCGCGTCAGGAAGGTATTATTCCGGCCTTAGAGAGTGCGCACGCCGTGGCTTATGCCATGAAAATGGCAGCCACCTTGCCATCTGATCAAACCATTATGGTGAACCTGTCGGGACGTGGGGATAAGGATATTGATTATGTGATGGAGAAATTTGGAAAAGACTACGGAATAGCATTATAGTCTCCGTGTCATCATAAATTCATGCCTGTCGGAATTATTAACCCGGCAGGCATTTTTGTATGGTGGAATTGCATCACAATTTTCAGATATCAGGGCTACGCCCCTAAAATTGACGATTTGTACCGAAGGCTACGAAGAACGCAAGGCTAACGCCCCTTGGTAGCTGTTAACTGATATGGGCCGAAGCTTATATGCTTGTATTAAAGGTCGGTAATCGAAAGATTTCGCACTGTGTAATTGCAAATAGCCATAGTAACAATCACATAGATATCTTATCTTTAGATTTTAGGGGCGTAGCCCTAACATCTTCTTAGAAAAGAGATAAACATACATAAAAGGGGCGTAGCCCTGTTATCTTAACATCCAGAGCCATGGCGAACACCTACACCCAATTGTACATCCAATATGTCTTTTCGGTGAAAGGCCGGGAAAATCTGATACAGGAAAAGTTTAGGGATGAATTAGAAAAAGTGATGTGCGGTATTGTATCTCATCATAAATGCAAAACCTATGCGATTTATTGTAATCCAGACCATACACACATTTTTGTTGGTATGCATCCGGATATAGCCCCATCAAAACTGATGGAACAAGTAAAATCCGGGTCATCTAATTGGTTGAATAATAAACAATACATACCCGGTAGATTTATGTGGCAGAATGGCTACGGGGCTTTTACTTATTCAAAATCGCACATTGATAGGGTGGTAAAATATGTGTTAAATCAACCTGAGCATCATAAGAAACAATCATTTAGAGACGAATATCTCTTGTTTTTCGAAAAATATGATGTGGATTACAATCCAAAATATTTGTTCGAATGGTATGACGATTTTTAGATATCAGGGCTACGCCTCTAAATTATCATTTTACAACCTATGCTACGAAGAAAGCAGGGCTAATGCCCCTTAGCAGCTTGGTTCTACCCAAAGAAGAAGACCATGAGTCTGTGTTAATGATCAATTGAGCAGGGACTAGTTCCGAGATATTTTTTAAAAAAAATCACAATAACAATCATCTAGATATCTTATCTTTAGATATCAGGGCTACGCCCCTAAAATTGACGATTTATACCGAAGGATATGAAGAACGCAAGGCTAACGCCCCTTGGTAGCTGTTAACTGATAGGGGCCGAAGTTTATATACCTGTATTAAAGGCTGGTAATCGAAAGATTTCGCGCTGTGTTATTGCAAATAGGCATAGTAACAATCATATGGATATCTTATCTTTAGATTTTAGGGGCGTAGCCCTAACATCTTCGTAAAAAAGGAATAAACATACATAAAAGGGGCGTAGCCCTGACATCTTAACGACAGAGAGTTGTGGCAAATACCTATACGTAATTAATATTCAATATTTTTACAGTTTAACGTTTTTCGCATTACTAATTGGCAAATCGATAGCTCAGCTTAATCCCCATTGATCCGTCTGCTATATCTCTATAAAAATCACGAGCATTATAGGCAAAAAATAAGCCGGGCTGAACGATGTTACCGATATAATAAATACCAATATTTATAACATCATACATACGATCTCTGAATGCATCAAGATCTGTTTTACTGATGTTGATGAGTCCCGAATAGTCGGCACTAATCAGAAGTGAATTCAATTTATAAGCACCTGTGAGGGTATAACGCGCATATAAATCATCAGAAAGCATAGCGCGGCTGCCTGTTAAAAAATACTCGAAGCCAGCTGCTAGTTCATAATGCCACCTAACTGGTCCCTGACGACCATATGCTGCCTCAAAGCCTAGGATGGTTGCATGACTCAGATATTTGTGAAATTCATTAATGTTACTCATTAACATATATGGGGCGGCTTCGTTATGGCCTCTTGTGGCGGTGGGCAAAAACACAAAGCCTTGCCAATAAGAGTAGTGGGCAGTTCGGTGCTTATTGGAGTAGCTTAGCCCCAGCATCGCATTTCCCCAGGCTGTTTTCGATATCTTTTTAATATGATTGAGCATTGGATCGTCGTATTCAGGCTGAAATAAATTTACATCGTACTTAGCCAAACCAAAGGGGATGGAGGTGTTAATCTGCCACTTCTTATTTAGGGGGTACGAAAATCCAAGGTCATAGGTACCACTGAAAGGGTGCTGCTTTTCCAGCGACTTGTAGAATGGATGTAAGTAACGCAATGTCATCCGGGCAATCGAGTCGGAAGGGGATAGTACTCGGGCAGATTGTGCGTTGCCTGTAAAGGTGCCGAATAGTAAGCAGGACCAGAAAAGAAACGGCCATAAAATTTTTCGCATAAACCAGGGCTTAGGAATTTGTTTAGACGAAAATACAAATTCTTTTGCGCAATTAATTCTTTATTTTTGCGTAAAATTTTTCGATCGTGAATTTCAATCCATACCATATAGACTTGCCCATAACCGAGGTAATTGATGAGGTGAAGCAGCTTTTAACTGAAGGAAACAGGTTAATTGTAAATGCACCACCGGGAGCCGGGAAAAGTACCGTTTTGCCACTGGCCTTAATGGAGGCGAAATGGCTTAAGGGGCAAAAAATAATTATGCTGGAACCCCGTCGTTTGGCAGCCCGCACAATTGCAGAGCGAATGGCTGACTTGATGAATCAAAAGGTGGGGCGTCGCATAGGCTATCGGGTGCGTTTTGATAATTGTGTAAGCGCTGATACCCAGTTGGAAGTGGTGACCGAGGGTATTTTAACCCGCATGCTGCAAAGCGATAATGCTCTGGAGGGTGTTGGCCTTATTATTTTCGATGAGTTTCATGAGCGTAGCTTATATGCCGATGTAGCGCTGGCACTGTCGCTCGAAGCCCAGCAGGTCTTAAGGCCCGATTTGCGCATTATGATCATGTCGGCCACCTTGGATATGCCACAATTGAAAGCCTTATTAGAGGCACCAGCTGTGGTAAGTCAGGGGCGGCAATACCCTGTTAAGATTATTCACGAAGGGGAGAATGATGTGATGCTTTTACCCGAACTAACGGCCCGGGTAGTATCTAAAGCTGTTAAAGAGCAGGAGGGTGACATCCTGGTTTTCCTGCCGGGCGAAGGCGAAATAAAAGCATGTGAAACCTTGCTTAAAAAGGCGCATGGCAACTTATCGATCCATCCCTTGTATGGTCAGTTGCCCTCGAATAAACAGTATGCTGCCTTAATACCGCATCGCCAGGGGAAACGTAAAATTATTCTGGCCACCTCCATTGCCGAAACTAGTTTAACCATCGAAGGCATTAGGGTGGTAGTCGATTGTGGTTTTAGCCGCACCTTGAGGTTTAACCCCAATTCAGGTCTATCGAAACTGGAAACGGTAGATATATCCCTCGATTCGGCTGATCAACGGGCCGGCCGGGCCGGTCGTTTAGGGCCCGGTGTGTGTTACCGTATGTGGAGCAAGGCTACGCATCATCGCTTAAAGGCTCATCGAACGCCTGAAATTGAAGAAGCCGACCTGGCCGCGTTGGTGTTGGAGATGGCCAAATGGGGTGTTGATGATGTGAATGGCCTCACCTGGCTGACACCACCACCAAGCGGTCATGTGGCACAGGCCAGTGAGTTATTGCATCAGTTGGAGGCCTTGGATAATAAACGGATCACTTCCCATGGTCAGGCCCTTCATCAATTGCCATGTCACCCGCGCCTGGCCCATATGCTATTAATGGCACAGGATGAAGGTCTGGCACCCTTAGCCTGCGACATTGCGGCCTTGCTCGAGGAACGTGATCCTTTGGGAAAAGAGGCGGGTATTGATCTGAACAGTCGGATTGAAGCGTTGCGTCGTCAGCGTAAGGGTACCTTAAAAAATAAAAAGCTGGCACGCATCGCAAGGGTTGCCGCTCAGTACCATCGCCTGTTAAAAACGGAGGCGGATAACGCGGCGGTTGATCCGTATGCAACGGGCCTGCTGCTTGTTTATGCTTTTCCCGAGCGTATCGCTCATGCCCGGCCGGGTAATAATGCCCAGTTTAAACTGGCCAATGGTAGCATTGCGGCGGCCGGCCATCACGACGACCTGGCGCATGAGTCCTGGCTGGCCATTGCCAACCTCAATGCCCGCGATGGCATTGGTAAAATATTTTTGGCATCCCCTTTAAATCCGCAAGACCTGGCACCTATGGTAAAGTCGGTGGATGTGATTAGCTGGGATACGCGACAGGGTGGTTTTAAGGCAGAGAAAGAGCTAAGGATTGGTAGCATTATATTGCAAAGTAAGCCTTTACATGATTTTGATGAGGATCTAAAGATCAAGGCTATAAGTGATGCCATAAAGCAGGAGGGTAGTTGGCTACTTAACTTCACTAAAGAGGTGGTACAATGGCAGAATCGGGTGTTGAGCCTGCGCGTCTGGGATGATTCACATAGCTGGCCTGATGTATCTACAGAAACCCTGTTGCAGAACAATGGAGAATGGCTGGCACCCTACCTGGGGGATGTGAAACGGCCTTCTGACCTGAAAAAGATTGACTTGAAGGATGTTTTGCAACATCACCTGGATTATCAACTGCAAGGACTGCTGGACCAGCTGGCACCGGAGCGCATTGAAGTACCCAGCGGGTCGAAAATAAAGCTGGCATACAAAGCAAATGGTGAAGCGCCAGTGTTGGCGGTGCGCCTGCAGGAGGTATTGGGTATGAGCGAAACACCCCGTATCAATAAGGGTAAGGTTAGCCTGGTGCTACATCTGCTATCGCCCGGTTTTAAGCCGGTACAAATTACCAATGACTTGAAAAGTTTTTGGAATAATGCTTATTTTGAGGTAAAGAAAGAACTGAAGGCACGGTATCCTAAACATTACTGGCCTGACGATCCCCTGGAGGCAACGGCTCAAAGAGGGGTTAAGCGCAGGTAAAAGCCTTATAAATCAAACCCTATGGCCCGATTTCTAAAATCAAAGAAAGAATCTATTGGCTTGTCGCCCTATGACCTCATCTTCAGGGGCGAGAAAAAGATTGACTATGTACGCTTGCGGCAGATCAATTACAATGCTGAGCAATTAACGGAGCAGGAGCCTCAAAGCGTTGATGAAGCTGCCGCAAGGGGTGTTAGCGATGGAGTGTCGTGGATTAATATTGATGGTCTGCACGATACAGATTTGCTTAAGTCACTGACCCATCGGCTGGATCTGCCACCACTAATTGTGCCCGACGTGTTGGATACCCACCGCCGGCCGCGCCTGCAGGAGTATAACAACTGCCTGTCTATCTCCCTTAAAATGTTACAGTACGATGAAGTCAGTAACCAATTGAGCTCCGAAAACCTGGTGCTGGTTTTTAATACCCACCTGCTCTTGTCTTTTCAGGAAAAGGTAGGCACCTTGTTTGATCCTGTGCGCGAGCGTCTGCGCCGCAATCGAAAGTTAATACGATCTTCCAATAGTGACTACCTGGCTTTTGCCCTGCTCGATGTCGTGATTGACAATTATATACATACCATTAGCCGTTTGGGAGAAAAAATTGAGGATCTGGACGATGAGCTCATCGAATACCCGAGTGCTGAGAGTCTGGAGAAGATAAACCGCTATAAAGTGGAGATTAACTATCTCCGCAAAATAGTAAAGCCTTGCCGGGAGATGGTCTTGAGTCTTTGTAAAACCGACTCTGACTATATCAACGACTACCTTGAAGTACACCTTAACGAGTTGCGTCATAATATTGAATTGGCCAACGAAGCGGTGGATAACTACCGGGTTATCCTGTCCGATCAACTTAATATTTTCCACACCACGGTGGCCTATAAGCTTAATGATGTCCTGAAAACCCTTACTATTTTCTCGGTTATATTTATCCCCATTACCTTCATAGCAGGTGTTTATGGCACCAACTTCGATCATATCCCCGAGCTACACTACAAATACAGCTATTTTATTATGTGGGGCGTGATCGTCCTTACGGCCTTGGGCATGGTGGCCTATTTTAAGCGGAAAAAATGGTGGTAGAGAACAGGGAATATGGCGGGTAGAGCGTTCAAGATGTTAAATGGAACGGTTCTCTATCTCAAGGCATTTATAAAGAACCGTTCCTTGCATGATTGATTAATATGGAACATTCAAAACTCACTGCAAGGGTGACGTGATGAAGCTAGGATAGATCAGATGTAAATTCCGGGTCTAAGCATAAACGAACCCGAAGGGGGTTGAATGTGAGGGAAACCATAAATTTTCTATTTTTTTTTCAGATTGAACTACTTTCGCTCTTATAAAATGTGAACCCGTTATTCAATTGCGCTGCAGTTGGCATATAGCGTTTATCAAAGGTGATTTCATAAAATTGAATAATAGTTATGCGCTGGGACTTTATAGCATAACCTAGAGGACGATCCGTTTAATGTCGCCGGGCAGGTGTGCCAATACTTCGTAATTAAGCTCATCGCTGATATTACTAAAGGCCGAAACCTTAATTTCCAGCTCCCCCTGCCGCCCGATGATTACCACTTCATCGCCTATGGCTACCTTTGGCACATTGCTTACATCTACCATAATCATATTCATATTAACCAGTCCGATAACACTGCAACGTTGACCCCTAATAAGTACGCGCCCTTTGTTACTGAGCGAACGACTATAACCACTGGCATAACCGATAGGTATCAGAGCGGTGCGTATATCGCTTTGTGCCAGGTAGTAAGTGCCGTATCCTATAAATTCGCCTGTCTTTACGGTTTTAATGGACATCACTTTACTTTTCCAGCTGAGAATGCGCTTTAAAGGATCGTCTTTGCTTTTTTTATTGCGCGTATAATGGATAAAAGTCTCGGCACTGGACCAAAACCCATACTGCATAATGCCTATACGAACCATATCATACCGGGCCTTGGGAAATACAAAAGCAGCGGCCGAATTGGCAACATGGAGATAATGAGGTTTTAGTTGGGCCTGCTCCAACAGCTTTAACATTTTGTGATATTGCTTTAGCTGCCGCTGAATACGCAGGTGGTTAGAGATGCTTTCAGCACCCGACAGATGGGTGCAAAAGCCAGTTAATTCAAATTGTGCCGGATGTTCTTTGATAAAGGTGATGGCCTGTTTCAGCTGATCCGTATCGAGTCCCGAACGGTTCATGCCCGTCTCGGCCTCCAGGTGTATTTTTGCCTTTTTACCCTGTTGCAGCGCTGTTTTTTGTGCGGCGTAGAGGCGATGAAGCGAGAAAACGAAAAACTCAAAACCCTTGGCAATGGCACAGGGCAGATCCTCATCGGCAATCCAACCCATAATAAGAATCCCGGGCTGCTCCTGGGTGCTACTTTCAACCCGCAGGGCTTCATCAAAGCTGAATACCGAAAAATGATCCACACCGGCCGCCTCAACGATGGGTGTTAGCTGCTCAATACCATGGCCATAGGCATTGGCTTTTACCACGGATGATAACTTCACACCAGCGCCTATTTTGCTTTTCAGGAAACGGATGTTATTCTCTACAGCCTTAGTATCCAGCGTCATGAATGAGGTTTTATTCATCGGGAATTGTTTTTGGGGAGTGATCTCTGCTTAAATGTATATTCTGAAAGCTGATTCTTATGCTGCCTATTCGCACAGTAGTTTTCGGTAAATGTTAGAAAAAAGATCAATACCGGTTTTTAGCAAGGCATCCGGAAAGTCATAGTCGGGATTATGCAGAGCAGCTTGCTCTGTTCCCGCTCCAATGCCAAAGAAGCCTCCCTTAATAGTGGAAGTGTAATAGCCAAAATCTTCCGACCAGCTAAAGGGTTGCTGTCGTTGCACCACTGAAAGGTCACAGTGCTTTGCCACATCCTCAACGATTGACACGCATTCGGCATCATTCATCGTGGCCGGAAAGACCTCCGAAAATTCAATGCTACAGCCGAGTCGCTCTTTTTGTGCTATTTGCCTGATACGTGAGGTGGCAATTTTGGTCAGCTGTTCCATATCCCGGTTTTCAAAAGCTCGTAGGGTCATACGGATAATGGCATGCCCCGGCGAGGTGCCAAAGGCAATTTCACCCAGCTGAATGTGGATAATTGTAATTAATATCCTTTGCTCAAACAATTCATCTTCGGTGCGCAGCCGGTGCATAGCATCAATGATGCGGGCGATGGCTGTTGCTGGATTAAGGCCGTTCTCAGGCTCGGCGGCATGGGCTGTTTTGCCACTCAGAGTCACCGTCATGCCCTGCGAGGCAGCGCTGAAGCTCCCTTCTTTTAGAATTACCTGGTGCAGTGGATAACCCGGTATATTATGAAGGGCAAACATATAATCGGGCTTCAGTTGTTGGAAAACCTTACTATGAAGTACATCACGAGCGCCTTGTTCCACCTCTTCGGCAGGCTGAAAAAGAAGGCCTACGGTGCCCTTTGTTGGTTTGTTTCGTGCAATATACTGTGCCAAACCCGCCAGTATGCTCATATGTCCATCATGTCCACATAAGTGGGCTACCCCGCCATTTTGCGACCGGTAGGGCAATGTGCTTATCTCCCCAATGGGCAGTGCGTCCAGCTCGGCACGGAAAAGGACGGTAGGACCGGCTGCAGCACCCTTAAAAAGGGCTATTTTGCCGGTACTACCCACATCAAATGTAGCAGCAGGATGTAGCGCTTGTATGAAAGCAGATAGGGTAGTTGCGGTTTCTACTTCATGATTCGATAGCTCGGGATGCTGATGGAGATAGTGCCGTAAAGCGATAATATCTTTCATAATTATAGGGTCTATGGAATGATCATTTGTGAAGCATATATCGCTTGAAGTTACGAAATGACGCCCAAAGCTCAAAGTTGTATTCGTAATATTCGTTCGTACACCACTGAATTTTGATGTTGTATTAGGTATATGGCTAACCAGTACATAAAGTTATGGTTATAAGTATTTTGCGCTTGCAAAAAGAATTTAAAATAGCCTTCAAAATTAAGGTCTATTAACATATTGAATGGTTTATTAACGAGCAAATATTGTAATAAGCAGGAAATGAATTACCTTTGCATTCCATGATTTCAAGTCTACACGAACAAAATAAGGAACGCGGATCAATAGTCTATAATCTGGTATTCAGAAACGAGCTGGATAAGTTTAAACCCCCCGGGCAAATCTAATGCCCTTTTTTGCTGATCCGTACAGTGTTTCGATAGATGACTTCTCTTAATAAAATTAATTAACATTTTATATTAAGTAAAATTTTATGAATTTAAAATTTAAGTTCGTATTGGTGTTCGCACTGATCTCAATTACTATGTTTGCTCAAGAAAAACCAACAGTTAACATTGGTGGTGCACTGCGTTTTAACTATAATCACTCATCGTGGAAAGAGGGACAGAAAAAGCGGGGCGGTGACTTCGGTTTTGATGTATTTCGCTTAAATGCCAAGGCAGCCTATAAGAAGCTGAGTCTCGATGCTGAATATCGTTTGTATGCCAGTGGTTTTGGCGGCGGTATGCTAAAGCACGGATGGGTAGGCTATCAGCTTGACGAGAGTAATAACCTGCAACTGGGACTCACACAAGTACCTTTTGGTATGCTGCCCTATAACTCTAACAGCTTCTTTTTTAGCATGAATTATTACGTAGGGCTGGAGGATGACTACGATATGGGTATAAAGTATTCTCACCGTAAGAACAACTGGGAGTTTGATCTGGCCTTCTTTAAGAATGCCGAGGAGATGCGATTTGGATCCAATACAGATACGGATCCCAGCCGTTATGCCTACGATGCCGGTTCCATTACCATCGATGGTGTCAACAGCTATCGCAATAAAGAGGTTAATCAGGTAAATGGTCGTATAGGCTATAACTGGGGCGGCCAAAGCGTGAGTCATCACCTGGGTGCTTCGGCACAGTACGGTGGGCTTTATAACCTGGACACTGAAGAGATGGGTAATCACAGTGCTTTTGAAGGACATTACAAATTGACCCTCAATAAATTTGGATTAAAGGCAGGGATTGCGTATTATAACTACAATTCCGAAAATCCGCTTGAGCAAGGGGATGATTTGGTTGCTTTAACAGCCTATGGCGCACCTTATTTAATAGCCGCCGAGGCCTGTACCTATACCATTGGCGCCTCCTATACCATTCCGGTTGACTGGCAGCATATCTCAAGCTTTATCGTATACAACGAGTTCGGAATGCTGGATAAGAGCGAGGCGAGTTTTGAGGATGCTATGATGAATGTAACGGGTGTGATGGTTTCGGCCGGTCCTATTTATACCTACATCGACTATGCCATGGGTAAAAATCAGCCTTGGTTAAGTCCTGAATGGACCAATGGTTTAGGAGCCGGTAATCCAGACGCCGAATGGGAAGCACGATTTAATATTAACATTGGCTATTATTTTTAAGCGATGGAAGAAAATGATATTAAGATTGAAGTAAAAGACCTGAGTCTGATTTTTGGTAAGAAAAAATCACAGGCCTTAAAAATGCTCGAGCAAGGGCTTGGTAAGACCGAGATACTTAAAAAGACCAAGTGTACCGTTGGAGTTAACAAAGCTAACCTTCAGATTAAAACAGGTGAGATTTTTGTGATTATGGGTCTTTCGGGAAGTGGAAAATCAACCCTTTTACGCTGCTTAAACCGTTTGATTTCGCCTACTGCGGGGGATGTAATTGTGAACAATGTTAACATCACCAAAGAGGACAACAAAGCCCTGCTGGAAACACGTCGTACAGAAATGAGTATGGTGTTTCAGAAATTTGCCTTATTGCCACACCGTACCATTCTCGAGAATGCTGCCTTTGGCCTTGAAATTCGGGGTGAAGAGAAGGAGGCACGTTTGAAGGTGGCACAGGAAGCCCTTGAAAGTGTAGGTCTTAAAGGTTTTGAGAATCAATTGCCTTCTCAGTTATCAGGAGGTATGCAACAACGCGTAGGCCTGGCTCGGGCCCTGGCTAACGACCCTGAGGTATTGCTGATGGATGAGGCCTTCTCAGCCCTCGACCCGCTTATTAAGTCGGATATGCAGGACGAACTCATCGAGCTACAGGAGAAGGTGAAGAAAACCATTGTGTTTATTACCCACGACCTAGATGAGGCCATTAAGCTGGGGGACCGCATTGCTATTATGAAAGATGGAGTGATTGAGCAGGTCGGCACGGCGGAAGACATTCTTAAGAATCCTGCCAGTGACTATGTGAAGGCTTTCGTGGAGAAGGTGGATCGCAAGGCTATTATTACGGCCGGTTCGCTCATGTTTGAGAAACCCAAAATTGTGACTCTGGAAAAGGACGGGCCCGAATCGGTGCTGCGTAAGATACGTGAGTCGGCTTTTGAGGTGCTGCCGGTTATTAATAAAAATAAGGTTTTTGAAGGATTTATCTGGCTGCCTGAGGTTATAAAAGCCAAAAAGCAGAATGCCACCAGCATATCTGACTTTATCACCCGTACTTGTCCCAGTGTGTATCCCGATGTGACCGTGGAGGAGATGCTGCCGCTCATAACCAATACCAAATCGCCCATTGCCGTGGTGGATGAGAACAACGGACGCCTGTTGGGTGTGGTGACACAAACCTCGTTGGTAATCGAATCAACGCGCTTTAATAAAGAGGAAATTGTTGAACTGAAAGAGCAAGCAAGGGAGCAATAGTTATGGAAAAAATAATAAACATAGGCGAATACATTGAGTTAGCCGTAGATTGGCTAACCGAAAACTTTGCCCCACTATTCGATCTGATAAAGAATGTGGGTAACACCAGTATCGAAGGTATTGAGTGGCTGTTAATCAGCACGCCTTTTTACATCATCATTGCCCTTATCGGCCTGCTGGCACTGTATAAGGCAGGACGAGGCGTAGCGGCCTTTACCGTTATTGGCCTGGGATTAATCTTTCTCATGGGCTTTTGGGAAGAAACCATGGAGTCCATGGCACTGATTCTGTTTTCAACGGTCATAGCCCTTATACAGGCATTACCATTGGGTATCTGGGCAGCCAAAAACGATCGGGTAGAGCGTATTATACGTCCCATACTGGACCTGATGCAAACCATGCCGGCCTTTGTGTATCTGATACCGGCCGTGTTATTTTTCAGTATTGGTAAGCTGCCCGGTGCATTTGCTACCGTTATCTTTGCCATGCCCCCTGCTGTGCGTCTCACTTCGCTGGGTATCAAGCAGGTGCCTGCCGACCTGAAGGAGGCAGCCCGTGCCTTTGGTGCCACCAACAAACAGATATTGTTTAAGGTGGAGCTGCCCCTGGCCCTTAACACCATATTGGCGGGTGTAAACCAAACCATTATGATGGCACTGTCCATGGTGGTGATTGCCGGTATGATTGCAGCCGGTGGTTTGGGCGAACGCGTGCTGGAAGGGATTAATAACCTGGATATCGGTTTGGGCTTTGAGAGTGGACTGGCCGTGGTGATTCTGGCCATTGTGCTCGATCGTATTACGCAAGCATTGGGACAAGCAAAAAAGGAAAAGAATTTTTCGGTATCGAAAATTTTTAAACGTAAATAAAAAATATATAAATTATGAAATGTTTAAGATTCAGTTTGTTGATGGCGCTGGCTCTGCTGGTTTTCAGTTGTGGTGGTGCAAAAAAGTCTGATGATAAGAAAGCGATTACCATCGGCTATGTGGATGGATGGGCAGAGGGCGTCGCCATGACAAACATTACCAAGGTGATTCTGGAACAAAATGGATATGCTGTAGAGACCCAGAAAGCAGCGGTGGATTTGATCTTTGCCTCCATGTCCAATGGCGATACCGATGTGTTTATGGACACGTGGCTGCCGGTGACACACGGCACTAAAGTGGCTAAGTTTGAGGGTAAGATTGAGAGTATCGGACAGCCTTTTTCAAATGCTAAGATAGGCTTGGTGGTGCCTTCCTACGTGACGATTAATTCTATCGAGGAGCTAAATGCCAATGCCGATAAGTTTAATGGGCAGATTATTGGTATTGAGCGTGGCGCAGGTATCACCACCAAAACTGATTTGGCTGTGGAGCAATACAATCTGGTCTTGGAACAAATGAATTCTTCAGGTATTGCCATGTTATCAGAATTAAAGAAAGCCATCGATGCTAATAAATGGGTGGTGGTAACCGGATGGATACCTCACTGGAAATTCGGTCGTTACGATCTGAAATTCCTCGATGATCCCAAAGGCGTATATGGAGAAGCTGAGCGTATTGAAACCTACGCCCGTAAGGGATTCAAAGAAGAGGATCCTTTTGCTGCTAAATATTTTGCCAATTTTAAGCTCGATGATGCACAAATGGGAAAGGTACTGATGTTCCTTAATGACTTTGCCGATAAGGAAGAGGGTGCTAAAAAATGGGTGGCCCAAAATCAGGATTTAGTAAACAGCTGGATACAGTAGTTACCTGTCTTAGTTGCCATGTTATGATGGTATACTAATAATGATAAAGAATCATATGGGGTGTTGAAAAACAATCGCACCCCTTTTTTTACGTCAATTTTATAACCTAAGGCGGCCTAATATGGCTGTCAACCAAAAAAAGAAAAAGATTATGATGAAACGGATAAGCCTGTTAATGGCCATCACCGTATTATTAATTAGTTGCCAATCAGGCGCTAAAAAAGAAGAGAAGAAACAACTTACCATCGGCTATGTGGATGGATGGGCAGAAGGCGTTGCCATGACCTATATTACCAAAGCGATTATGGAAGAGCATGGCTATGAGGTGGAAACACAGAAAGCTGCAGTTGACCTTATTTTTGCCTCGCTGGCCATGGGAGATACTGATGTGTTTATGGATACCTGGTTGCCGGTAACCCATGGTGCCAAGGTAGCTAAGTTTAAGGATAAGATAGAGAGCATCGGCATTACTTATCGCAAGGCCAAGATTGGCTTAGCGGTACCGGCTTATGTGGATGTCAATTCTATTGAGGAGCTGAATGCCAATGCCGAGCAGTTTGATGGTAAAATCGTGGGTATCGAGCGCGGTGCCGGTATCACGGCCAAAACCGATGTAGCCGTGGAAGAGTATGGACTTGAGTTGGAGCACATGAATTCATCAAGCATTGCCATGTTGGCCGAGCTGAAAAAATCCATCGATGCCAACAAATGGGTGGTCGTAACTGCCTGGGCACCTCACTGGATATTCGGACGTTACGACTTGAAATACCTTGAAGATCCTAAAGGTGTTTACGGTCAGGCTGAAACAGTAGAGACCTTTGCACGTAAAGGCTTTAAAGAAGAAGACCCCTTTGCGGCGAAGTATTTTGCCAATTTCAAGCTGACCGATGAGCAGATGGGGCAGATGCTGATGTTTATGGTGGCCTACGAAGACCAGGCCAAGGGCGCCAAAGAATGGGTGGCACAAAATAAAGATCTGGTAGCCAGCTGGCTGAAATAGATATTTGAAAAATATTAGAAGATGGGCGCGGAACGAAAGGTTCGTGCCCATTTTTCATAATAGCGGGTGGAAGCCTGTGTACCTTCAAAAAGTTCAAAAACACATATAAAAAAGAAAATCATTAAAAATTAATCTATGTTGTTACGAGTTAGCTTATTATTAACATTGGTACTTCTTATTACAAACTGTAAAATGTCTAATAAAAAGGAAGACCAAAAGAAACAAATTAACATCGCGTATGTGGATGGCTGGGCCGAGGGTATTGCCATGACTGCAATTACCAAAGAAATATTAACGCAAAAGGGCTATGAAGTAAAGATGCAAACAGCAGCGCTGGACTTAATATTTGCCTCCATGGCCAATGGCGATACCGATGTTTTTATGGACGTTTGGCTGCCTGTTTCCCAGGGAAAGAAGGTGGCCAAATTTAAAGATGAAATAGAAAGTCTGGGCGTTAACTTCGACAATGCGAAAATTGGTTTGGTAGTACCTCAATACGTCAATATATCGTCGGTCGATGAATTAAATCAGCACGCCGATAAATTCGATGATCGCATTGTGGGCATAGAAAAAGGAGCGGGCATCACCATTAAAACCAACGAAGCCATAGAGGCTTATGATTTATCGCTGGAACAGATGAATGCATCAGGCGTAGCCATGCTGGCCGAATTGCAAAAGGCCATCCAAGCCAATAAATGGGTAGTGGTGACCGGCTGGGCTCCTCACTGGAAATTTGGCCGCTACGACCTTAAATTTCTGGATGATCCGAAAGGGATATTTGGTGAGGCGCAGAATATTGAAACCTACGCCCGGAAAGGCTTTAAGGAAGAAGATCCTTTTGCCGCTAAGTACTTTAGTAACTTCAGTCTTAGCGAAGCGCAGTTGTCGAACTTACTTGTAGTAATGGAAGATGCTAATGATCTGGAAGCCGGTGCCAAAAAATGGGTGGCTCAGAATAAAGATTTGGTAGCTACATGGCTGAAATAATGATGTGAAAAATATGAAGCGATGGGTGCGGATTATTTGAATGCGCACCCATTTTATTTTAACCACGCCTAATTAGCATTTTACGTATTTCAGGTCTTTCTCAACGGCTTCTATCATCTTAGCGGCGATGTCCTTGTTGGAGGCTCCCTCAATACCTTCCAGTCCGGGCGATGAGTTAACCTCAAGCAGCAAGGGGCCGTTCTTACCGCGGATAATATCCACCCCGGCTACCTTCAGGTTCAGCGTTTTGGCCGCCAATATGGCAATGCGTCGTTCGGCGGCCGATATCTTGGTGATGGAGGCCGTACCGCCCATGTGTATATTGGCCCTGAACTCGCCGGGTGCTGCTGTGCGCATTATGCTGGCTACCACCTTTCCATTTACCACAAAACAGCGAATATCTTTTCCGTCGGCTTCCTTAATAAACTCCTGTACCAGTATATTGGCTCTAAGGCTTTTAAAGGCATTAATAAGACTCTCGGCAGCTTTCTTGGTCTCGGCCAGTACCACACCTTTTCCCTGTGTGCCCTCCAGTAGCTTCACAATCAGCGGAGCACCGCCCACCATGCGTATCAATTCGTTGGTGTCGAGGGGCGAGTTGGCAAAGCCGGTGGTAGGGATGGGCAGTCCAGTGTTAATCAGCAGCTGCAAAGCGTAGAGCTTATCGCGCGACTGCGTGATGGCTGAGGCGGTATTCAGGGTGTAAACGCCCATGGCCTCGAAGTGCCGCGTTAGGGCACAGCCATAAAAGGTGGCACTGGGACGTATGCGCGGTATGATGGCGTCGAAATCGCGCAGTATGCGTCCACCCCGGTAATGCATCTCGGGGTTGCTGCCATCTAACTTAATATAACAGTCTTTTATATTCAAAAACTCCATCTCATGTCCCCGTTCCTGTCCGGCTTCTATAATGCGCTGATTACTGTATAGATCGGGGTTGCTGGCCAGCACACCAATCTTCAGGCCGGTGGCTGGCGTAAGGTGTGCCTGGTAATAGTCGTGCAGCTTCTCCTTGCTGAGCTCGCCCAGCACAAAAGAAGCCTCCGGATCCACCAATAGCTTGCCCGACATGGCCTGACGCCCCAATAGCATGCGGTAACCCATGGAGTCGCGGTTGGTAAGGGTTACTTCAATCTCCCACGACTCGTGCCCCACGCTTAGCAGGGCTTTAATAACATAACGCACTTCAATATTACCACTGCTACTCTTCACCTGCCGTTTATCCTGCAGGGGTGCCTCGCAATGTATGGTGGTGCGGCCATCCTTTTGCAGCGGATGCACGTCGAAACTGATCCACTGCTGGTCATTTTTCTGAAAAGGGCTGATATTAACGGCGTGCAGCGCCGAGGTCTTGGCACCCGAATCAACACGAGCTTTTATGCCCGGGATATTCAGCTGGGGGAAATTACACCATTCCTCACAGCCAACAATAATCTTACGATCCTTCATTTAAGTAGTCTAATTTTTAAGCAATTAAGCGGCTCGCCTCACAGTGGATTAAAGCGGCGCAATATAGGCAACTTTTCCATTGCTTGAGAGGGTGCATGAAAGAAAGTTAATAATTTTTTTGCCGACTGTTTAAGGACATCAATATGGTTTTTGGCGTCAGGTGTAAAGGTCTCGATTGGCAATCTAGGTAATTGATTTAAAACAGATTGGATGTTTATTAGTTGAGGGGGTTGAAGTAAAAAAATGGGGGAGTGGCCAATTGGTTGAAGAGTTTAGGGTTGAAAGGTTGAATTGGTTAACTGAGCCATTGGTGAATTGGTAAGGTGTGATATACATTGAAGCATTGAAGGATCGCAGCTTGACTGCCTATTAAAATTAGAAATGCGATTCTGAATCCTACTCCTTTAAGATAATAATAAGCAACTCAGTCTGTGGTATTCTATTAAATTCGCCCCACTCCGGGGTTGGTGTAGGTGCTAAATTTTGGACCTGAGATCCTTGATCGCAATGGAGTATTTTTTAAAAAAGGAAACCCTGCCAATCATCAGATTAGCAGGTTTTGAAAGTGATCCTGGAGGGACTCGAACCCCCAACCTCTGCGGCCGTAACGCAGTGCTCTATCCAATTAAGCTACAGAACCATTCTTTTGTTGCTTGTTGCTAACCCTTGTTCTCAATTGCGGTGCAAAGAAAGGCTTTTTGTGTTATAAATGCAAATAAAAAGTTGCCTAAAATGTAAGTAATTTCGCTAGTTGTGGGAGGTTCAGAGGATAAGGTGTTGACCTTAAGCCTTAAATATAGCATCATATTTTTCAAGGTCATCAGCTAACAGGGGACACACAGCATAGGCATACTATTTTTACTAAAACATTAGCACTGGGTGTAATTTCGGAGTACTCATGATTGCGCGTTAAGGACGCTGGTGAATTTAGGCAAAAGTCATTGAGCAATCGGTATAAACTGCCTGCAGCTGCTTAAGGAATGTTCCAGTTTGACTACCTTGTCTTATATCTTATGTACTGTTAAGTTTTATCTGAAAACTTATCATCCGTGATTAGTAAGAGTAGGAGGAAGTCTAAATTAGGTTTAAAGCCATTTATGGGTTTAGCACAGTTGTAAATGATTACAGCTGAATTGAATATGAATTGGCTTGCGCGAAACATAGGGTAGGAAAGTATCATCGATCACCAAAGACGACTGCAGCGTAGTTGAATAACCGCTTCATGTTTTAAAAATTGCGGAGGCAATTTAATTTGTCCAATTCGTGAAATTTTATGTTCTTTTATTTTCAACACGCTCCGGGGTGGTGTAGGGTGTTAGCTAAATCCATGGATTGCCCCCTTGGCTATAAATAGGTAAGCTCTCCGGGGTTAAAACCGATTCCGCAGGAACCCTCTGCATTCATGCGAGAAGTCGTTGTTCCCATTTATTCATCCCTTTTCGGCTTGTAAAGCTGCCAAGCCTTGCTATCGTTGGTTTTGGGATCTTAAAATTCTATTATGCATAAAGATATGCTGAGACCATGAAGCGGATCTGTACGTTTTACACCAAAGAAAAAGCCTGTAAGTTAGAAACTTACAGGCTTTGTGATCCTGGAGGGACTCGAACCCCCAACCTCTGCGGCCGTAACGCAGTGCTCTATCCAATTAAGCTACAGAACCAAGATTTTTTGCTTGCTTGTGAACCCTTGTTCTCAATTGCGATGCAAAAGAAGCGTATTTCCCGGACTTGAGCAAATAATAAGTGCGAAAAAATTCAACTGTTTTTTAGTGGTAGCAAGCAATTGCCAATGATTCAAATGCTAAGCAGGATCCTCAAGCTACAAAAAAATGTGATTTTTTATGGATACGGGCAACATCAAAAAAAGCGCACCCGTAGGGCACGCTTCTTTTGTAAGTGTACTATTTTACCAGATGCTGGCCCTGTCTTTGGGAGCGATATAAAGGGCAGCACTCTTTTCCAGGTTAAAAGCATCGTAAAAGGCTTGCAGGTTGGGCAGGGGGCCGTTCACCCGGTTAATGCCCAGGGAGTGCACATCCGTTTTGGTGCGACGCAGTATTTCCTTATCACGTATGTTTTGTGCCCACACGCGTGAGTAGCCCAGAAAGAAACGTTGTTCGTGCGTGAAACCATCAATATCGGCAATTGCTTCCTGGTTGGCGATGGCGTTATGATAGGCCTGGTAAGAGATGGTGAGTCCCCCCAGATCGGCAATATTTTCGCCTAATGAAAGGGCACCATCGGCATGGGTGCCTGGCAGCACTTCAATGTGGTTAAACTGATCGACCAACACCTGCGTGCGGGCATTGAAACGGGCAGCATCTTCCTCGCTCCACCAACTCTGCAGGTTACCGTCTTTCCCATAGAGGCGTCCCTTATCATCAAATCCATGGGTCATCTCATGTCCGATCACCACACCGATGGCACCGTAGTTAACGGCATCATCGCCATCCAGGTAGAAGAAGGGAGGCTGCAGAATGGCAGCAGGAAATACAATTTCGTTACCCACCGGACTATAGTAGGCATTGACTGTTTGCGGGTTCATATGCCAGGCTTCCTTATCCACCGGCTTACCAATCTTCGACATCTCATAGGCAAAATCAAAGCGATTACTGGCCATGATGTTACCCAGGTAGGAATCGGTGCTGATGTTCAGCTTACTGTAGTCGCGCCATTTATTAGGGTAACCAATCTTAACACGTATGGCTGCCAGTTTCTCGTGAGCGGCCTGCTTCGTTTCGGCTCCCATCCATTCGAGCTGATCTATGCGCTGACCAAAGGCAATACGCAGATTCTCCACCAGGCTGTCCATGCGCTGTTTGGCAGCCGGAGGGAAGTACTCAGCCACAAAGAGCTGCCCCACGGCTTCACCCAGTGCATCATTGGTGCTGTCCAGCACTTTTTTCCAGCGCGGTGCCATGGCTTTTTGTCCCGATAGGGCGGCTCCGTAAAAGGTAAAGTTGGCCTTCACAAAATCATCACTCAGGTAAGGCGCTGTGTTGCGCAGTACAGCAGCACGTAATACCTGCTTCCAGGTGTTCACCTCTTCCTGCTCAAACATACGAGCCACCGCTTTGATAAAGCGAGGCTGGCTGACGTTAATAGCCTCTGGAGCAGCCATATCAATGCCGCTCAGGAAGTCTATCCAGGGAAAGGAAGGCGCTAGGCCTTGTAAACCTTGCACATTCATTTTATTATAGGTAGCGTGGGGATCCCGGTTCTCAAGGCGCGTGTTAGAAGCCTCTGCAAGTGCTGTTTCAAAGGCCATCACGCATGCTGCGCTGGCTGTTGCTGCCTCACTGGGGCTACCGCTCAGCTCAAATAAGCTGGTCAGGTAGTCCGTATAGGCTTTGCGTAGCCCGGCCGATATTTCATCGTTCTCCAGGTAATAATCGCGATCGGGCATGCCCAGTCCTCCCTGGTAGATGCCGGCAATGGTCATGCCACTGTTTTTCTGATCGGCCGTGGCGTAAAAATAAAACAGAGGGGCCATCTGTTGCCTTTGCAGTTGGCTGATCATGGCCACGACAGCCGCCTTACTTTCAATGCTGTTTATCTGATTCAGCAGGGCTTGTATGGGCTGATGGCCAGCGGCGTTAATGGCGGCGGTATCCATGCCGGCACTATAAAAATCACCTATCTTTTGGCTTAACGAACCGCTAGCACCTTTTTTAGCCGCGGCTTTTTCCACAATGCTTTTTACCTTTTCCTTGCTCTGCTCAGCCAGCAGATCGAAGCTGCCAAAGCGGCTCTTGTCATCGGGCAGGGGGTGCTGCTTCATCCATCCGCCATTGGCGTACTGATAAAAATTGGTGCCGGGATCTACACTTAGATCCATGTCATCGGCCGAGAATACGGGTTTGATCAGCTCTTTGGTCTTGGTGCTTTGCTGACAAGCACCAAGGGACAGTCCCAGGGCACAGAAGCTCAGTAAAGCGGTTTTTGGTATTGTTCTCATGAATGTGTTGTTGTATGTTATGAAACATAAAGCCTTTTCAAAAGGCCTTGCAAATTAAGAGAAAAGCACTGATTTGACCAAAGATAAAAACATGATTGATGGCAAGTTACATTTACCAGATAAAAGCGCTAGTATTTGATATTTAACACTTTAGCTATTACTAACAGACTGGATGTTTGAATCCAAAGGCGATTTGCGATAATCGGATAAACAAATCTTAAATATGCTTGTTTAGCAGTATAGTTTTGTTATCTGGAGATGACAATTTGGGGCAAAACATTTTGATGAAAATGTTTGTTTTAAAAACGGTATTTAGATTTTGTTTAAATAACACTTAGCAGAAATTTTCTAGAATTAATAAACATAAGAATATGTCAACATTTGAAATTTTAATGCCGAAAATGGGCGAGAGCGTAGAAGAGGCAACAATTACAAAATGGTTTGTTTCTGAGGGAGACAAGGTTCAGGAGGACGATGTCTTATTGGAGATAGCCACCGATAAAGTTGATTCTGAGATACCATCGCCCGTGGCGGGCACGGTGAAATCGATAAAATACCAGGTGGATGACGTGGTGGCGGTGGGGTTGCCGGTGGCTGTCATTCTGCTGGAAGGTGCCGAAGATACAGAAGAGGCACCGGAAGCTGAAGAAGCTGTTCAGGAGACAAAAACGGACAGGCCAACACAAGCTCCACAGGACAGTGAGTCTACGGATGAGTCGCTGCTTTCCTCCGATCGTTTTTACTCACCCCTGGTGCGTAATATGGCCAAGGCCGAAGGCATTGATGCCCGCGAGCTGGAGCAAATACCGGGCACGGGCAAGGAGGGTCGTGTAACCAAGACAGATATGCAGAATTATCTGGCCAATCGCAACCATCAGAAGCCAGCCGAAGCACCCACGAGCGCGGCACCATCGGCGCCGGCTCCCGAGAAAGCTCATAAGGTGCATGTTTCGGTATCGGCCAACGATGAAATTGTGGCCATGGGGCGCATGCGTAAGCTCATTGCCGATCACATGGTGATGTCAAAGCAGGTGTCGCCCCATGTAACCAGCGTGGTGGAGGCCGATGTGACCAATATGGTGCTGTGGCGCACCCGGATGAAGGATGCCTTTATGAAGAAATATGGCGAGAAGATAACCTACATGCCCATCATCACCGAGGCGGTGGCCAAGGCATTGCGCGATTTCCCGGGGGTGAATGCTTCGGTGGATGGCGATAATATTATCCTGCGTAAGTCGGTTAATGTGGGCATGGCCGTTTCGCTACCATCGGGCGATCTCATCGTGCCGGTGATCAAGCAGGCCGATCAGAAAAATCTGGTGGGTCTTACCGGGGAGGTAAACCGTCTGGCACAGGATGCCCGTGCCAATAAGCTGGCACCCGATGATATTCAGGGCGGTACCTTTACCATCACCAACTTCGGATCCTTCCAGAACATCATCGGAACTCCCATTATCAATCAGCCTCAGGTGGCCATCCTGGCGACGGGGGCTATCGAGAAAAAGCCGGCCGTGATTGAAACACCGGCAGGGGATGTGATTGGTATCCGCCACAAAATGTTTCTGTCCTTATCTTACGATCACCGCATTGTAGACGGAGCCCTGGGGGGTGCTTTCCTGCGCCGCATTGGCGATTATCTGGAGGCCTTCGAGCTGGATCGTGATATATAGTGTTAGAAAAGATTCACAGTATGGAGGTGCGTTTATAGGCACCTTCCTTATTATAACCTTGAATAAAATATTGTTAACATGAGTGATATTCCTAAGATACATTCCATCAAGAAAACCGACAAGGAAACCCTGTTGAAGTGGTACCGCCTTTTGTTTTTAGGACGTACGCTGGATGAGAAAGCGCCCAATTACCTGAAACAGGCCATTGGCTGGTCTTACCATGCGCCGGCAGCAGGTCATGATGGTATTCAACTGGCCATTGGTCAGGTGTTTGACCGCAGTAAAGATCATCTGTTTCCTTATTACCGCGATTTGGTAACTAATATTTCGGCGGGTCTGACGGCCGAAGAGATCATCTACAATGGGATTTCCAAAGATGCCGATGTGGCAGGCGGTGGACGTCATATGTCCAACCACTTTGCCAAGCCGGCCTGGAACATACATAATGTTTCATCGTGTACTGGTAATCACACTTTGCATGCTGTGGGGGTTGCCCGTGCCATTAAGACCTATGAGGCCAAAGGGGTGGCCATCAGCTCTCAGGGCGAGTCATCCGTGTCGGAAGGTTATGTTTATGAAGCCATTAATGGCGCTTCTAAGGAGCAGCTGCCTGTGGTTTTTGTTTTTCAGGACAATGGTTATGGTATTTCGGTGCCCAAAAAAGACCAAACGGCCAACCGCAAGGTGGGTAAAAACTTCGAGGCCTTCAAGAACCTGCGTGTGATGTATTGCAATGGTAAGGATGTGTTTGATGCCATGAATACCATGTTGGAAGCGGTGCGATGGTCCGAAGAAAACCAGAAGCCGGTGATTGTGCAGGCCAATTGTGTGCGGATTCATTCCCACAGTAACTCGGATCGTCACGAGCTCTATCGCGATGATAATGAGTTGGGTTACGTAAAGGAGTATGATCCCCTGGCCAAATACCGTCGTTTGCTGCTGCGCTATGAGCGAGCCAGCGAGGCGGAGCTGAAGGAGATTGAAGAGGCGGTGGCGGCCGAGGTGAAACTAGCGCATCGCAAGGGCATGGCGGCACCGCATCCCACCCCTGAGTCGATTCACGATTTTGTGCTGCCCGAACCTTATACGGCCAACAAATATCCGGAGGGTGTGCACCAGGAACAGGGAGAGCCCAAGAAACTGATTCAGGGACTCAACGAGACGCTGAAGGCGGAGTTTCGTCATAATCCCCATACCTATCTTTGGGGGCAGGACATTGCCAATAAGGATAAGGGGGGCATCTTTAACGTATCGAAAGGCATGCAGCAGGAATTTGGCAAGAAGCGGGTGTTCAACGCGCCCATCGCCGAGGATTTTATCATGGGTACGGCCAACGGTATGGTGCGCTATAACAAAGATATCCGTGTGGTAGTGGAAGGTGCAGAGTTTGCCGATTATTTCTGGCCGGCCATGGAGCAGTTTGTGGAGACCACCCATGAGTATTGGCGTACCAAGGGGCAGTTTTCGCCCAATATAACGGTGCGCCTGGCATCAGGAGGTTATATCGGCGGTGGTCTTTACCATAGCCAGACCATCGAAGGTGCCCTGGCTACTTTTCCGGGTGTGCGCATTGTGTATCCGTCTTATGCCGATGATGCGGCAGGATTGCTGCGTACCAGCATGCGTTCCGAGGGGATGACGGTATTGCTGGAGCCCAAGGCCTTGTATAATGCGCCCAAGGCGGCTACGCCCATACCCGATGATTATGAAGTGCCATTTGGCAAGGCGCGCGTACGACGCACGGGTAAGGATCTGACCATCATCACTTACGGTAACACTACCCACATGTGTGTGGAGGTGGCCGAGCAGCTGGCCCAGCAGGGATTGGGTGATATTGAGGTGCTCGATCTGCGCTCGCTGATTCCGCTGGATACGGAGGCCATTATCACTTCAGTTCGTAAAACATCACGGGCGTTGGTGGTACATGAGGATAAGGTGTTTGGTGGTTTTGGTGGTGAGCTGGTGGCTCAGGTGATGGCCGATGCCTTCGAATACCTGGATGCTCCGGTAAAACGGGTGGGTTCCACTTTTACGCCGGTGGGCTTTAACCGTGCGCTGGAGGCGGCTGTACTGCCCGATAATGAGCGTATTATTAAGGCGGCGAAGGACTTATTGGCTTACTAAAAAAAAGGAATCATGAAGAAAATAGGTATTTTTTATAGTTTCCGCTCGGTGAAAACAGCTCAGCAGGTGAAGAAAATTGCTAAGGGGCTGGGCGACCAGGTGGAGTCGGTGGATGTGGATGTTGCTACCGGCAAGGATTTTATGAAGTATAGCAATTATATTCTGGCAGTACCCACCTGGTTCGACGGAGAGCTGCCTTCCTACTGGGACGAGTTCCTGCCTTCCATTGAAGATGAGGATCTGAGTGGAAAACAGTTTGCCCTTTTTGGTGGGGGCGATCAGAAGGGCTATCCCGAGAATTTTGTGGATGGCCTGGGGCTGATGGCTGAGTTCCTGGAGGAGCATGGTGGAAAAATAGTAGGTTTTACTTCCACTGAGGGTTATCACTTTGAAGGAAGTAAGGCACAGCGTGGTGATGAGTTTGTGGGCCTGGCACTGGATATCGAAAATCAGGCAGCGCTGAGCAATGAACGCATCGAGCAATGGGTAACCGGCCTGAAGAAGGTTTTTAAATAATTTTAAAGATGCATGATAAAAAAGGATGGCCTTGGGGTCATCCTTTTTTTTATTAACAATAATTAAGTCCCTGAGGATACGCTAGAAAAAAAGGCATGATATTAGGTATATTCTGAGCAAAGTCGGCAATTACCTTCAGCAGAGGGACAAATTTCTAAATCACAGGTATGCTCAAGGGATAGCCCTGCTTTTTACTGCGCTATTGATAATATATAGCTGCTAGCTATAGAAGTTTGAACATTTGTAAATTTTAGAAAGGGTAGGGTAGTTGGTGACAGATGTAATCGAACATGCAGATTTACATTTCTACATTAGGAAAAGAAAAAAGGGGACCAATGCCACATTTACAGTTGTAAACAATAACATAATCATAACACCTCTATTTTTTGTTTACAATATTACATCGAGAATTAACCATTCGATCCAAATTACTTGCCTTGTTAGTTGACAAAGGTAAATACGCCCAGAACTTATGCATTAGCAAGTGTTCCACTGCATATACACCATTAAACCAGCACGTTAAAGCTTTTATATAAAGTTTAATATCAATCACACACAGGATTAGAGCGTATAATTATACATAGTGGTCAAAAAACAAGTACTATGCAGTTATATATGCTTGTATACCAGTATTTAACTAGATTTACTTCAAGTAAAAATGCAATAATTATTAAAGCTATGCTTATCAGCTGTTTACAGATGCGGTCACAGTACCCCCATAGTCCTCTAAACCCTAATTAAGCTCTGGAGTGTTTAGTCTTGTAATATGCCTACCGTATTGCGCGGCAGTTGCTTATAAAGACTCATTACGAGTAGTGCTTTATGGGGCCCAATGCATAGTGGATGGTGAATAGGTGCATGTTGACCTTGAGGAAGTGGCTTGGTGTTTATATCCGATATTTTCAGCCGATACATTTGTTACTATAAAAAGTTTGTTTACATTTGTACCGCAAGGAAGTGAAGGAAGACGGAAGGAAAATTTGATTTATTAAATACATTTGTAGTGAGTGTTAAGTTTACAAGTGTATTGTTTGACGGGGAGTTTTCTTTACTTAGCCTAAAACAACTGATTTAAAGATGTAAACAGATGAAATCACGTATTCAAGCGCTATTAAAACACGAGGGGATGACGCCTTCACAGTTTGCTGATGCCATAGGTGTGCAGCGTTCAGGCGTATCGCATATTTTAGCAGGTCGCAATAAGCCCAGTGTGGATTTTCTGTCCAAATTAATGGCTCGTTTTCCACATATCAGTGGCGATTGGTTGATTACGGGGCAGGGTGAGATGTTGCGTGCTGAAGCGGCGGCCGCTGTAAAGGATCGTCAGTTGCATTTATCCATGGAGCAGGAACGTCCCGCTACCAGCTTTAAAATGCCCAAAAAAGCACTGAAAGAAGAGCCTGAACCGGTTTATGAGACCCTGTCTAAGCCGCAGCAGCCGGTTCTACCTCCCTTGCCAAAGGCAGAAGGTAAACGCATTGAGCGCATTATTGTGTTTTATGATGACCGAAGCTTTTCTGAATTCCGTCCGGAGACACCATGAGCTTAGCCCCTGAGTTGTATTTTTAAGGCGCGGTTTGCTTCTTCTGTCGTTAAAATCAAAGGGGCAATAGGCGCTATTTCTTAATTTGTTTTGGTATCTTTGTGCAATTTTAAGCCGTTTACAAGTGTAAATCGCGGTTTGTGACTATTCACAATTAATTGTTTATAAGCTACATGAAGAAATACATCGACGATTTTAAGGTCGTTCATAACGAACGCTTAAACCACGAGTATGTCATTCTTACCCTGCAACACCCGGGGCGTTTACCGGCGATGTTGCCCGGTCAGTTTGTGGAGGTGCGGGTGGATAATGCACCACATACCTTTCTGCGACGTCCTATTTCTATTCACGATGTGGATGAAAAGACCAATACTATGAAGTTGCTGGTGCAGGAGGTGGGCGAAGGAACGCGCCGGATGGGCCAGCTGCAGGCGGGTGATACCTGTAACCTGGTATATCCTCTGGGTAACTCCTTTTCCTTGCCGAAGGGCAAGCGTGTGCTGCTGGTAGGTGGCGGCTGTGGTATTGCGCCCCTCTTATTATTGGGTAGGTACCTGAAGGAACAAGGCATTGCGCCTCGTTTTTTATTGGGAGCCCGTAGTAAAGATGGATTGATCGCAATGGAGGCCTTTCGCAGTCTGGGCGAGGTGTTCACTACTACCGAGGATGGCTCGGAGGGCACCAAAGGTTTTGTTATTCATCACCCTGTGATGCGAACTGATACACCGGAGATTGATCAGATATATACCTGTGGTCCTGAGCCCATGATGAAAGTGTTGGCCAAATATGCTGCCAAGCATGGCATTGCCTGTCAGGTATCGCTCGAAAACCAGATGGCCTGTGGCTTTGGAGCTTGTTTATGTTGTGTGGCTGATACCCGGGACGGACACAAATGCACTTGTACTGATGGACCCGTTTTTGATTCAACTTATTTAAAATGGTAGACTTAACAATAGATTTAAACGGATTGCAGCTGAAGAATCCGGTGATGACGGCCTCGGGTACTTTTGGCTACGGCGAGGAGTTTATGGATTTTTTTGATATCAGCCGCCTGGGGGGCGTGCTGGTGAAGGGAACCACCCTGGAACACCGCGAGGGCAATGCCTACCCGCGCATGGCTGAGACGCCGCGGGGGATGCTTAATGCAGTGGGACTGCAAAATAAAGGGGTACGGTATTTTGCCGAGCATATTTATCCGCGCATCAAAGATTATCAGACCAATATGCTGGTTAATGTGTCGGGCTCTACCATTGAGGACTATGTGCAGACGGCTGAGGTAGTTAATGAACTGGACAAGATACCCGGCATTGAGCTGAACATCTCATGCCCTAACGTGAAAGAAGGGGGCATGGCCTTTGGTACCAGCTGCCCTTCTGCCATGGCTGTTGTGGAGGCGGTGCGTAAGGTGTATAAGAAGCATCTGATGGTGAAGTTATCGCCCAATGTTACTAATATCGCCGAGATTGGCGCGGCTGTTGAAGGGGCGGGTGCCGACTCTATTTCCCTGATTAATACCTTGCTGGGCATGGCCATTGATGCGAAATCACGGCGCCCTTTATTATCAACGGTTACCGGGGGTTTATCCGGAGCTGCCGTGAAGCCTGTGGCCTTGCGCATGGTGTGGCAGGTAGCCCAGGCTGTGAAGGTGCCGGTAGTAGGCATGGGTGGTATTATGACAGCCACTGATGCCATTGAGTTTATGCTGGCGGGTGCTTCGGCCATTCAGGTGGGTACGGCTAACTTTATTGATCCCTGTGTGACCGCAAAGATTGTGGACGGTTTGGAAAACTACTGCGCTGAGCAGGGCGTGGAAAAGATTACGGACTTGGTGGGGGCTTTAGAATTATAACTTAGCGCTTACTTACTTGTAATGATAGAAATGGCTCGCCTTAAGGCGGGCTTTTTTTTGTGAGTTACATTTGTAATATCGCTACGTAGCATCTCTAGAAATCTGTTTGCGACATATGTAAATAATGAAATTTGCATCAATTTACACATGTAGTGTGCCTATGCGCTTTGGGATTTCACATTTGTACTCATCACTATTTGACAATTGTAATCTAGCAGAATTTACTGCTGAAAGGCAGAGCATATGCCCATCTCCTAGGATAGAGTGGTTAGGCGGCCTGAAAAATGTTTGGATACTGTTCTGACTTCACTATATGCCTATAGCGAGCTCAATTATATGCATTCGTCTACTTAAAAGCCTTAACAAAGGGGATAGTGTAGGGATTCTACCCACTGGCACTCAGATAGTCGTCCCTTTTAACACTCAGGTTGATGATGGGCTTAAAACTCTGGCGAATGGTAGTCCAGCGCTGTGGGTATTGCTCCAGCAATTGTAGGATGCGTATTTTATTCTTGCGCAAGGCATCAGATATAGCCGGTGCACTGATGGGTTTGGCCATGGCGGCCCCCACATCGGCACTGGTTATGGCTTGCCCCCTCTGCTGTAGGGCATTGGCAGCATTCTCCAAACGGTCCAGCAGTTGCATGGTCTTGCTTTGACGTGTCTGCGGCTGCTGATTTGCTGTCGTGTGGTCTGATGACTGGCTTGTATCGCTGGGTAATATTAAATAGGCTTCATCGAGTGAAATGGTATCACCCGGGGTAGCCGGGAATAGTTTACAGATGTAATCTACTGCTTTATCAAGGGCTTGCTCAATTTGCCGGTAGCTGCCGGGTGAATTCAGTATTTTCGCTTGGGTGTTTTTAGATATAACATAATTAACACCGTCTCTTTCGCTTTGTTTATTCAAGTATGAGTCTAACCATTGGCTTTTCCAATCTGTGAACTCGTTTTGTGAGTTCTGTGTTACCATCTGTCTGGCGCTCAATAATTCACGGGTTTGTTCCCGAAAGGTTTTTTCAGCGGTAGTATTGCGCTCAAAAGTATTAAGACTGATGCTGGCAAACTGACTGGCCATTTTTCCGATAATGGCTTTGTGGCTGGTTTCGAGTTGACTGCGTCCGTCACTAATGCCAAAGTTGCTGCAGTCATTGCGAAAAAATAAATAGGACAAGATGGCCAGGTGGCTAACCTGACTCTTTACCAGTAGCACAAGGTATTGTGACTCAGAAAAGAGATCGAGTTGGGCAATGCTAAGGGTGGCTTGCTGCACAAACGGAAGGTGCTCAGGACGTAACCACTGGTGTGGCTTGCGCTCGGCAATGATCTCATCGAGCCGGGCAGCAAGTTCTTCACCCACAGTCATGGGCACCATGGCCTGCTGCAGCTGACGGTTCCATTCCATGGCTTCATAACCGGGCTCAACATTGTTTATTCTGTAAAATAGGATAACCCGGTCAAGTCCATTCAAAAATAGCTGCCACTGCTCTAATAAAAAAGCAGCGGGATGATTGTGAGACGCTATTTTCAAGGGGCTATTCATGTTGGTCACTTAATTAAGCAAATCTACAAAAATTAAGTAATAACTTAAGCAGATGCTTAAGTTAATTATGCAAAACTTATACTTAAGCAAGGCGAAAATACTACTTAATAAGTTACTAAGCAATTGAAAATGAACAGATATTTGCATAAATTCTTTTTGTTCTCCTACCCAAGAGAGAACAATTAGCTAAATGGCGAACACTGAAAAACTTAAGCTATGGCAAATGACTATTATCGTTTTCTGGATGTGCTGGCTGAATGGTTTATGTACCTTTTCTTCGATCCGGCTTATCATGTCACCCATCTTGAGGAAGGGCAGACAACCGAGACTGTTTTGGAAAAAAAAGTTATCGTCTCTTTAACAAAGCATCTAACAATAATGCACAAACGTCTGGCACAGCCAATTCACTTCAGTGGCATTGGCTTGGTCACTTTTTTCAGCCCGATTATCAGTGAATCTTGTGCTGCATTAATTCGTTTTGCTCGAAGCCTTCCGCAGCCCTTGTGGCTAATGACACAACGGATTCAACAAAAAAGCCACCTACCTGGTGGGATAAATGGCTTACTTGCAAAGGGGAAATATTAATATTTTAATCAAAGATATCCTGTTCACCAAGATAACCTTCCTGAATGACAGTCATCTTGATATTCTGGCTGTTCACCACACTGGCCTGTAATAGTATGGCCGGCACCAGGCGTTTGCCGTTGTTTACAGTGATATCCATATTGGATGGCGCTTCCCCATCGGCAATTTTAATGGCGGCATTGGCAGCGGCTAGGGCAAGCGATTCAATGGGCTTATAGATGGTGATAGTTTGGTTACCCGCTACAATGTTACGTACTGCTTGTATATCAGCATCCTGACCTGCCAACAGCACCTTGCCGGCCTTGTTATGCTCCTTGAGGGCTTCAATGGCGCCCGAGGCCAGCGCATCATTACCACAGATAATCGCATCCACCGAATTGTTGGCCCCCAGATAAGTGCTGAGGATGCGATAGGCTTCATCGGGCAGCCAGTAATTACTAAACTCATCCACCACTACCTGAATGTCTCCTCTGTCAATAAGGGGTTGCAACACATTCATCCAACCCAGGCGCAGCAGGTAAGCGTTGTAGTCGGAAGTGGGGCCACTAATAAGTACATAATTACCCTGGGGACTGATCTTCGTTAGATAGTTGGCTTGCAGCTCACCGATATTGATGTTATCGGTAGAGACATAATAATCAAGATTACAGTTTTTTATCAGGCGGTCGTAAGATATTACCGGTACATAATGTTGATGAGCCAGCTTAACAATCTCACCGGCTCTTTCAAGATCCACGGGTACCACCACCAATACATCCACCCCATCTTCCAGGAGTTTTCGGGCCTGCTCAAGCTGCTTATCGGCATTCGAACCGGCAACTTCCACCAGGGGAATGCCGCCCAGCTCATCCACCTTTTGCTCAAATAGGGCTTTGTCTTTGTTCCAGCGCTCTATATCCAGGCTGTCCATCAGAAAACCGACCTTGGGTTTAGTCTCACAGGCGCTAAGCACCACCAAAAGCAAGGCAAAAATAAAATATCGCAAGATCAGCTTGTAACGCGAAATCTGTACACCAGGGGATTGGAATTTTACATCGATCCTTTGTGCATCCGCTGTGCAGGGGGTTGTTTCGTCGATTCGTCTCATACCGATTATTTTGTGGTGGATAATTTTGAATTTAATTTACAAAAAATGCGATCCAAAGTAAAGCATGGAGGCTGAAAATTACGTGCTGTGCGACTTACGGGTTCCGCTGTTAATGAGTCGAAGGAGGCTTAGCTTTCTCAAACTGCCAATCGGTTTTTTGAAATTCGGAGGCTTTCTGCTGAGATTGCTTATCTTGCTGTTGGTTTCCAATAAATTCAAAAATCAAAGAATATGCTTATTCATAATCAACATTACCGCACGGTGTGGTACGATCGGCAGAGCAATGTGGTGAGCCTGATCGACCAACGCAAACTACCCTTTCAGCTGGAGATACTGCATTGTAAGGATTACCGGGAGACAGCTGCTGCCATTGCCCATATGGCGGTACGGGGTGCCGGTGCCATTGGTGCTACGGCGGGCTTTGCCATGGCCCAGGCCTTTGTCTCACTGAAGGATGAGGGGGCGATCACTAAGGCACGACTGCTGATAGAAGCCACCCGGCCCACCGCAGTAAATTTATTCCATGCCACTCAAAAAGTATATATGGCGGGCCTAGAGTCAGTGCAGCAGGCTGGCAAGGCGGCACAGGATTGGGCCGATGCGGATGCGCGAATGTGTCAAAGCATTGGGGAGTACGGAAATACCCTCTTGCCGGATGATGCAAGGGTGCTTACTCATTGCAATGCCGGCTGGCTGGCCTTTGTGGATTATGGATCTGCCTTGTCGCCGGTTTATACAGCCAAGCAGGCGGGCAAAAGCCCTTTTGTTTATGTGGATGAGACGCGTCCACGGGGACAGGGGGCACGCCTGACGGCCTATGAGCTGTTTCATAATGGCATAGCACATAAAATTATTGCCGACAATGCGGCGGCATTCTATATGGCAAGGGGTGAGGTGGACCTGGTAATTACCGGAGCCGACCGCATTGCAGCCAATGGCGATGTGGCCAATAAAATTGGCACACTGGAAAAGGCCATCCTGGCCAAAGAATTCGGACTTCCCTTTTATGTGGCGGCGCCCTTTAGCACCTTTGATTTTAATGCCGATAGTGGTGCATCCATTCCCATTGAAGAACGTGCGGATGAAGAACTACTTTATCACGAAGGTCCCGACGAGGAGGGGGTGATGCGAAAGATACGCATGGCAGCACCGGGATGCCGGGGATTGAATCCTGCCTTTGATGTAACTTCTTCCCAATATATTACGGCCTTTATCACGGATCGTGGCATCTTCAAACCCTCCGAGCTACATGCCTTAAAAACGGATACCGCTGCCGAGGGGTGATGAAATCATGTTGCTGTACCTTATTCTACAAGGCTCTGTGATTTAGGGTGGTGATAATTTATTAAAAAATAGGGATATATAATTTTGAATTAAATTATATATCCCTATTTTTGTTATGAATTAATCAATTTACGACCGCAATATAATGGATCTGTACTACTATATGATTATCCACACCATTTTTATCACCCCTTAGGGGGCGGGTCGTATATATCATTCTCTTTACAATATCTATGGCTGCTGTAGTGCCACTGGGCAGAAACGGGTGTCCTGTTTATAAATACATTACAAGCCAGTAACTAAAACTAACAATATGAAGGTGTTAAAATTTGGCGGTACTTCCATGGGAAGTGACGCAAGCATCCGAAAAGTACAGCGCATCATTGAGCAGACGGCAGCATCCACGCCGCTAATTGTTGTGGTATCGGCGGTAAGTGGTGTGACCGATCGTCTAACCAAGGCGGCTCAACTGGCAAAAGTGGGTGATCCCTACGAGACTTTGCTAGATGAGTTGGACAACACTCACCGACAATTAATAAAGTCGCTACTGACACCTGTGCAACAGATGGCTGTTACAAAAGACTATGAGGGTATCTGGCAAGAGCTGACGCAGGTGCTGAAAGGGGTGAGTCTCACCCGCGAACTGAGCACCAAGAGTTATGATACGATAGTAGCTACGGGCGAAAGAATCTCTGCCTTGCTACTGAGTGCACGCCTGGGCAATGCCCAACTGTTCGATAGTCGCCGTTTCATTAGCACGGAGGCCAACGGGCGGGGGCATCAGGTGCAGCTGACCAATACGCTCCAGGCCCTTGGTGAACTGCGCTTTTCATTAGGGCATGTGAATGTATTCCCGGGTTTTATTGCCGGTAACGAGCAGGGAGAGACCACCACCCTGGGACGTGGGGGCTCTGATTATTCAGCCGCTTTGCTGGCAGCCGGTGTGGGTGCCGGGCAGCTGGAAATATGGACTGACGTGGATGGTTTTATGTCGGCTGATCCCCGTTTGATCAAACGTGCCTATTGCATTGATCACCTGAGCTATGCCGAGGCCATGGAGCTGTCGCACTTCGGGGCCAAGGTCATCTATCCGCCCACCATACTGCCGGCACTTCAGAAGAAAATACCCATCCGGGTAAAAAATACTTTTCAACCCGCATCGCCGGGTACCCTGATTGACGAACATCGTGATGCCCAAAAGACGGTGAAGGGCCTATCATCCATCCGTGAGGTAGCATTGCTGACGCTGCAGGGAAGTGGCATGATTGGTGTCACCGGTATCTCTATGCGTTTGTTCAGCGCTCTGGCAGCGGCCGATATCAATATTATCCTGATCTCACAAGCCTCCAGCGAGAACAGTATCAGTGTTGTGCTGGATCAGGGCGATGCGGAAACGGCACGCCTGGCCCTGATCAGAACCTTTGAGAAGGAAATTGCGAGGGGAGCCATTAATGGTGTTACCGTAGAGAAGGATATGGCGGTGGTGGCCATTGTAGGTGAGGGCATGAAACGATCGGCTGGCGTGTCAGGTCGTCTCTTTGATAGCCTGGGGCGTAACGGTATTAACATCTATGCCATTGCACAGGGGGCTTCGGAGCTGAATATTTCCTTTGTCATTCGGGATGCCGATCTGCGCAAGAGCCTGAATGTGGTCCACGAAGCCTTTTTCCTGAGCTCCTACCAGGCCATTCATCTCTATCTGGTGGGAGTGGGAGTGGTGGGCAAGAGCCTGCTGCAAAAAATAGAGCGGCAAGCCCAGCGCCTGCTCAAGACGGAGCACCTGAGCATTCGTCTGGCCGGGCTGGCCAATTCCAGGGGCATGGTTTTTAGTGAGCGGGGACTGCCCCTCAATCAGGCCTTGGATCGCTTGCAGGTTGCTCCGGCAGGAACAATGAATCAATTTGTTGATCAAATTATTACCAACAACTACTCCAACAGTGTGTTTGTCGATTGTACAGCAAGTGCAGCGGTAGCCGGCCACTACCAGCGTTTGCTCGAAAACAATGTGTCGGTGGTAACGGCCAATAAAATTGCCGGTGCTTCGGCCTATGAGCATTATGCCAACTTAAAAAAGACGGCGCGCAACAAGGGTGTGAAGTACCTGTTTGAGACCAATGTGGGAGCAGGATTGCCCATTATTAACACGATTAATAGCCTGGTGCAGAGCGGAGACCGCATCCTGCAGCTGGAAGGGGTTTTGTCGGGTACCTTAAATTACATTCTTAATAATGTAAGTGCGCAAAATCCCCTTTCAAAAGTTGTGAAAGAGGCCATGGGAAAGGGGTATAGTGAACCGGATCCGCGCATCGACCTGAGCGGTACTGATGTGGTACGTAAGCTGCTGATACTGGCTCGGGAGAGTGAATATGCCCTTGAAGAGGAGCACATTGAAACCACATCGTTTATTCCTTCAGATCTATTCCGGGAGGAATCTGTATCGGATTTTCTGAGGCGTTTAGAGGACTATGATATGATCTTTGAACAACAACGAAGTGCTGCCGAGGCAAAAGGCAAAGTGCTGCGCTATGTGGCGGCTCTCAAAGGCGGACAGGCTCGGGTGGGCTTTGTGGAGGTGGATGTTGAACATCCGCTTTACCAGCTGGCCGACAGTAATAACAAGGTACTGCTGCGATCAGATTATTATTATGATCATCCCATGGAGATTAAAGGCTATGGGGCGGGTGCCGATGTGACGGCAGCAGGGGTGTTTGCCGATATTATTAAAGTACTTAATTTATAAAGGATCATATCGTATTCTGTCAAAAGCGCTTGTGTTCCTTTTAACTAATATCTTATCACTTAGAATGCGCCTTGGCACATTCTAAGTGACCATTGAAAAGAAATTTTTATTGCATGAAACATTTAGTAATACTGGCCGATGGTTTTGCCGACCGGCCCATTGAAAGCCTGGGGAATAAAACCCCCATGATGGCGGCACGTACACCGCACATCGATCGCCTCTGCCAACGCTCGCGCTGTGGCACGCTTAAGACCATTCCTGATTCGCTGCATCCGGGCAGTGAGGTGGCTAACATGACCATCATGGGATACGATGCCGAGCGCTACTACCAGGGACGAGGGGTTCTGGAGGCCACTTCATTGGGGCTTGATCTGGCACCTGATGACCTGGTGTTTCGCTGCAACCTGGTAACAGTGGAAAATGCCAAACTGCTGAATCATTCGGCAGGTCATATTTCCACTACCGAGGCACGCCAGCTGGTGGATGTGTTGAATGAACAGCTGGGGGATGAGCAGGTGGAATTTTATACTGGGGTGAGTTATCGACATGTGCTACGCATTAAAGGAGGAGTACCCGGCATGGAATGCACACCGCCCCACGATGTACCGGATGAATATGTGGAGACGGTGCTGCCACGGCCATTTGAACACAACGCCACAGCCAAGCGTTTGCGCCAGTTAATGTTTGCTTCCAATGAGCTTTTGTGTAATCACCCTGTGAATGTGCATCGCCGAAAGAAGGGATTGCCTGTGGCCAACATGATTTGGCCCTGGTCGCCGGGGGTGCGACCGGATATGCCTAATCTGAAAACCCTGTATGGTATTGAGAAAGGAGCGGTGATTTCGGCAGTGGATCTGATTCATGGCCTGGGACGCCTGGCCGGATTGGAATCCCTACATGTGGAAGGGGCAACGGGTTTGTATGATACCAATTATTCAGGCAAAGCAGCGGCAGCCCTGGCAGCCCTGAACGATCATGACTATGTCTATCTGCACATTGAGGCACCCGATGAGGCGGGGCACGAAGGGGATGTGGCCTTAAAGATAAGAACACTGGAGGATATTGATCAGCATGTTGTAAAGCCCGTGTTGGCCTACCTCGATGAGCATCCCGAGGCACTGACGGTAGCTTTCCTGCCCGATCATCCGACGCCCTGTGCGCTACGCACCCACACGCGCGATCATGTGCCTTTTATGCTCTATCAGCCTGGGGCTAATGCCGATAAGGTAACCGTGTATAATGAGGTCTCCGTGCAAGAAGGAAGCCTTGGTTTTGTTGATCAGACGGCTTTTATGCCCTTATTATTATCTGCTAAAAAATAATCTATGCTTTATTATAGTACCAACGATAAAAATCTGCGCCATCCGCTAAAAACGGCTGTCATCAGTGGGCTGGCACCCGATAAGGGATTGTACATGCCCGAGACCATACCCATGCTGAGCAACGATTTCTGGTTGAAGCTGCCGGACATGTCTCTGGGTGACATTGGTTTTGAGACACTGCGCCCATTCTTTTGTCCGGACATACCTGAGTCTGCTTTCCAAACGCTTACAAGGGAGGCCTTTAACTTCCCCGTTCCCCTGATACCCGTTAATGAGCGTTTGGGTGCGCTGGAACTCTTTCACGGTCCCACACTGGCCTTTAAAGATATAGGTGCCCGCTTTCTGGCCCGTGTAATGGCACATTTCACCCGAACAGATGAGCGCCCCATCAATGTGTTGGTGGCGACTTCAGGTGATACGGGCAGTGCCGTGGCCAATGGCTTTCTGGGCGTAAAAGGGGTGCGTGTCTTTGTGCTGTATCCTAAAGGTTTAGTCTCTAAGGTGCAGGAGATGCAGTTTACGACCCTGGGGCAGAATATTACGCCCATCGAAATAGCGGGTACCTTTGATGACTGCCAGCGATTGGTTAAAACGGCCTTTATGGATGAAGAGCTGCGGGAAGCCATGACGCTTACTTCAGCCAACTCCATTAATGTGGCGCGTTTCCTGCCTCAAATGGTGTATTATTTTCATGCATATGCTCAGGCCATAAAGCAGGGACATCGTGATGTAGTGGTGGCTGTGCCCAGTGGTAATTTCGGTAACCTGACAGCGGGATTAGTAGCGCAGCGCATGGGATTGCCCATTAAACGCTTTATCGCCGCTACTAATCGTAACGATGTGGTACCACAGTACCTGGCAACCGGGCACTATGCGGCAAGACCCAGCATTGCTACTCCGGCCAATGCCATGGATGTGGGGGATCCCAGTAACTGGGCACGCATCGAGGACCTCTTTCAGCACGATGTAACACGCATAAAAGCCCATCTGATGGCACATGCCGTCGATGACGCAACTATTTTCTCAAGTATCAAAAACTTTTTTGCATCCGCGAATTATGTCTTGGATCCACATGGAGCAACGGCCTGCGCTATACTTGAGGAACAACTGCAAAATGGGGAGTACGGAGTGTTTCTGGGCACCGCCCATCCGGCCAAATTCCCTGAGGCCGTGGAACTAACACTGGAGCGTACTGTTGAACAGCCGGAGCGCCTGCGCGCCTTTATGCAGGGCAGTAAGAAGAGCGAACAAAGCTCAAAATCCTATGATCATTTCAAAGAATTACTGTGTAGAAAGGGCGGAGTGTAGCTCTGATTGTTTTAAAAAATAAAGGCTTTTTTTAGATATTTTCAAAAAAAAACTATTTTTACATCCATTGAAGAACATTGTATCAATTGAAAATAAAAAAAAAGAATTGTTATGAAGTATTTAGCAACTTTATCCCTTGCGTTAATGATGTCTTTAGGAGCTATTGCTCAGGAAGAAAGTGCTGTTGAATTCAAGAATCAGGGGAATGATGCACTGAGAGCCAAAAATTATAAGGGTGCACTCGAAGCTTTTGAAAAGGCCATTGCTGCCTGGGGTGATGAGGAAATGGATGCCGCCATGGTATATAATACCGCCACCAGTGCCCGTAAAATTAAAAATTATGAAAAAGCACAGAAATATTACGGCGAGTCAAAAAAGCTAGGTTATAAACCTGATGCTGCAACATATTACATTGCGGCAGCTTGCAAGAGCATGGACAAAGACAAGGAAATGGAAAAAGTGCTGTTGGCCGGTATTGAAGAGTATGGAACCAGTAAATATGTGAAACACATGAAAAAAATGTTGGCTGGTTACTATGTAATAGAGAGTAATGCGCTTTACACCAAGGGGCAGAAAATCTTGAATACACGCGTGGATGGTAACCGCGACCAGTGGGATGCTATTAAGGCCAAAGCCAAAACAGTATTGGACGAGGCAGCTGCATTTGCCAATAAGGCTTTAGAGTATGATGCTGCTAACAAAAATGCGCAGGCGATCCTGAGCGGTATCGATACTTTCCTGGCGAGCTAATTGCCAAATAATAAAATTATTGAGCGACAAGTAGCCTTACTTGTCGCTTTTTTTATTTAAAAACAACACGTGAATCATAGCGAATAAAGAGATGTGCGATAATTTTGTGCTTTTTTTACTGAAATTTAAAAGTAACGCAGTTATTTTGCAGCTTAAGCTCTAAAAAAACAGATATTGATGAAACAACTTTTTATAATAATATTACTCACCTGGGTGACCACTGGCATGGCTCAAGAGGCTGATGTAATAAAGAGTGATGCCATTATGCAGGAGAGCGTAATGCAGTACCGCACAGCGGCAGAACTATATGAAAAAGCAGCTCATTTATACGAAGCCAACGGACAAATCGACGCTTTCTCCTTCTTCAAAGCAGGACAGAATTATGTGAAGGTGAAAAGTTATGCTAAGGCACTTACAATGTTAGAAAAAGCGCAAGCTAACAACTATGAGGAGGCCAACTTATACGCTGCCATGGGCGATGCGCAGGCGGGCCTTAAGCAGTTTGATAAGGCTGAGCAGACCTTGCTAAAGGGTAAGAAGCTATTTCCTGATCAACAGGCGGAGTTTACAAAAAAGCTTGGTTATCTCTATTTTAACTCACGGCAGTACGATCAGGCTGTGGAGTGTTTAAATGCGGCTATTCAGGTAGAACCCAATAACTACACTTACCACTACTTGCTTGGCTCGTCTTACGAACGGCTGAAAGATTACCAATTGGCAGCAACGGAGTTGGAAAAGGTAGTGGCATTACACCCCAATCATAAAAACAGTATTAAGAAGCTGGGGGTTATCTACTTTAAGCTAACAAACCACCTATATGAAAAGGAAACAAAGCGCTACGAAGCACTGAAGAGTCCCACGAGGATGGATTACCATAATTCTACCCAGAAACTGGAAGAAATTGCCTTGGACTATAAGAAGTCACTACCCTATTTGGAAAAAGCGCATAGCTTCTCACCCAAGGACAAAGCAATTATTGCCTGCTTAAGTGTGGCGTATCGCAGGTTGAAAATGGAGGAGAAGGCTGCTCAGATCACTCCTCTTCTGAAATAGGAATTATGATAATGCTATAAAACGCGAGAAGGCTGCACGATGTATCGTGCAGCCTTCCGCTTTTTTATATACTTTTCGATTATGACTCTTTTGATAGGGCCTCTATTTCCGTGGTGATTTTCTTTTCTTCTGCATCAAAATCAACTTTAATAATATCACCTTCTGATACACTGGCCTGAATAATCACCTCGGCCATCTCATCTTCCAGATATTTCTGAATGGCTCGCTTCAGGGGCCGTGCACCATACTGAACATCATAACCTTTAGTGGCGATAAAATCCTTGGCGGCATCAGACAATACCAGCTTGTAACCCAGCGCCTCCACGCGCTCATACAGGCCTTTCAGCTCTATGTCGATGATCTTGTGAATATCTTCTTTCTCAAGACTATTAAAGATGATCACATCATCAATACGGTTGATAAATTCCGGTGCAAAGGCTTTTTTCAGGGCTTTCTCAATAACGCCTTTGGCATGGTCGCGATCGGAGATACTGCTGGCTGGCGTGAAGCCTACGCCACGGCCAAAGTCTTTTAACTCGCGCGTACCAATGTTGGAGGTCATGATGATAATGGTATTTTTAAAGTCCACCTTACGGCCCAGGCTGTCTGTCAGACGCCCCTCATCCAGCACCTGAAGCAACAGGTTAAACACATCGGGGTGTGCTTTCTCTATCTCATCCAGTAGCACTACGGCATAGGGGCGACGGCGCACTTTCTCAGTCAGCTGACCACCTTCTTCGTAACCCACATATCCCGGAGGCGCTCCCACAAGGCGCGATACCGAGAATTTCTCCATGTACTCGCTCATATCGATACGGATCAGGGCATCGGTGGTGTCAAACAGGTATTTGGCGAGCACCTTGGCCAGGTGTGTTTTTCCCACACCGGTAGGCCCCAGAAAAACAAAAGAGCCGATGGGCCGATTGGGGTCCTTCAGGCCGGCACGATTGCGCTGTATGGCTTTCACAATTTTTTCGATGGCCATATTCTGACCAATCACCGATCCGTTGAGCTCTTTACCCATTTTCAGCAGACGAAAGCCTTCGGCCTGTGCCACCCGCTGCACCGGAATGCCTGTCATCATGGCTACTACTTCTGCCACTTTTTCAGCATCTACCTGCTCGCGGTGCTGCAATAGTTCTTCTTCCCATTTGCTTTTGGCGCTTTCCAGCTCTTCCATCAGGCTTTTTTCCTTATCGCGGAAGCTGGCCGCCAGCTCAAAATTCTGTGCCTTCACGGCGTTAATCTTGTTCTCTTTTACTTCGTCAATGGCGTTCTCAATCTTCACAATGGTGTCGGGCACCACAATATTAGAGATGTGTACACGCGAACCGGCCTCGTCAAGGGCATCTATGGCTTTATCGGGCAGATGACGATCTGAGATGTAACGCTCGGTTAACTTCACACAGGCTTCCACGGCTTCCGGTGTGTAGCTTACGTTGTGATGATCTTCGTACTTCTCGCGTATGTTATTTAGTATCTCCACGGTTTCTTCTATGGAGGTGGGCTCCACCATTACCTTCTGAAAGCGGCGTTCCAGGGCGCCATCCTTTTCAATATGCTGACGGTATTCATCCAGGGTGGTAGCGCCGATACATTGTATCTCACCGCGCGCCAGTGCCGGCTTCAACATATTGGCAGCATCCAGCGATCCGGTTGCGCCTCCGGCACCCACAATAGTGTGTATCTCGTCAATAAACAGGATGATATTGGGTGTGCGACTCAGCTCATTCAGAATGGCTTTCATGCGTTCCTCAAACTGTCCGCGATATTTAGTGCCTGCTACAATGGAAGCCAGATCGAGGGTAACCACCCGCTTGTCAAACAACACTCGTGACACCTTCTTCTCGTTGATGCGCAGCGCTAATCCCTCGGCAATGGCACTCTTACCCACGCCGGGTTCACCAATCAATATGGGGTTATTCTTTTTGCGGCGACTCAGTATCTGTGCCAGGCGCTCAATCTCCTTCTCACGCCCCACAATGGGATCCAGGCGGTTTTCTTCGGCGGCCTTGGTGATGTCAATGCCAAAATTATCAAGTACGGGCGTATCCGATCCTCCCTTTACATTTCCTTTGCTACCTTCGCCCGGGTTACTGCCTGAGCCGGAGCTTGAAAAGGGACTGTCCTGATCATCATCCTCCGGAAAATCAGCCTTGGCCAGGGGCTCCTCGCGCTCGATTAATTCTTTAACCTTTTGATAATTAATATTGTCTTCTGCCATAATTTCCCAAATTACGCTGCTCTTTTCTTTTAACAGAGCGATTAATAAATGACCGGTATTAACGCGATCGCTTTTCAGGGCTCGGGCCTCCAGGTGCACCAGCTTCAGCACGCGCTCCGACGATTGCAAGAGGGGCAGGTGATCACGCTGTATAGCCTCCTTCTCCCTGAGTGGAGCCTCCAGGGCTCGTTTGATGCGATCCATATCAGCATTGAGCCGCTCCAGCACCTCAATGGCGACACCTTCACCGGTGCGCAGAATGCCCAGCATCAGATGCTCCGGCGCAATAAATGCATTGCCCAGGCGTTCTGCCTCCTCTTTGCTGTAGGATATCACGTCTTTAATACGTGGCGAAAAATTTAAATCCATATTATTAGTTGAATCGTATTCTTAAAAACAAGTTGTCGGGGCTCTTGTTTAGCACCCAGACTATAAATACTCGACAAGAACCGTGCAAATACGGTAAAATCATCCATCGAATACTCAAATCTGCCATTTGGGCAGTGTTTAATCACCGGATGAAATTAATTATTATCGGCCCAATAATCAAAAAATATTACTAACAGGGCTGAGTATCTTGCGCTTTGCAGCTGTTGATAAATTGTGTTTAATAAGGTTTTTTCATGTTAGTGAAATTACTTAAATTAGTGCGTTCAAAAAATGGCTCAACAAAGCCATTTTTTAGTGTTACGATATATACAAAAACAAACTCATAAATGACTGACGGAGAAAAAATAATAAAGATCAACATTGAGGAGGAGATGAAGTCGGCCTACATCGATTATTCGATGTCGGTGATTGTATCGCGTGCCTTACCTGATGTTCGTGATGGCATGAAGCCGGTGCACCGCCGCGTGTTGTACGGTATGAGTGAGCTGGGCTTAGCAGCTAATAAACCTTATAAAAAATCGGCCAGAATTGTGGGAGAGGTGCTGGGTAAGTTTCACCCGCACGGCGATTCGTCGGTATATTTTGCCATGGTGCGAATGGCACAGGAGTGGTCCTTGCGCTATCCACTGGTAGATGGCCAGGGTAACTTTGGATCGGTTGATGGCGATAGCCCGGCGGCCATGCGTTATACCGAGGCACGCCTGAATAAGCTGGCGGAGGAGATGTTGGTTGATATTGAGAAGAACACCGTAGATTTTCAGTTGAACTTCGACGATTCAATCAAGGAACCAACGGTGTTGCCCACACGCATCCCCAACCTATTGGTAAACGGAGCTTCGGGTATTGCTGTGGGGATGGCTACCAACATGCCACCCCATAACCTAAGCGACACCATTGATGCCACCATCGCCTATATCGATAATAATGACATTGAAATTGATGAGCTGATCGATATAATTAAGGCGCCCGATTTCCCAACAGGGGGCAGTATTTATGGCTATCAGGGTGTGAAGGATGCTTTTCATACCGGTAAGGGACGTGTAGTGATACGCGCCAAGAGCGATATTGAGACAGAGGCCAACGGACGCGAGAAGATTATCATATCTGAGATTCCCTACCTGGTGAACAAGGCGGAATTGATTATGAAAATTGCCGACCTGGTGAATGAGAAGAAGATCGATGGCATCTCCAATGTCAACGATGAATCGGATCGCCATGGTATGCGCATCGTTATCGACCTGAAGCGGGATGCCATTGCCAATGTGGTGCTGAACCACCTTTATAAGTACACGGCCATGCAGACCTCCTTCGGGGTGAATAACATTGCCCTAGTGAATGGTCGTCCGCAACTGTTGAATCTCAAGGGCTTGATCAAGTGCTTTGTGGAGCACCGCCACGAGGTTGTAACCCGTCGTACGCAGTATGAGCTGGAGCAGGCCGAGAAACGGGCGCACATCCTTGAAGGACTGATCATTGCCAGTGATAATATTGACGAGGTAATCAAGATCATCAGAGCGGCACAAACGCCCGATGAAGCGCGTGAGAATTTGATAAAACGATTCGAGCTGAGCGAAGTGCAGGCTCGCGCCATTGTAGAGATGCGTCTGCGTCAGCTAACCGGACTGGAGCAGGATAAGCTGCGTGCCGAGTACGAGGAGCTGATGAAGGAGATTGCCCATCTGAAGGAAATATTGGCCAACTTCGAACTGCGTATGAGCATCATCAAGGAAGAGCTGCAGGAAGTAAAAGCCAAGTACGGTGATGAGCGCCGCACTGATATTATCTATAGCTCGGAAGAGTTTAACCCAGAGGATTTCTATGCCGATGAGGAGATGATTATCACCATCTCGCACCTGGGCTATATGAAGCGTACGCCGCTGACGGAGTTTAAAACACAAAACCGTGGGGGAGTGGGCTCTAAAGGTTCCACCACGCGTGATGAGGATTTTATCGAGCACATCTACCCGGCATCGATGCACAACACCATGCTTTTCTTTACCAAGAAAGGACGTTGCTTCTGGCTGAAGGTCTACGAGATACCCGAAGGTTCGAAAAACTCCAAGGGACGTGCCATTCAAAACCTGCTGAACATCGATCCTGATGATACGGTAAAGGCTTTTATTAAGGTGAAGAAGCTGAATGATGAGGACTACATCAATTCGCACTACATTATGATGGGTACCAAAAAAGGTGTGGTGAAAAAATCCTTGCTGAAGGATTATTCGCGCCCACGTGTGAATGGGGTGAACGCCATCACCATCAAGGAGAACGATGAGCTCTTGCAAGCCCGTCTGACCAATGGTGCCTCGGAAATACTAATGGCAACACGGTCGGGCCGTGCCATCCGTTTTAACGAAACACAGGCGCGCTGCATCGGACGTACCGGTTCGGGAGTGCGGGGGATTACGCTGGCCTCAGAGAATGACGAGGTAGTTGGCATGGTTTGTGTAAAAAATACCGAGGCCGAAGACATCCTGGTGGTGTCGGAAAAGGGCTACGGGAAACGTTCGAAAACGGAGGATTACCGGGTGACTAATCGTGGTGGCAAGGGTGTTAAAACCATGAATATCAGTGATAAGACCGGCGAATTGATTACCATTAAGAACGTAACAGACGATAACGACCTGATGATTATCAATCGTTCGGGCATCGCCATCCGCCTTTCTGTGAGTGAGATGCGTGTGATGGGTCGTGCCACACAAGGGGTGCGCCTGATTAACCTGTCGAAAAAGCAGGATGAAATTGCCTCGGTAGCCAAGGTAACTTCGGAGGCCGCCATTGAGCAGGAAGTCTTTGAAGAGGATGATAATGACGAGGTAATAAGCGAAAATACAAAGGAACAAACCAATGATTGAGGATAAATACTATATTTGCCTCACAAAATCAATCTAAAACTTTTTAAGATGAAAAGAATAGCACTATTTGCAATGTTAATGTTCAGCGTATCGGCGGTATTTGCCCAGAAGGGAAAAGTATCGGCGGCCAGCGGTTATTTGGGAACAAACGACCTGGATGCTGCAAAAAAAGCTATTGACCAGGCCCTGGAGCATGAAAAGTCAAACACATGGCCAAAAACTTATATTGTGGCTGCCAAGGTTTATACCGAGCTGTCGAAAGCCGGTAAGGACGATGAAGGCATCAAAAAAGCTGTTGACTATTATAAAAAAGCCATTGAGCTGGATGCCAAAGGCAATGAGAAAGGTAAGCAAATTGGTAAATACGAGAAGGATATTAAGCTACAGCTGACTTTCTTTAAACCCGATCTGACAAACTCGGGTATCGAGGGTTTTAATACGGAGAACTTCGAACAGGCTTTGTTTGCCTTCGAGAATGTACTGTATTTTAATGAGCTGCCTATGTTTCAGGCTGATGAAGCCGGTGTGGATACAGCCATTATCTACAACTGCGCCTTAGCGGCCTACAATGCCAAGGATTGGAACAAGGCTGAGAAATTCTTCAATGAGGCCATTGATTATGGTTATGGTGGTGGTGATGCCGTTTTACTGCTTGACCAGGTGTTTGATGCTTCGGGCGATAGCACAAAAGTAGCCGCCAACCTAAAGCGTGGTTTCGAGAAATTTCCGGAGGATGAGCGTATCCTAACAACCTTGATTCAGTATTATCTTGACTCAGAGCAGAATGATGATGCACTGGAGTATCTGAACACTGCCATTGAGAAAGATCCTGAAAATCCATCGTTCTACTATGCGCGTGGTGTTTTGTATGAAAGTATCGATAAGGACAAGGCCATTGAAAATTATGAGCAGGCGCTGGAAATTGATGCGGCCTTTTTCAATGCGCTGTATAATATCGGTGTAATATATTACAACAAAGGTGTTGAGCAGCAGTCGGTTGCCAATGATAAAACCACAACCAAGGAGTTTAATGCTGCCATGGAAGTGGCCAACGGTTTTTGGGAGCAATCACTGCCTTACATGGAGAAAGCCCATGAGGTGCAGCCTGAGGAAGCCGGTGTGTTAGAAACGCTGAAGGGTTTATACTACCGCTTTGAGCGCATGGATAAATACAACGAAGTAAAGGCTAAGCTGGAAGCCTTAAATTAATAGCAGGAGATAGCCGGTTTAACGCCGGCTATTTTTCTATATATAGAAATAACATAATATCAAATATAGGACAAGGTGGTACGGTGGTTAATTGCTTATAAGAAAGTATTATAGTCAAAATATAACATGATATCGTACTTCAATATTATGTTGATCTTATATTATTTTCAATAACTATATCTCCATACGAATAATGTGCATTAAGCAATACTCAGCCAGCACACTTGAAAAAAGCTTTGACAGATTATACCGATTACCACTTGCATAGCATCAAGGTTTTTGATCCATTCATCGTGCTATCCGATGTCAAGCAGCTAATACTGCTACAGCTTAAAGCCACCATAAACCTCAAATATTTAATCTGAGTGCAAAACCTTTTTAGTCATGGCATTTGATGATTCAGCTTTATACAGAATACGGTTTCAATTCATTTAGTTAAGATCAATATCCAAACCACAAGTCACTAACTGATAGCGACTCATACCTAATTTCTATGCCTCTTAGCAATTCACTCCTTACATCTCCAATTATGTTAACTAGTAAAATTCTACTTTTCAACAATGAGAGGCCTTTCTCTGTGGCAAGTGCACTTTTTTATTAAATTCGCGTATTCTTTAAGGAAGGCAAATAGTAACTCCCCTGATTGAAGATTTGCAAGACCGATGCTGGTGCTCATAACCAGGCACTTGACTAATAGATGAGCGCGGTCGATAACTCACACACTGTGACTGAGGAGGCGAAGCCGTGCATGGTTTAGCACTAAAACGGAACCTGATCCCACAAAAAAACTTAAATTTCGACCAGTATAAATATAACATAACTTTAAATAAGAAATGGCTAATAACATACATCCAACCAATATCTATTTAACACGTGATGACAAAGAGTTGTATTTAAAGCAGAAAGCCAAAGTAATATGGGTTACCGGTCTGTCAGGTTCAGGAAAAAGCACTTTAGCCAGCGGTCTGGAGCGTCGGCTGGCCGGTCGTGGATATCTCACGCAGGTGCTCGATGGCGATAATATACGCACGGGCATAAACAATAACCTGGGCTTTAGCGAGGATGACCGCACAGAGAATATCCGTCGCATAGCCGAGGTAAACAAGCTTTTTCTGAACTGTGGAATCATCACCATCAATGCTTTTATCTCCCCCACCAATGAGATCAGGCAGATGGCACGCGACATTGTTGGTAGCGACGATTTCATTGAGATATTTATGGATACCTCCTTCGACACCTGCGTACAACGCGACCCCAAAGGCCTCTATAAAAAAGCCCTGGCCGGCGAAATCAAGAATTTCACAGGGCTGGATGCGCCCTTCGACCAACCCGATAAAGCCGAACTCATCATCAATACCGACGAGCTGAGCATTGAGGAAGGCATCGAAAAAGCCTACGAATATGTAAAAGCACAAGTACGGTGGTAAGAACTAACAACTAACTATGCAATTTATAAAAACCGATATACAAGACCTTGTATTAATAAAGCCCACCGTCTTTGGTGATGAGCGGGGGTATTTCCTCGAATCCTTCAACCAGGATAAATTCCGCGAGCAGGTGGGTGATGTCAATTTTATACAGGTAAACGAATCTAAATCATCCTTTGGCGTGCTGCGTGGACTGCACTATCAGAAACCACCCTACACACAGGCTAAGCTGGTGCGTTGCATCCAAGGTAAGGTACTGGACGTGGTGGTGGACCTGCGTAAGGACTCTCCTACTTATGGTCAACACCTTAGCTTTGAGCTCAGTGGCGAGAACAAACATCAGCTCTTTGTGCCCCGTGGAATGGCGCATGGTTTTGTGGTGCTCAGTGAAACGGCTATTTTCAGTTACATGGTGGATAATAAATACGCACCTGATTACGACAGCGGCATTGCCTGGAACGACCCACAACTGAATATAGACTGGCAACTCCCCCGCGAACAGCTGATTCTTTCAGCAAAAGATCAGTTATTAAAGCCCATGGCCGAAACCGAGATACCGTGCTTCTGAGAATTGTCTGTTCGCTGGTAAGCCGTGTTTTATAAACCAACACTTTGTTAATAAAGAGGTTCCAATATGAATGACCTCAGGGGGATTGAAATGTATGGATGCAGTGGTGAGTATTCAGTTATCAAGACAACCCGTAACACAATGCTCAGTTCCTTTGGGATTATACGCCGCATTCAGAATAGATTGACAAAAAACTCGTAACTTAGCTTTCATTAAATGAATTATAAATCAGAATAACCTGCACCAGTCAGTTTTTGAGAATAAATTTAAACAGATGAAACGAGCCATGAGCAAACGGTGCTCACACAGAAAGATGATTATTTCCTGGCGAGTTCCATATGGCAATTGAAAAAAAATATAATCATATGAAAGCAATACGAATAAATACGGTGATCGACCCTTCTATATTACCATTTGAAGAAGTCAAGGCGTATAAAGGAAGAAAAGCTGAAGTAATCATACTGGTTGAAGATACTGAAGTCGAAAAAGATGATAGTAAATACCTTGCGGCTGGCTCCTTAAACAAATATGCCGATACCAATAAAGTAGCTGAGGAGAAGACGGCCTATAGTAAACACATTAAGGAAAAATATGGTAATCGCTGATGCGAACTACATCTTAAGATACCTGCTTGGCGATATTAAGGAACAATTCCAAACTGCCCAAAATATCATCGAAAAAGAGACGCTGATTACACCTGGAGAAATTGTAGCTGAAGTCGTGTACGTCCTTCAAAATTAAAAACGTTACTCCACTTCCTTCACTGTTATGCTTCGGCTCCGCTCAGCAAGTGATAGACCGACACACATCGTAACCCTAATTATTCACACTGAAATTAATTTTAAAGTATCTTTGACGATTAATAAAAGCTTAATTAAAAGGCATGCACACGATAAAACTAAAAATACACGATAAAGCTTATAAGCATTTCGTATGGCTTTTAAGTAAATTCAGCAAGGATGAAATTGAGATTATTAATGAAGATGAGGCTTTTCTGAAAACACAGGCAGAACTTCAGATAGAACTCGACGAAATTAACGAGGGCAAAGCAAAGTATTATACTTTCGAGGAATTAGACGAACGATTGGAGCATAAAATAATGAAGCATGATAATCGTCTATAAAGATTCCTTCATTACTAAACTTGAAGAACAAATCGATTATATTGCCAAAGATAGTCCGGCAAGAGCTCGAAATTTTAAAACAGAATTGCTCAGCCAATTAAAACGTATCCCCAATAATCCCTATCAATTTCGTCCCTCTGTTTATTTTGACAATAAGCAAATAAGAGATTTAATTTTTAAAGGTTACACCATTGTATTTCGAATTAACCAGAATACGATTGAAGTGTTTGGATTTGTAAAATATCAAAACAAGCCCTTATAACTCCTAACCATCAAATGCGCAGCAAATCTTTAACCACAGAGTCACACAGAGTAATGAGTGCTTTGAATCACCGTAACACAATACTCATTTCTTTGGCGATCTTTGCGAACCATTTTTCTTTGCGAGAAATAAAACTTTTGCCTTCCCTCTTGGCGAAGGATCAAAACAAAGCATCAAGTTAAAACCAGACAGGGGGATTGAAAAGTAAAACACTACCTGTTCTGCCAAAGCGGAAGAATCACACAGCGTAAAAAGGAGTAGCACAAAGACAAAAATCAGTATCCCAAGGATCGCAGCTTAATAAGCGCCTTTCCCGTCAAGATGCGAGCCTTAATAAGCATACGCCAAACCAATAAACCAACACACCACGTACCATATAACCTATTGACCTAATGAACTATCGACCTATTGCCCCACCTCCTAACCCCTAATACCTAACACCTAACAACTAATACCTACGAGCTAACCCCTAACCATTTATCATTAACCCTTAATAACTATCCACAAACCGTAACCATTAAACCAATACAGCGTAAAGCGATCAATTGAATAACATCATTTTCTAATACAACACAATGCGCAACCCGATTACCAATAACATCATAACATACAGTATTAATCGAATAATTGAAGTGCTGCCTCCCGGCTACAAAAAGAAGAGTGCCAAAATGATGGCCCTGCTTTTTTTGAACTCAATGATGGAACTGTTTGGACTAGCAGCCTTCCTTCCCCTTTTCTCGGTTATATTGCAGGACAATGTTATCCAAACCCACCCCATCATTAGCCAAGTTTATCAACTGGGTGGTTTCAGCTCCGAAAACCAGTTTATATTGGTGTTGGCAGGGTTTATTGTGTTTGCTATTGTATTTAAAAATGTGATGTCTCTGTTTATCCTCAAATCACAGGCCACCTTCTCCCTCTCCCTCTACCAGTATTTTGCCATCCGCCTGCACCAATTCTACTACAGCAAAGGCTTTCCCTACTTTAAAAACACCAACAGCAACGTGATTATGCGTGATGTAAGTGCTATACCGCAGCGTTTTGCCAACAACATGGTACTGCCCGTGTTTAATTTCCTGAACGAACTATTTGTCCTGTCCTTTATCCTGATCAGTCTGGTGCTGTACGACTGGAAAGCCATAGTGCTTTTAAGTTGCACTATACTTCCCATTTTCCTTGTATTTTACAACTGGGTAAAAGGGCGAACTGCCAAAGTAGAAAGTGAAACCAATAGACTTCAGCCCCTACTAGGCAAAAGCATCTTTCAGAGTATTTTTGGTTTTACCGATGTGGAGATTACTAACACGCAGGAACGCTTCCGCAATAAGATAGCCGCCTATTTGAATAAAATGGTGAAGTTGAGTATTAAACGTACAATCTATGCACAGGCGCCCACCAAAGTGATTGAAGCCGGCATGGTCATCACCATTTTTGCCATTACGGCTTATGGCCTCTATTTTTTACCCGACCGGCAGGGGCTCACAGCATTACTGGGCTTGTTTGCCTTGGCCGCCTACCGCATTCTGCCTTCTGTAAACAGGATTATGATGGCATTGATCAGTATTAAAGGACACCAATATACTTTCGGTACCATTGGGCAGGTGAAAGATTACACCCCGCAGAAGCCACAAGCAGAGCCCCTCACTTTTGACAAGACCATAACCCTTAATAACCTCTGTTTTCGTTTTCCCGACAGTAAAGACAACCTTTTACATAAAATCAACCTCACCATCAAAAAAGGCGAATCCATAGGCTTTGTAGGACCATCGGGTGCCGGTAAAACCACACTGATGAACCTAATGCTGGGCTTTTGGCCGGGCAGCGAGGGCGAAATTATTATCGACAGTCAGACCTTGAGCGCCGCTAACCTCAGCAACTGGCGCGATCAACTGGGCTATGTGCAGCAAGAGGTATATATTCTGGATGGCACCATTGCCGAAAACATTGCCTTTGGTTTGGAAAGAGCCGAAATTGACCAACAAAAGTTAGAAAAAGTATTGAAGCAGTCCAGCTTATGGGAATTTGTTGAGTCTTTACCCGACAAAGCCCAAACCACCATTGGCGAACGAGGAACTAAGCTGTCAGGTGGGCAGCGGCAACGGGTAGGCATAGCACGTGCCCTCTATGCCGGAGCCAGTATCTTATTTTTTGATGAGGCTACCTCGGCCCTGGATACGCAAACCGAAGAGGAAATCACAGAATCCATCCAACAGCTCACAGATGGAAAACTAACCATTGTAGTTATCGCCCACCGTGTTTCAACCCTCAAATATTGCGACCGGATAATTGAGGTGAACGAGGGAGAAATTAAGCGAGAGGTGGCTTATCAACAATTGGTTAAAGAAGTTAGGTAGAGTAGATTTATACCTTGTCTATAAAATTGAAAACCCTTGCGCTTTGTGAGAAACATGCCACTTATCCCCTAACTCATCATTAGTAATTATTATCATCAATGCTCTTCAATTCATTCGAATACGCTTTATTCCTACCCATCGTCTTTGTCTTATACTGGTTTGTGACCAATAAAAGCCTGAAAGCACAAAACTTTTTGCTGCTTGTGGTTTCTTATGTCTTTTACGGCTGGTGGGACTGGCGCTTTTTATCGCTCATTGCCTTTAGTTCATTGGTAGATTACATTGCCGGGCTGAAAATTGAGCACAGTGATAAGCGTAACACCCGGCGCCTCTTTTTAACCATTAGTCTGCTGACTAATCTGGGTTTTCTGGGAGTATTCAAATATTTTAATTTCTTTGCTCAATCCCTGGCCGATGGTTTAGCTCAAGTGGGTTATATAATGCACCCCTTTACTTTAGATGTGGTGCTGCCCGTTGGTATCAGTTTTTATACTTTCCAAACGATGAGTTACTCCATTGATGTGTACCGCAAAAAACTACAGCCCACCAACGATATTATTGCTTTTTTTGCCTATGTGAGTTTCTTCCCGCAGTTGGTAGCCGGGCCCATTGAACGTGCCACCAATCTACTGCCCCAGTTCCAAAAGAAACGGGTGTTCTCATACGAAGAAGGTGCTACCGGTATGCGACAGATACTCTGGGGACTCTTTAAAAAGATGGTGATAGCCGATAACTGCGCCGTAATGGTAGATCAAATATTTGATAACTACGAAACACTCCCCGGCTCGGTGCTTATTATGGGCAGCATTTATTTTGCATTGCAGATATACGGCGACTTCTCAGGCTATTCCGATATTGCAATTGGTACGGCACGCCTCTTTGGGTTTAAGCTGATGACCAACTTCCGTACCCCCTATTTCTCACGCGATGTGGCCGAATTCTGGCGTCGCTGGCACATCTCTCTCACCACTTGGTTCCGCGATTACCTGTATATTCCACTGGGTGGCAGCCGGGTAAATACAGCGCGTGCTATTCGCAACACTTTTATTATATTCCTTGTGAGTGGTTTTTGGCATGGCGCCAACTGGACCTTTATCGCCTGGGGTGCTGTAAATGCTATTTATTTTATACCCTTGCTTCTCACCGGTTATAACCGCAAGAATACAGGAGCGATAGCAGAAAACAAACATCTGCCCTCGCTCAAAGAAATATTCCAGATGGGCTTAACCTTTACCCTAACCTGCCTGGCCTGGGTGTTTTTCCGAGCCGAAAATATTAGCATCGCCTTCGAATATCTAAGCAATATCCTTACCCGACCCTTTCTGCCGGAAAACTTCTACTATTTCCATCCCAAATATATCTTTATAATTGGAGTTTGGGGATTATTAGAATGGTTTGTATTTAGGCACGATAATGCTTTAGAGCGTATCAACAATACAACCCCTTGGCTGCGGAGGCCTGCCTATTTTATTTTGGGCAGTATTACCTTCCTGCTTATGGTTAATGAAGCGCAAACATTTATTTATTTCCAGTTTTAGATGAAAAAGTTTATCCACTTTACGCTCCTATATTTCTTTGTTGGCATTGCTTTAGTTGTAATATTCGATGTGGCCACTTCTGCTTTAATTAATTCAAAGGCTAATTTCGTACTTCCGGGCAAGCCCACGCATATTGTAGTGGGTCACTCACACCCCGAATGTGCTTTCAACGATTCGCTTATCAACAACTTTCGCAATCTTGGTGAATCCGGTGAAGCCTATTTTTATACCTATTTTAAAACAAAGAAAGTATTAGAACAAAATCCCGAGATAAAAACCGTCTTTATTGATTTTTCTAGCAATCAACTTGTTGATAAAGCTAACCTAAATATTTGGAGTGAAAAATACTTGATGCACCGATATGTGAAATTGTCCCCAATAATGGGTCTTACTGAAAAGAAAATACTACTGAAAAATAGTTTTAGGGCATTTCTAAATAGTAGCTCAATTATTGGACAAAACAGACTGGTTGATATAGTTACCAACGACTATAATTATTCCACAAGAATAGGAGGTTATAAACAACTAACAGTTAGCAAGGTAGATTCCATTCTTCAAAACACACCGTTTTCTGAAGAAAAGAGCAAGACGTGCAGATTATCAACCACAAACATCGACTATCTCATAAAATTAATTCAGTTATGTAAAAAAAATAATAAGCAGGTACTTTTAATTCGCTGCCCTGTTCACAAAAATTATTTATTGAAGCAAAATGATTTGGTATTAAAGCATGTAAAGGACTCCTTATTTCGAGATATAAAGTTTATTGATTTTGCAAACTATCCTCTATCAAATAATGATTTTGCCGATTTAGGCCATTTAAATTATAGAGGGGCACATAAGTTTTCTACTTGGTTTAATACCAACATTCGTAAAATAATTTCTGATTAGATTGCAAAAGCTTATTAAGGAAATAAATAGCAAAACAGTGATAAGAAGTATACGCCAGATATTAATTGGTAAAAAAGCCACAACTACCAAGACCAAGAATTATTAATATGAAAATCGCATTTCAGTTTTACGATTATGCAGATTATGCTGGAGGACCAACCATAAATGCATTAAGATTGCTAAGTAAACTTGCTGAGAGTAACCATACAATACATGCCTTGGTTTTGTATACTCAAGACTATCCTAATGCCAGAAAGCTTCAGAATCTTGGAATAAAATGTCACATTTGTGAGAGAATGCATTATACCGAAGATCAAGTAAAATGGTATGCTAGAATTATTAGTGAGATTCAACCAGATATTTTTGTAGCGAATACCTCTACAAGCGCCAGTTTTTTAGCTCCTTACCTGCGAAAAGCGGGAATACCGATAATTTCCACGCATCGAACACCAGACCCAACAGCCCAAAGCAAAGCCGTATTTTTTGCAACGCATCCAATTTATAAACACGATGCAATTGTTTGTGTTAGTTCATTTCTTGAGAAAGAACTACAAAAGCATAACACAAATAATCTAATAACGGAAGTAATTCCTTCAGGCGTTCCTCTTTCTATACATTTTGCTGACCAATCTAAGCCCAGTTATTCTTTTGTTTATGCAGGGCGCTTTATGGAAAGGCCGAAAAGACTAACTACGATGCTTGAAGCAGTTGCGGAACTATATGCATTAAACCCAAATGTAAGCCTTACAATGGTTGGTGGCTATGAAAGCGAAGTAATAACTTATTCTAAAAAAGCTGAGAACCTAGGCATTCAAAACATTGTTGAATGTAAACCAAAATTAGGTGGTGATTTGTATAAAAAGGAATTATCCAAGCACAGGTTTATATTGTTATTTTCCGAGTTTGAAGGTATGCCCGGTGCCATAATGGATGGTATGTCTTGTGGATTAATTCCCATTGTTGCCAATTTTCATGGAATTGATGAACTCGTTAAGCATGGAAAAAACGGATTCATTATTAAGAACTTAAAAGATGATTTTAAAAATTTAATAATAAAAATTCAGCAGGATAATTATAATTTAAAATCAATTGCAGCAAATGCAATTGCGACAATAGATGCTAGATACTCCATTAACGCGGCTGCAGAAAAATGGATTTACCTCTTTGAGCGATTATCATCACAAAAAACTAAAAAACAATTTATTATACCAACAAAAATTAAATTACCATCTAAAAAATTACGTCTTTATGGTGACTTCAGAAAACCTACTTTATTAGAAAAAGTCAGATACCGTTTAAAAATTAGAACAAGAATATTCAAAGCAATAAATCGTATTAAACATAAATTATCATGATTGATTTTTTAAGAAGGATTAAACGCCTTATTAATCCACCTAAGCCATATAATCAGTTGGAAGATTTAAAGCAAAAAGGTTTGATTGTTGGAGAAAATTTCGACATGATGGGACAAGTAATAATTGATTTCTCACATTGCTGGCATATCACTATTGGTGATAATGTAACCCTGGCACCGCGAGTACATATTTTAGCACATGATGCTAGCACTAGAAAGTTTATTGACTACACCCGTTTAGGCAAGGTAAAAATAGGAAACAATGTCTTTGTAGGGGCTGCAAGTATTATTTTACCGGGTGTTACAATTGGTGATAATGTGGTTATTGGTGCAGGCTCTGTCGTTACAAAAAGTATCGACAGTAATTCAGTAGTAGCAGGAAATCCGGCCAAATATATGTGCTCAATTGATGAATATTTAGAAAAAAGGAAAAAGGAAATTAGCCAGGTGCCCGTTTTTTCTGATAAATACAGCCTTCGTAAGAATGTTACCCCTGAACTAAAAAAAGAAATGAATGATAGAATGACAACCGGTATTGGTTACAACCATTAAGCCATTCATAGCTCTGCAACTAATAATCTATAGCTGAATAATCTTAATACTCTGGGCTATCAATATCGCCATTACCTTATTTGAGCCAAGCTTTTCATAAGAAAAGACAAGGAGACACTTTCTATCTTTCATAATAAAGTAGCATAAACTTGAAATTCAATCACTTCTTAATCACCCGCTTCAATGTACCGTAGGTCAACGGGAAGAGTCCCGACGAAAAATGGCTGAAACAAAGAATAGAAATATTCTTAAAATATTGTTTGTCCGGAGTGAAAAATCAGACCAGAAATAATTTTACCTGGTTAATATATATAGATGCACTAACACCAAAATGGGCGCTCAAGCAATTAGAAAACCATGTGCCTGATAACACTCATCTCTTAAAAGTATCTCTTTTGAACAGATGAAAAGACAGGTAGGAACAGATCTATTGAATTTTAACCAACATAACACAGAATACATCCTCACCTCACGTTTAGATAATGATGATGCAATCGGCCCAAAATATATCGAACTGATTCAACAAAATTTCAAGGAAAAGCATGGGGAATTCATCAATTTTTGTCAAAGATTATGCTACAGTATTGAAAAACAAGTGTTTTCGAAATACACCTATAAAAACAGTCCGTTTCTTTCCAAAATAGAGAATGTAAGTAATGGCATCAAAAGCATTTTAAACCACGACCATTCTGAAACTTTAGCGCAAACACAAATAAAAGGGTATCACTGGCTTCAGGTAATCCACGGTCAGAATATTTCAAATGGCTTACGGGGAAAGATTATAAGAGCTGCAAATTTGAAAAAACAAAATAGTTGGTTAAATCCATATAGAATTGATACACTAAATTACCTTTTAGCCAGAACACAGCAAATCTTTTCAAATGGTATCCAACTAGTAAAACGCTTAATTAAAGCAATTTTTTTCATCAAATGACCAACATCACCCTCTGCCTCCATACCGCCCAATTTCCTTACGGACTGGGCGAACAGTTTATCGAAACAGAAATCACCTATCTGGCGCAGGCTTTTGAGCGGGTAGTGATTATACCGGGCACTGCGGAAGGTAGGCCCCGCCCCTTACCCGCCAACGTGGAAGTTTGCGTGGCCGACTACAGTGGCTATACTACCGCGAAAGGGCTGCAACACGCCGGTAGCTGGATGCGCCACTGCCTTTCCGATGTGCGCCGCAGCACAAATAAAAAACTGACTTTTAGCACACTCCTGCGGGCAGGCTATCAGGCACAGGTGCTGTATACCCTTTTAAAACGCAAGCAGCTGCTGATTAATACCCTCCACTATGCCTACTGGTTTAACGAGCAAAGCACCCTGCTGGCCATCCTGAAGCAACAGCATAAGATTAATGGTTTTATCTCCCGTGCTCATGGTTTCGATTTGTATGAAGAGCGCAACCCCATGGGCTTTATCCCCTTCCGAGTTTTTCAGCTGCATTATGTGTCGAAGCTTTACCTGATTGCCGCCGACGGCCTTCACTACATGCAACAGAAATACCCGGCTTATGCCCACAAATACCAGCTCTCCTACCTCGGTGTGGAGCACAAGCATCCCTTTATAGCCAAAGCCAGGCAAGATGATACCTACACCCTGGTGAGTTGTTCGCGCGTGGTAGACATTAAGCGGGTTCACCTGATTGTGGAAGCCCTGGCACAGGTAAAAGACATACCCATCCGCTGGGTGCACTTTGGCGACGGCCCTTTGCTGGAAGAAGTAAAAAAGCTGGCCAAACAACTACTACCTGACAATATTGAGGTTGAGTTTAAAGGACAATTGCCCAATACAGCCATTTATGAATATTACCATCAACATATAGTGGATGCCTTTATCAACGTATCCTCTTCCGAGGGACTTCCTGTGTCTATTATGGAGGCCGTTAGCTATGGTATCCCTGTTGTAGCAACTGATGTAGGGGGCACATCGGAAATAATAAACCCTAAATCCGGAGTGCTATTGCAAGCAAGCCCCGCACCAAAACAAATTAAAGATGGCTTGCTTCAAGTTTTTGTCGGATATCAAAGCCCTGAAAAACGCCGGCTAGTACATGAAGTATGGAACCTTAATTTTAATGCCCAACGCAATTACTTCGGCTTTGCCAAGCTGCTAAAAAACTTAAAGATAGAATAAACAATCCCTCTATCCCACATTATTTATTTCAAGTATATAACATGCTCATCTCAATCATTATTCCCTGTTACAATGTACAGGACTATATAGCAGAATGCGTCCATTCGGCATACACCCAAACTTATCCCCACATCGAAGTCATCTGCATCGACAACAACAGCAGCGATGCCACCCGGGAAAAGCTGGAACAACTCAAACAGCAATATCCACAACTGATTATCAACAAAGAAAGCAAGCTGGGGGCTCCTGCCACCCGCAACAAAGGACTTGCTTTGGCCAAAGGGGAATGGATTCAGTTTTTGGATGCCGATGATTTGCTGATGCCCGAAAAAATTGAGCATCAAGTTGGCATGCTTAAAGAAAACCCCGATTGCAGTTTTATTGCCGGCAGCTGCCTAAAGCGCGACTTGACGGGCAAAGACACTCCCAATAGGCCGTTTGAGCGAAATCCTTTTAAAAGTCTCTTTGTCACCCAGCTGGGAAATACCTGTGCCAACCTTTGGAATCGCCGTTACATTGACCAAATTAGAGGTTGGGACGAAGCCCTCAAAAGCAGTCAGGAGGCCGATCTCATGTTCCGCCTCTTGCAACAGAATGATAAAGTGGCCTTTGATCAAGAACCACTCACCATCGTGCGCGAACGCCCCTTCGGGCAAATCTCGCAAAGCAACCACTCCGAAAAATGGCAACGCTTTTTTAACAAACGCATCGAAATAGTGGAGTGGCTGCAACACTATCAACCGGAGCATTACAAAGTCGAAAAAGCCTTTTACCAGGATGCCCTGTTTGGAATACTAAAAATAATGGCCGAAGAAGATTTTAAAACAGCCAACCGCCTGCACAAGCAATACCTAAAAGAGCACTATCGCCCCTCTCCCAACCAAACACACTCCACCAGGCCGTATGTTTGGTTATTTAACATTTTGGGGTTTCGGGGAGCGGAGCTGTTTAGGCGATGGCAAAAACAGACTAAAAAATAATTACTGGAACACCATGAAACAATTTCTGCGCTACGGCGTGTCGGGTACCTCCTATTTGCTTTGGTGTGTGTTGTATTACACCACCTGCAAGTTTGGCTCGTTAGAAACACTCCTTGCCTATGCCGCAAAGAGTAAAACAGAGAGCTTCTATGCTGTTGCACTGGGATTAGCATCCGTACCCATTGGCGTTATCATCCATCAACTTTCCGTTTCCCTCAAAAATAATATTATCGGCAGGATATGGTTCGAGTTTAGTGACCAGCCAAAACATTTTGAGATAGCAGCATTAAACCGAAACTTTGAACTGGCCAACTACTATTTGGCTAAGATTAGCAACCTGAACTCGTTTTATTATGTAAGGATAGATAATCTGTTTATTGCCCCTTTATTGGCCTTCGTAAGCACCGGGATTTTAATAAGTAAGTTTAATTGCTTCCTTATATAATTTTGGATTATTCTATCCATAACAATACTGAGTTATTTGCCCCGCATAAAGAAGGAAATAACAATTTATGAAGAAAAACTAAAAGGTCTGGCTAAATAATAAAAGATCATGAGCATCGCACTTATTTACCCCTCTAACGTTCACGCTTGTAGCTCCATAGAATTAAATATTCTCCCCTTGCCTGTCTCGACACTTCGGTAGGGAGCTATCCGCAGGACTGAGTGGAAAGTCCCATGCCTGACCGCATTCTTTTTTACCCCGTCCTACCCCTCTAACTCCCCTAAAGGGGAGAACCGGGTCGCCAAAGCCCCCTTCAGGGGGTTTGGGGGTGTAACCAAGCTGCACTTCAAGCCCCCTTTAGGGGGTTGGGGGTATGGTATTTTCGGCTAAAGCCGGATATTAACCTATCCAATACCGCAGGCTAAAGTCAGCGGCAAGTGAAAAATACATAGATACAGACATAGCAAGCCACATCACTATCAACGGCATTTATGCAGTTGAACAGACATAACTTAAAGAAATGGCCGATCAAAGGCTCGCAGCTTACTAAGCGCCTTGCCCATCCAGATGTGAGCCTGATAGTAGCATCCATACAGCCGCATGCTAAAGCCGGCGGCAAGTGAAAAATACATAGATACAGACATAACAAGCCACATCACTATCAACGGCATTTATGCAGTTGAACAGACATAACTTAAAGAAATGGCCGATCAAAGGCTCGCAGCTTACTAAGCGCCTTGCCCATCCAGATGTGAGCCTGATAGTAGCATCCATACAGCCGCATGCTAAAGCCGGCGGCAAGTGAAAAATACATAGATACAGACATAACAAGCCACATCACTAACAACCGCATTTATGTCGGTGAACAGACATAACTTAAAGAAATAGCTGTCCAAAGGATCGCAGCTTACTAAGCGCCTTGCCCATCCAAATGCGAGCCTGATAGTAGCATCCATACAGCCGCATGCTAAAGCCGGCGGCAAGTGATACATACCATCCTGCGATAATAACTAACAACGGCATTTATGCCGTTGAACCACTATAATACGAAACCTGGCTTTAGCCGAAACTACTGTTCTCCATTCCCATAGTCTAAGGAGTAGGATTTAACATTAACAAAACACATGACACAAGTAGATATTATTATTCTTAGCAACTGCATTAATTCGGAAATTTATCAGATGAATTTAAACTGTTTGGACAGTTTATTTCGATCGGAAACTGAATTCAATTTTAATGTTCTGCTTTTCGAAAGCAACAAAAACTTCAATGAATTAGAAATGTCTTACAGCACGTTTCCGAAAGTAAAGGTAATTATCCCTGATGAACCCTTTCATTTTAATAAATACCTAAACAAAGGCATCACACTCACTCAAAACTAATACATAGCTTTCTGTAATAATGATTTAATTTTTCAAAAGGGTTGGTTTAGCGCAATATATGCCACCATGAAAAATACTAATGGTCTTTGCTTTTGCCCCAAAGACCCTAAATCTAAGTGGACAAGAAGCAAGGAGTTCGATAGAGTAAAAAAAGGCTACCGCATACGAAAAGAATTTGTTGGCTGGTGTTATATTGCTAAGCGTGAATTGTTTGATACCATATCGTTACACGATGAACAATTCGATTTTTATTTCCAGGATGATGATTTTGCTTTAACCTTGCGTAAATACAATATTCCCCACTATCTGGTTCCTAATTCCAATGTCGTACATTTAGGCGGTGAAACTTCAAGTATAACAGATGGCTTTGGTTATAATGAAAAAGCGAATAAAGACAGGATTATTTTTCATAACAAATGGGGTTCGCAACGAATGATTGCCTGGAAAAATCGCTTTGCAGATTATCTGTTATGCCCTCTAAACTTAGGCTTTCTACTAAAATACATTTACTAATGATTTTCCACTCCCACAAAGGCTACCCCGAGCGTCGTAATTTTTTAAACAGCCGCTTGGTTCGATTCAAGCAATCGGTCGATGTTTTTAAACTCATCTGCCATATTTCGTTCAAATGGCTAAACAACATACCACAATGGGGCTTAAACCTGTATTGGCATCCGTTTAAATCACGCAAAGCCACCCTTCATTTTTTTAATGGCATCGCCCTGAGCCGCCAGCGTTTTGTCACCACCTTCGAAACGGCTTTGCCCCGTTTAGGTAAAGTACCCACTTGGCTAAACAGTTGGGCTGTAAAGCGCTTGGCCGGTAACGACTGCTTGGGTCTTATTGCCATTTCACAATGCACGTATAATATTCAAAAGCAGTTTTTAGAAGAAAAACACCCGCACCTAAGTGCTGCCATCATGGCTAAAACCATCGTGCTGCACCCACCACAACCTGTGTTGGTAGAGAGAGTGAGAGAGAGGGTTATCGCGCCTGTTATTTTTACCTTTGTGGGTAATCAGTTTTTTGGCAAAGGTGGCCGCGAAATACTCGCTACTTTTCAAAAGCTTCATGCTGAAGGATATAATTTTCAGCTTAACATCATTTCCAACTTTAGCCCTGATGGTTATGCCTCGCATACCACACAAAAAGACACAGAAGAGCTTAATGCGCGATTTGCCACACTACCTCCTTCCATTAGCATCATTGGCAAATTACCCAACAACGAGTTATTAACTTTGTTAAAGCAAAGCCACGTAGCCCTCATGCCCACTTATGCCGACACCTATGGTTATTTTGTATTGGAAGCGCAGGCCTGTGGTTGTCCGGTTATCACTACCGACATTCGTGCCCTGCCCGAAATCAATAACAACGAATGTGGGTGGGTAATTAAAGTACCCAAAGACACATTGGGTAATGGAGTGTTGCATATACCTGAAGAGAGAGCCATGTTCAGTAAAACCATTGAAAAAGAGCTTTACACCACCGTTAAAGAAATTTTAGCGTCACCGGAAATAATTCAGCCTAAAGCAGCGGCAGCCCTCAGGCGGATTAAGGAAGAGCATGATCCGGAACGCCATGCACAGAGGCTTGTGGAGGTTTATGGCTTAGGTAAATAGGCCTTTAGGTCGATAGATCGTTAGGCTTTAGTGTATAACAAATGAAATTCGTGTATTTTTTGGCAGAAAATATAAGCAAGCTGCCAATAGTCTTGATACTCAAATCTTGATACTTTGTACTTTTCTGGCTTGTCCAGGTTAGGATTTAGGGAAAAAGCGGTAGGCGGTTAACGGTGTGGGAGGCTAAAGCCCCCTTTAGGGGGTTGGGGGTATGGTATTTTCGGCTAAAGCCGGATGTTGGCATTTCCGCATTCCGCAGGCTAATGCCAGCGGCAAGTGATATCAAGAAGGAAACCAACCAAGCAGCAAATTAACTAACAACGGCATTTATGCCGTTGAACTGCGATAATATGTAACCAGGCTTTAGCCGAAATTTGAAAGAAAGCTAACCAAGCTGCTCTTCAAGCCCCCTTCAGGGGGGTTGGGGGTATGGTATTTTCGGCTAAAGCCTGATGTTAACCTATCCAATACCGCAGCCTAATGCCAGTGGCAAGTGATAAATACATAGATACAGACATGGCAAGCCACATCACTAACAACAGCATTAATGTCGGTGAACAGACATAACTTAAAAAAATGGCTTGTCAAAGGATCGCAGCTTACTAAGCGCCTTGCCCATCCAGATGCGAGCCTGATAGTAGCATCCATACAGCCACAGCCTAATGCCAGCGGCAAGTGAAACAAACCATCTCGGTATAATAACTAACAACGGCATTTATGCCGTTGATCAGGCATAACATAGAAACTTGGCTTCAGCCATAAATAACTATTTCATATTTTTTCATTAAGTTTATTGCTCTATATGGCTTTATCATTATCAAGAAGCAGTTTTGGGTAAAGCCTTATTATTGGTATTATGAAAATAGCTAATCAAATTGTATAAGTAAAAACGGCATTTATGCCGTTGAGCAAAAACAACTAAGCAGCAGGGTTTTATCCCATAATAAAATATAACTATGTCAAAAAATATCCTTCTCATCTTCGGTACACGCCCCGAGGCCATTAAAATGGCGCCCCTGGTAAAAGCGCTGGTTGCCGAGTCTGAATTCACTACTAAAGTATGCGTCACTGCCCAACACCGCGAGATGCTCGATCAGGTGCTGCGCCTTTTCGATATAGTGCCCGATTACGATTTAAACCTGATGAAGCCGGGTCAGGATTTATACGATATTACCTCACGTGCCTTACTGGGCATTCGGGATGTGTTAAAGGAGTTTCAGCCTGATATGGTATTGGTTCACGGCGATACCAGCACCAGCACAGCTGCTGCCCTGGCTGCCTTCTACCAGCAAATACCCGTTGGACACATTGAAGCCGGTTTGCGCACCAACAATATCTATTCTCCCTGGCCCGAAGAGATGAACCGCCAGCTAACAGGCCGCATCAGCACGCTGCATTTTGCCCCCACTGCCCTCTCGAAAAGTAACCTGCTCGAAGAAAATATAAACGAGCAGCACATAGCAGTCACCGGCAATACGGTGGTGGATGCATTGCACCTCGCACTGGAAAAAATAGAACAGTCAGCGGCCTTAAAGCAAGAGATAACTCAAACCATTGGTACACACATACCAGATATTGAAGAACAGCTAGCTGCTAAAAAGCTAATACTCATCACTGGGCACCGACGGGAGAATTTTGGCGATGGCTTTGTTCAGATGTGTGAGGCCATAAAAGAGATAGCCACCCAACAGCCGGAGGCTTTAATCATTTACCCCGTACACCTGAACCCCAATGTACAAAAGCCGGTCAATGAAGTATTAGGTCATATTGCCAACGTTCATTTGATTCCTCCTTTAGAGTATCTACCATTTATCTACCTGATGAGCCAAAGCCACTTTGTACTCACCGATAGCGGTGGCATCCAGGAAGAAGCGCCTGGTTTAGGCAAACCGGTATTGGTGATGCGCGACACAACAGAACGCCCCGAAGCCGTGGAAGCCGGAACGGTTAAACTTGTGGGAACTAATAAGGAGGTAATCATCAAAGAATCCTTGACGCTGTTGAATGATGAAGCAGCTTATCAACAAATGTCGAAAGCCCATAATCCTTATGGTGATGGCAAGGCTTGTGAAAGGATTATTGAATTTTTGAAGAAGAAGCTGTAATTGTTAACAGCATCAATTTTTTTGAAGAAAAAGTTTCGGCTAAAGCCAATATTTATATCACCAACATACCGTAGGCTTTAGCCTACGGCAAATGATATCAAGAAGGAAACCAACCAAGCAGCAAATTAACTAGCACCGGGATTTATCCCGGTGAGAAAGAAATAACCAAACAACAAGGCTTTAGCCGAAAATAAACCAAACCCATGTCTTTCATAAAAGTATATGTCCATTACGTTTGGGCAACTAAAAACAGGTTCCCATTTTTAACTAACGACATTCGCAAAGATGTATTTTCTCATATTCGGCAAAATGCAGTATCTAAAAACATCTATGTTGACTTTATCAATGGTTACACCGATCATGTACATTGCCTGATTTCGTTAAATGATGATCTTAGTATTGGTAAAATAGCCCAACTGTTAAAAGGTGAATCATCCTTTTGGATTAACCAGCAAAAGATGACATCACATAAATTTGCCTGGCAAGATGAATATTTTGCCATTGGTGTCGGAGACGACAAATTGAATGCCGTCCGAAAATATATAGCTAAGCAGGAAGAACATCACAAAAAACAGACTTTCACTCAGGAATATGAAAAATTTATAGAACGCTATGGATTTAATATCATTAAGAAATAGTTTTGGCTAAAGCCATATATTTTCAAACCTTATCCGCAGGCTAAAGCCGGCGGCAAGTCATTCACAAGGGATTTGAAGCATTACTAACAATGGCATTCATGCCGTTGATTTACAAAGCACCTAACAACAAGGCTTTAGCCGAAAATTAAACGAAGTCACGCTCTGTCTTTCTTTCAGGGGAGCCACAAAATACAAACTCTGCGCCTTTGCGCCTCTGTATTAAATTTTTAATTATGCAAACACCAAAAGTATCCATCGTAGGCATGGGCTACATCGGCCTGCCAACCGCTGCTCTTATTGCAGGCAAGCTAATTGAAGTATGCGGTTACGATATTAACCCCGCAGTGGTGGAAACCATCAACAAGGGCGAAATCCACATTATCGAACCCGGCCTGCAGGAGCTGGTGCAAAAGGGTCTTCTTACAGGTCACCTAAAAGCAAGTAGCACCCTAAAGCAGGGCGATGTGTACCTGATCGTGGTGCCCACACCATTTAAGGGGAACAACGAACCGGACATTTCCTTTGTTGAAGCGGCCACAAAAAGTGTCCTGCCACTGTTAAAAGAGGGTGATTTGTTTATCATTGAGTCCACCTCGCCGGTGCTGACCACCGAAAAAATGGCGGAATTGATATTTCAAAAGCGCCCTGAACTAAAAGATCAAGTACATATCGCCTACTGCCCCGAGCGCATCCTGCCAGGTAAAGCTCTGGAAGAATTGGTGGCTAACGACCGCGTGATTGGCGGCATCAATGAAGCCTCCACGCAAAAAGCCATTAACTTCTACCGTTTGTTTGTAGAAGGGCAGCTCCACCCGACCAATGCTCGCACGGCAGAGATGTGTAAGCTGGTAGAGAACTCATCGCGCGATGTGCAGATTGCTTTCGCCAACGAACTGTCTATTATCTGTGATAAAGCCGGTATTAATGTATGGGAGTTGATTGAATTGGCCAATAAGCACCCACGGGTCAATATTCTTCAACCGGGCTGTGGCGTGGGTGGCCATTGTATTGCGGTGGATCCCTGGTTTATTGTGTCTGATTATCCAGAGCAGGCACATGTTATTCGTCAGGCACGTGAAATCAACGATTATAAAGCCGATTGGTGCGTAGAGAAAACCTTAAAAACAGCATTGGAGTTTGAAGTGGAGCATGGGCGACAACCTGTGATTGCCTGTATGGGTCTGGCCTTTAAACCCGATATTGACGATTTGCGCGAGTCACCTGCCAAATACATTACTTCCCGCATTGTAGCGGAGTCGCGTGGCGAAGTATTAGTTGTTGAGCCAAATATAAAGTCCCATGCGAGCTTTAGCTTGTCAAAACAGGCTGATGCCTTAGCAAAGGCAGATATTATTGTATGGCTGGTACGGCATTCGGCCTTCATAGATACTGCCATCGATAAGCTGGAACTTGATTTTTGTGGTATCAGAAAATAGCTTTGGCTAAAGCCTGACTTTCATCTTGCACATTTTATCCGCAGGCTAAAGCCTGCGGCAAATTATGCACAAGGGATTAAATCATTACAAACAATCGCATTTATGCCATTGACTGACGACAACCTAACAATACGGTTTTAGTCAAAAATTCGCTATATTTAATATACGCAGGTTAAAGCCTGTAGTAAGTGATACTAGCTATCCATAGATAATAACTAACAACGGCATTTATGCCGTTGACAAACTATAAGCAAGTAATCAGGCTTGAGCCGAAAAATAAAACCTACACCATGTCATTCATCAGTGTTTATGTCCATTATGTATGGGCAACTAAAAACAGAATTCCTTTTTTAACTGATGAGATTCGTAAGGATGTATTTTCTCATATTCGCAATAACGCCGAATCGAAAAACATCTTTATAGATTTCATCAATGGTTATATGGATCATGTGCATTGTCTGGTTTCGTTGAATGATAATCTTAGTATTGGCAAGATAGCTCAATTACTAAAAGGCGAATCATCCTTTTGGATTAATCAGCGAAAACTAACTGCAACGAAATTTGCATGGCAGGACGAATATTTTGCCATTGGTGTAGGTGATGATAGCTTGAATACCGTCCGAAAATATATTGCCAACCAGGAAGAGCATCATAAAAAGCTGACCTTTGCGCAGGAATATGAAAAATTTATTGAACGCTATGGATTTAATATCATTAAGAAATAGTTTTGGCTAAAGCCATATTACTATCATTTAATATCCCGCAGGCTAGCCTTCGGCAAGTCATTCACAAGGGATTAAATCATTACTATCAACGGCATTTATGCCGTTGATCCCACACAACCCAAGAACACTGCTTTAGCAGAAAACTTTACAGGATAAGCCCCTTTCAGGAGGTTGGGGTAATAGCTTGGACGTAGAGGCCAAAACAAAACACATCTATGCAAAATAAAATCACCTACTTCACTTTTAACGACCCTCCCAGCGGAGTCTACAACAGTCAGGTTATCGAAGTGGTCAAGTACCTGAATACGCTTGATTCAAAGCTTACGGTACAGCTCCTGGCAATTATTTCGCCACGGGGTTTTCGCACAAACCGGGCAAAGATCAAACAGCTTAATCAACAGGCAGTGGTACTGCCGGCCTTAGCTCCTCTAAAATATTGGCAGCAAAACAAACTACTTTTGTGGCTAATCAAACCTTTCTTAACCACCCGTAAAATTATTTGTCGTGGTCCCATGGCGACCTGCCTGGCTATAGACGTATTTAAAAATAAATCAGTTGTTTATGATGGACGTGGTGCTGTCTTTGCCGAGCATGAGGAGTATGCCGTATTTGAAGGTAGTGGTATTGAAAACCAATTATTCGCCATCGAAGAGAAAGCCGTTTTAAAAAGTCATTTCCGCATTGCCGTAACCCTTCAACTGACTGAATACTGGAAGGAGAAATTTGGCTATGCATCAAACCAACATGTGGTGATCCCATGCACTGTGTCGCAAAGTAAAAGGTTATCGCCTATCCCTGATGAAGTCAAAAGCTTTATAGAAGCCAACAAAAACAAAACCCTGTTTACATTTGCCGGTGGCAATGGTAAGTGGCAGGGCATCGACCTCTTAGTGTCATTTTTAACACAGCAACTACAAGCGAATAAGCAGGCAGCTGCTCTGTTATTATGTCCGGCCACAGATGAATTATTGAATTTCCAAAGGCAATTTCCAAAACAGGTATTACTGACTACTGTAGAACCGGATCAGGTGCATACAGCCATCAGTCTGTGCGATTATGGTCTACTACTCCGGCATCAAACAATAACCAATAGCGTAGCTTCACCTGTTAAGGTGGCAGAATACCTGATGGCAGGCCTAAAAGTAATTATTTCACCCAATATCGGAGACTATTCTTCCTTTATCCAACAAGAAAACTGTGGTTGGGTTGATAGAGATAATGACCACGTTGCTTTAAAAAAAATAACACGGGAAAAAAGGCAACATAACCAAGCTATGGCACAAAAATATTTTAGCAAAAACTCAACTACTGTAATTAGTGCCTATAAAAAAGTATATGGTTAGAAGAACATATCTTTTCAACAATCTAATTAATTCCCACAACATTATATGCATCCCTTTTTAAACCTGTCAGGTTTAAAAAAGGTTAAGTATAATTAATTGCATCAATTAAAGCAGCCACCGCCAAACCGCACACCGGTCACCGCCATACCCTACAACCTAAATCCTATACCCTATTGATCAATCAATTTAACGATCTATTGACCCAACTTAATTTGCTAAAAAAGGTATAAAAGCGTATTTTGGTATAAACCACATGAACAATATTACCCGGAAAATAAAACAGTTGCTGGCCACGGGCGAAGGACTATGCATCGAATTTAAAAAAGCAAACAGCGGTCTTCCTTCAAACCTGTTTGATACGGTTGTTGCCTTTCTCAATCGTAGTGGTGGGGAAATACTGCTTGGTGTGGAAGACAATGGACAAGTGGTAGGAATAGAAAAAGAACTGGCCGGACAGTATCAAAAGCAAATCTCGAACCTGAGCAACAATCCACAGTTTTTATATCCCTCCTTTTTAATTGACTCAAAAGTAATAGATTACAAGGGTAAGACCATTCTTTATCTGTACATCCCGGTTTCCTCTCAGGTTCATAGGCATAAGGGTAAAATTTATGACCGGGGTGCCGATGGCGATTTTGAGCTAAAAAATGATGAACAAATACGGCAGGCCTATATTAGGAAGAGTAGCCAATATTCCGAAAACAAAATTTACCCCTTTGTGAACGAAAATGATTTTGCCGATGGTATTGTTGAGCGGGTAAGAAAAATGATACGTATCTATCGTCCCAACCATCCCTGGAATGAACTGTCTAATGATGAGTTTTTCAAAATAACAGGCTTGTTCCGGCGTGATATTAGTAGCGGAGAGGAAGGGTTTACTTTGGCAGCCATTTTATTGTTTGGGAAAGAAGAAATAATCCATAGTGCCCTACCCCATTACAAGATCGATGCTGTTTTAAGACGTGAAAATACAGACAGGTATGATGATAGGGATAACATTCGTTGTAATTTGATTGAAGCCTATGACCGGATTATGGCATTTGTAGGAAAACACTTGCCCGATAAGTTTTATTTACAAGGAACTCAACGTGTTTCGCTACGCGATAAAATATTCAGAGAGGTAGCAGCAAATATGCTGATCCACCGCGAGTATAGCAACGCCTTCCCTTCTTCATTTATCATATATGCCGATAAGGTTATTGCCCAAAATGCCAATAAGGCAAAGCACTTTGGAAGGCTGGAGCCGGGTACTTATAAACCTTTTCCTAAAAACCCGGATATAGCCAATGTTTTTACACAAATCGGACATAGCGAAGAGTTAGGAACCGGCATACAAAATGTATATAAATATACGGAAGCCTACTCGGGTAATACAAAATAATTTTTAATGAGGAGGATATATTCGTTACCGAAATACCGCTTAAGCAATCAATAAAAGCAAGTGGAACACTAAATGACGAATTAAATGACGAATTAAATAAAGGCCAAAAGCTCGTGTTGCAATATATTATGCACAGCCCCGGAAAACAGGGGAAAGATATAGTACATGATTTGAACATACCCTTTGGAACCATTGATCGGCATATTCGATTTTTACTTAAACTTAACCTTATTGAACGAAGGGGGAGTAAAAAAACAGGCGGTTATTTTGCTCTTTAAATACCGAATACATTACCCCCCTATACCCTATTTCCTAAATCCTATCCCCTATTCACCTAACAATCTAATAATCTAACCCCTAAAGCAGCTCTGCTGCGTCCTAATAACTAATACCTAACTTCATGACCATCGCACTCCTCACCGACGGCTTCTACCCTTTTACTTTGGGTGGCATACAAAAGCACAGCTACTACCTGGCTAAGTACTGGGCCCGGCAAGGTGTAAACGTACATATCTTTCATCCCAATCAGGCAGACGATGTAAGCTTACAGGCGCATTTTACCGCGGATGAGTTGCAGCGCCTGCAGTTTCATTTTGTAAAGCACCCGTCCTCGCCCTCATTTCCAGGGCATTATGTGTACAATAGCTACTGCTATTCCAAAGCCCTTTACAAGGCTGTCAGTGACAAAAGCTATGATGGCATCTACGCTCAGGGCTTTACCGGGTGGTACATCTTAAAACAACACCCCCAACACCCCAGGGTAGTCACTAACCTGCACGGGTTGGAGATGTACCAAAAGGCCATTAACCGGAAAAATAAGTTAGAACACCATTTATTACGTATAGCTGCCAAACCGATTATCAAGCATTCCAACAAACAAATTTCTCTGGGCGGCAAGCTAACACCTCTATTATATCAACAGGGTGCCAAAGCGGGTTCGGTGTTTGAAGTGCCCAATGCCATATCGCCGGAATGGCTGCAAGAAATAAAACCTGACAGGTTTGCGTTTCAAAACATCAATAAACCTGTCAGGTTTCAAAATACTATCCGCCGCTTTATCTTCATCGGCCGTTACGAACGCCGCAAAGGCATAGAGGAGATTAATACCGTGGCACAGCAATTAACAGCAGAAGGCAGCGCCTTTGAGCTCCATTTTATAGGACCGATACCAGAGAATAAAAGGTTGGATTTAGGAGATAATGAAAAGGATATAGGGCATAGGGCAAAGGGTATAGGGCATAGGACGAAGGGCATTGGTGATAGGGCGAAAAGAAACACTACAACCCTAAACCCTAAACCCCACAACCTAAACCCCAAACCCTACAAAACAAACCCTAGCGACCTATCAGCCTATCGACCTAATTACCTACACTACCACGGCACCATCACCTCCCAGCAAACCATACAAACATTGCTGCACGAGAGCGATGTATTGCTTTGCCCCTCCTACTCCGAAGGCATGCCCACTGTGATACTGGAGGCTATGGCCTGTGGCTGTGCCCTTATCGCCACCGATGTGGGAGCCTCTGGCGAACTGGTGGATAAAAACAATGGCTGGTTGATATCAGGTGATATTGTGAGTGGGCTTAAAAACGCAATGATGGAAGCCATGTCGGTTGACGATAGTGAGCTGCAGCAAATGAAAGAAAACGCCTATAATAGAGTAAAAGAGAAATACACCTGGGATGTAGTGGCACGCAGAACCTTGGAGCTGTTAGGTTGGTAGGTTTTAGGTATGCTCCCCTTGGGGAGCTGTCCGTAGGACTGAGGGGGACTTGACTCTCTCATCTTTCTTTCAGAACTTTCTCGGATGCAACGCGTCTCAAAAGAAAATAACTGGTACCACAACCCTTACCTGACTGAACGAGCCAGGAGACTGCGTAAGCGCTTTACCAAATCAGAAGCCTGCTTGTGGAAATATGGCCTAAAAAACAGTGCCATGGGTGTTAAGTTCCTACGTCAACGACCCGTGCTGCATTACATTGCCGATTTTATGTGTCGCGAGTTATTGCTCATCATCGAGTGCGACGGGGCAAGTCACCTGGTGGAAGGTGCTGCCGAAAGAGATCAAAAGCGTGATAAAGACCTTGAGGCCATCGGTTTTAAAGTACTTCGCTTTGAAGACGGGATGATACTCAACGACCTATCGCTAACGCTAAGCATCATCGAGCAAGTAATTGAAGAACGAAAAACTATGCTCCCCCGGGGGAGCTGTCCGTAGGACTGAGGGGGTATGCTCCCGTGCCTGTCCCGACCCTTCGGGAGGGAGCTGTCCGCAGGACTGAGGGGGAAAGTCCCCCATCCCGCTTCGCGTACTTCCCCCAAAGGAAGATGATCCCATCGCCTTGCAGGTACTTCCCCTGGGGGAAGTGACCCACCCGGATAGGGATTTAAGTGGCTCGGATAAGTGTTTTCTGACATTCAGATAGGAGATAAAGTGGCCCAGATAGGAGGTTTACCTTGTGTAATGATTTTCTATTAAACAAGGATAGGAGTTTTCACCCATCCAGATAGGTGTTTGACGTGCCCAGATAAGAGCTAAGCCCAATCAGATAGCAGTTTGCCCCATGTAACACTATCATACTACACGGGGCAAAACAAAAAAAATACCCAAACCACCAGGACGTTATCGAAGCGTTACTCAGCTTTCGCTTTTCGGTTCTTATCCCGTAAAAAGCGACTACCATAGCCAACTAAGCGGCGTTCGTCGCGCCAGAAAAGATATTTACCCGCATCGCGTATGGCATCCACGTAGGTTTTTAGCAGGGTGTACATGCGGTTACGGATCAGCAGGCTCTCGTTGGTCTCAAATTTCTCGCCATTGGCCATGGCCCGTATATCGGCCAGCTTAGCCGAGGTAGCAGCACATTGCTCCAATAGTGCCATATCGAAGTTAATGGCCTGCAAAGGCTCGGGGTTTGATTGACCCAATATGGCCAGATCGTTCAGGTCCTGAATCATATCGGCGTTGCTCGATCCTTCGTTGATGGCACTTACCCTGCCCAGCAAATCGTCATCCTTACGGTAAGCATAACGGAAGGCATGCACCATACGGTCGCGCAAGTCAAAGGCCTCCGGTGCCTCATCGGCCCATTGTTGCTCGGCATCCTGGCGGGTCTTCTGTTCCTCGCTCCAGATGGATTGTGCCTGCCGCAATCCACCGGCTGCCCGGTTCAGTAAATCGAAATAGTCCTCGGGAACACCGGCTCCCATCAGGGCTTCTTTGTCTTTTTGGCACCACTGGTGCAAATCTTCCGCCTCCTGACTGTAGATACCCACGGGTATGGAAGGCGTTTTAATGTCCTCAAGTGAAATGGCCTGTGCCAAGGGCAGCGAGGCCTCGTAATCTTGCAAGTTACACATAGCTCATTGTTTTTGATTATGGTGCTCACCGGGCTCCTTTACCACCTCCTACCGGAAGTCCGCCAAGGAGTTATCTGTGAGCCTCAATAATTCACAAAAAATACAAGCCCGTTCAAAAGAATTTTAAGAAAACCGTCGTTATTGGTCTTTTTTTCGAACGCCTCGCAACTTAATAAATGGATGTCTGTTAAGATGCGAGCCTGAATTAACCATCGTGTGAATCGGCTACAATATCAAAGCAGTTTAAATAGCGAGGGCATTTGTTTGGTACACATCCATTAGAATATGGTTTCGGGTAAAGCCATCTATTGGCATTACAGCATTCCGCAGGCTAAAGCCCGCGGCAGAGGCCATATCACTAACAACGGCATTTATGCCGTTGACATCCAAGAAACTTTGCAGGATAATGAAACTTTTATTTCTTCAATTTTATCTATCTTAGAACAACAAACGAATAAAGGTTTACGTGTAAATGCCATTTAAACAATGTAAGAATCTGAACGACCATTCAAAATTTGAACACATGGATGAATTAAAGGACATACGCTGGCAACAGCGCTTTGAAAATTACGAACGCTCATTTAAATTATTGGAGTCGGCTGTTAATAAAGGAACAGATACCATTTTAGAACGTGCCGGCCTGATACAGTTTTTTGAAATGAGTTTTGAACTGGCATGGAAAGTACTCAAAGATTACCTGGAGGCCAATGGCACAGAGGTGAAAAGTCCGCGCGAAGCCATCAAAACGGCTTTTCAGCAAGGTTTAATCGAAAATGGGCATGATTGGATAGATGCACTGACCGACCGTAATTTAACCGTACACACCTATGATGAAGCTACAGCCCTGCTCATCGAAGGCAAAATAACAGGTATCTATTTTCCTTTGCTCAAGGAGCTTTACTCAACTTTTAACCGAAAAATATAAATGCGATGTACGGATTAATGCAGCGCGATATGGATGCCTTGATACATCACCTGAAGAATATAAAGGGTATTGAAAAAGCTTGGCTGTTTGGTTCACGAGCCATGGGTAATTACAAACCGGGTTCAGATATTGACATTGCTGTGATGGGCACCAATATTAGCAACCACGATATACTATATGCCATTGATGCACTAAATGAAGAGGAGCCTATACCCTTTTTTATTGAGATAATAGATTTTAACAAAATCGATAATAATAAATTAAAAGCTCATATTCTTAACGAAGGACAAATACTGTTGGATGTTGAAAATCAGCAATAGAGAGGCTGTTTCATTAAATAAGTTCTCCTCCTTTATATACTTATGCCTATCCCACAAAACCTGTAGGGAAGCTGTCCTTATAAAAAGCAACCTTAGATCATCACTAACAACGGTATTTATGCCGTTGACCAACCACAACCCCGCTTTAGCCGAAATCAGCAGGCTAAAGACTACAGCGAGTGATAATAGCATTAATACACATGGAAGAAGCCATATAACTAACAACGGCATTCATGCCGTTGACTAACCACAGTCAAACCATCCGGCTTTAGCCGAAAATAAGCGCTAATCACAAATCGACCACCTATATTCCGAGTTCTGTTACTTCTGAAATCAGTTGAGAAAAAATCTGGAACGCATCTTCAGCAGCAGATTGCTTAGTATGCTACGTTCCTTAACTGACGATCCACAAGCTATTAAAATCATCAGTTATAATGTACGATTATTTGCCGTACATTTGTAAAAAGCTAAATGGAATGGATGCACAGATAAATAAAGATGAGCGAATTGTTATCAGGATATCCTCACATGACAAGCAGGTCTTTAAAAAAGCACAGCAGTTAAGTGGCGACAAGTCGTTTAGTAGTTTTATTGTTCGAATTGTAAAAAAGCAAGCAGAAAAAATTGTTGCTCAAAATGATAGAATTATTGCCAGCGAAAGAGACAGAGCCGCATTTTTTGAGGCCGTATTTGGAAATGGAAAACCCAATTCGAATTTACTGAAAGCGGCTGAAAAGTATAAGTCTCAAACGGATACCGAGTGAAAATACAACTCTTAGCACACACACATAATAGAAAAAATTTTGTGGGTGAAGAATCAACATTAACTGAATATATCAGGAAACAAGTAAGTCAGGATATTCGAAAAAGGCTGGCCACCTGCTTTGTGGTTATCGATGAAAAACAAAATGTTATTGGCTACTACACTTTAACAAGCGAAAGTCTGGGTAGAGATGTAATCCCTCTCAAATATTTAAAGAAAATGCCCAAAGGCTATAATGCACCTGTTATTTTATTAGGCCGACTGGCAAGAGATATTAAAACAAAAGGAAGCGGACTGGGCGAACATCTTCTTTTAGATGCACTATTCAGGAGCTACAAACTATCGAACGAGAGTATTGGGGCAATGGCAGTAATAGTGGATCCAATAAATGACAAAGCCTTTAACTTCTATAAGAAATATGGATTTGAACAACTACCTGACAGTAAAAAATTATTTCTCCCAATGAAAATAATTGGACAACTAATAATATGGATTGCAGCTTACTAAGCGCCTTGTCAATCAAGATGCGAGCCTGGTAACAGGAAGCACCGGCTAAAAAGTCAGGAACGTATTCTGATTACCAACTTTGCTATCAATCTATTCTCCCGTGCCTGTCCCGACCCTTCGGGAGGGGAGCTGTCCGTAGGACTGAGGGGGAAAGTCCCGCTTCGCGTACTTCCCCAAAAGGAAGATGGCGCCATAAACGCAGAAAAAAAATACTTTACGAGCTTGGTGATTCTATTTTTTCCCGTCTGAGCCGGGACAGGTTGTGCGAGCTTTGCGATTAAAATCAGTAATCGGCATTATATGTACAGTAACAAACCCAAAACGTAACCATCATATCCAAATCCGCACACCGTAGCACCTCAAACCCTAATCCTATAACCTAAGTCCTATATCCTATTAACCTATCGATCTATTGACCCATTGACCTATCAACCTATTGACCTATCAACCTATTGACCTAACAACCTATAAATCGAACAAGCATATATTTATTACAACATCATGACAAATACATTTAGCAATATTTTAAAGAATAATACATTCTTCTACTCCTTATTAGGAGCTTTCGCTCTATGGCACCTATGGAGTCTGAACTACAGTCCCCTCCCCTGGTTCGATGAGACCTTCTATGTATCCATCACCAGAGCACTACTCAGTGGCAAAGGCTTTATGTTGGAAGTATGCCCTATTCAAACCGGCGGTAAAGAGGTATTAACCTATGGCCCCATCTATTTTTTGCTTACAGGCTTATCCTTTTTACTCTTTGGCACAGGTATTTTTCAGTTTCGGATAGTAGCTCTTCTTTTTGCGGCTTTGAGTCTTTTTGTTTTTAATCGCATCGCATCCCAACTAAGCATGAGTAAGACCATACGCCGTGTTTTATTGCTGCTTCTCATCGTTGATGTCATCACTGTGCAAAACAGCCATAGCGGACGCATGGATATGGTAGCCTTATTTTTTGGTTTACTGGCCTGGTGGGCCTATTTACAACCCGGCAAGCATCGTAAACACATCCTTATTATGGCCATTGCCGGAGTAGCAGCCGTGTTGACTACGCCCCGCATTGTGGTGGTAGTCTTCCCGCTTTTTATCTACGCCTTGTACCAGTTCATCCGCTCAAAGAAGATGTTGCATGCCGGCCTTATTACACTGCTGCCTGCTTTGGTTTATTTTATTTGGATTGTCGTAGCCTTTGGTTCCATCACTGGATTCATTGAACACTTTACCGGCCCGGCTATGGAAGACAGTGATGCTGCCAACAGCATCTTTAACTATATGGGTGGGAACCTGTACATTCCCTTTTACCAATGGCCTGTAATCCTTACCGCTTTCCTTAGCGCTGGGCTTATAGCGGCCAAACGGCACAAGTTGTCCATCCTGTTTTTGTTTGTCTTACCCATCTTATCCTTTTATATTGTGGTGGCCGATACCGGAGCCTACAGTGCCTTGATCATGCCCTTTTGGTATATGATCATTGGACTGGGACTAACACTTATCAGCCAGAGGAAAATCACTCAGGTGAGCCGCATAGGTGTTTACGGAATGGTGCTAATCATCGCCCTGTGCAACACGGGTATTTTTACCCTTAAAGCGGCCACTATCATCGGCAGCCAGGCCATACGCGACCCACAGCCCCTTCAGGAATGGGTCAATACGCACATACCGCAAAACTCCAAAATAGTGGGTGATGACCGCTTTTACTATGCCTGTATCAAAAACCAATGTACATATCAATACATCGACCGGGTGAAAGACCCTGCTACGCGTGCCCGTTTTCATCTGAACCACTTCCAGCCCGATTATCTGTTTATATCCGGCCAAACAACACAGGCTGTGATCGATGCTTATAAACAGGAATTTACCTTTCTGGAATCGGTAAGTTATGTTCCCACTGAGGAATCTTCTTTTATCACCACCCTCATTAAGCGTTTACCCATTCCCATTCAGTCGAGCTACGAAGGAACTTTGATACGGGTAAAGCCAAAAAAATAAACTTAAAAGGAGAGAAGGAAACTAAAGGATCGCAGCTTGCTAAGCACCTGAAATATCAAGATGCGAGCCTGAAAAACAATAATCAGTGTGTCGGTATTCAGTAATCGGTAGTATGCATCAAGCAAAAACATCTTTGCGACCTTTGCGCTTATGCTTCGGCTACGCTCAGCATACGGAGGAACCGCGATGTACGCTAAGAAGGCGCTAAGAGCGCGGAGAAAAAATCCTTTGCGTCCTTTGCGATTTAATTTTCTTCGCGACCTTTGCGGTTATGCTTCGGTTACGTTCATCATACGAGGAACCGTGATGTACGCTAAGATGGCGCTAAGTACGCAGAAAAATAACCTCCGCGCTCTCTGCGGTTAAATTTCACTCCGTGCCCTTTGCGGTTAACGAACCACAAGCTGTTCCGGCTCAAATAAAAAACATAACAGCACCCTAATTATTGACTCAGATCTTTATTTTAGCGTATCTTTAATACAAAAATACAACATCAATGAACAAACAGGCTATTATAAAAGATACGATACAAACTTTAAACAGATTACCGGCGGATAAGGTAAACCAGGTACATGATTTTGCTGAATATCTACTAAGCAAACTGGATGACAGCCTTATTGCAGAAGGAGTGCAAAAGCTTTCTTCAGCATCGAAAGCCCTTGACTACCTATATGAAGAAGAAGATTTGTATTCTGTGAATGATCTGAAAGAAAGATACAAATGGTCTTAAAAAAACATCAGTTGTAAGACTCAATAAAATAGCTACAATAGATAAAGAACTGGCATTAGGCAAATTGGGCAACATGACACGTAATGAGATAGACACATTGAATTCGAAACTTATGGAATTATTCAAAATTAACTGATGCTCATATATTGAATAGCCCACTACCGCTCCCGGCATTATTGCTAAGGTAAACTATTATAAATCACACAAAGGAAAAAACCCTTGCCTTCTTTGCGATTCAATATCCTTCGCGTTCTTTGCAGTTATGCTTCGCCAGCACTCAACATACAAGAAAACCGCCATGACGCTAAGAAGGCGCTATGTACGCTATAAAAACTCTTTGCGTCCTTTGCGATTCAATTACCTTTGCGGCCTTTGCGGTTACACTTCGGCTACGCTCAGCATACGGAGGAACCGCGATGTACGCTAAGAAGGCGCTAAGAGCGCGGAGAAAAAATCCTTTGCGTCCTTTGCGATTTAATTTTCTTCGCGACCTTTGCGGTTATGCTTCGGTTACGCTCAGCATACGGAGGAACCGCGATGTACGCTAAGATGGCGCTAAGTACGTTATGAAAAAATTCTTTGCGGCCTTTGCGTTTCATTTTCCTTTGCGTTCTTTGCGGTTAAGTTTAAACCACAGAGTTACACTGAGTAGTTTTTTAAAATAACTTACACAAAGAAAATAAAAAAACTCCGTGGTACTCTCCCGAATAAGGGACAGGCAGTGCCTTACTCTGCGATACTCAGCGGTTATACTTCTGCTACGCTCAGCATCCAATGAAACCACAGAGTGGCACAGAGTAAATAAAAAAATTCGCGTTACTCTGCGTTAAAATTTTAACTCCGCGTTACTCCGTGGTTAAACATGAACAACATAAACAATAATCCCCCATGGGCTATCTCTACATTTTTGGCTGCATCCTGTTTACTGTTTACGGACAGCTAGCGCTTAAATGGCGCATGAACCTCAAAGGTCAATTACCGGAGCAGCTAACAGACAAGCTGTTTTTTATGGCCAAACTATTCTTAGACCCCTGGCTACTAAGCGGCTTTGCTGCTGCCTTTGTAGCTAGCCTGTTTTGGATGGCCGCCATGACCAAATTCGAAATTTCTTTTGCCTACCCCTTTATGAGTCTCGCCTTTGTTTTGGTGTTGCTATTAAGTGTGGGTATATTTGGCGAATCGTTTACCTGGGGCAAAGTAGCCGGACTGCTGCTTATTATTGCCGGTATTATTGTAACTGTGAAATTATGAAGAAGATCTATATATCGGTCGTTGTACCACTTTATCGCTGCAGTGCATCTATTGCTCAATTGAGCAACCGTCTTGTTGAAACACTTCAATCAATTACTTCCGATTTTGAAATAATTCTGGTCAACGATGCAAGTCCTGAAAATGATTGGGAAAAAGTTCAGGAACAAACTGCTTCTGATCAACGAATCAAGGGCGTTAACCTTTCCAGAAACTTTGGGCAGCACTATGCTATTCACGCAGGATTAAAACACGCTACTGGTGAATGGATTGTTGTAATGGACGGCGATTTACAAGATCAACCGGAAGAAATCCCCGCTTTCCTGGAGAGAGCAAAAGAGGGTTATGATATTGTATTAGGCAGACGAGTTGAACGCCAGGATAACTTTTTAAAAAAGAATATGTCGAAATGGTTTTATAAGACGCTTGCTTATCTAACCGATACTGAACAAAATGCAGAGGTAGCTAATTTTGGCATTTATCATCGCAAAGTAGTTAATGCCATTTTATCTATGAAAGATAAAACGCGCTATTTCCCTGCAATGGTTAAATGGGTTGGTTTTTCAAGAACCGAAATAAAAGTAGCTCATGCTGCCAGAGAAGAGGGCCAAAGTGGGTATAATTTTAAAGCCCTGCTGCGACTTGCTTTGAATACCATATTATCATTTTCTGACAAACCACTTCGTTTAACTGTAAAGCTAGGGATCTACATCTCTATATTTTCTTTCGTATTTGCTATATATACATTCATTCGAGCCTTAAATGGAGAAATTGATGTAATTGGTTACAGCAGCTTAATTATTTCTATCTGGTTTCTGGCCGGTGTAATCATAACATTGTTAGGCATGCTGGGTTTATATATTGGCCGCATTTTTGAACAGGTGAAAAACCGCCCTACATTTATAGTTGAACAGTTAATAAACTTCGACGAATGATAAAATATTTGGAATGGGATTCTCATTTTTTTAAGAAAAAAATTGGCTCTTGTAAAGTTTCAATACTAACTGAGGCAACTTTGATTGATTTATTCCATGAAAAAACAAATAAAAATTATGACTTAATTTATCTATTTACACAAGAGACAGATAAAAAAGCAAAAAAAACTCTTGAAGAAAGATACATTAAAATTATCGATAAAAAAGTAACCTATATCACTCACCATATTTCGACAAGTAATCAACCCACGGATTTCATAATACACTACAATGGTATCATATCTGAAGAATTGCTTCAACTTACTTATTTAAGTGGGCATGAAAGTAGATTTAAAAAAGACCCCATCTTAAATGAAAAATTTGAAGCGCTCTATCAGCAATGGATTGAGAAGTCTTTAAGAGGGCAAATGGCTGATAGTGTTTTTGTAGCTTCAATCGACAATCATATAAGAGGTTTTGTGACTGTTAAAAAAAATAGCAATATGGGTCAAATAGGTTTAATAGCAGTTGACCCGTCATATCATGGCCAAGGTATTGGTGGTGCATTAATAAAAGCTGCTCACAAGTGGTACGCTAAAAACGGAATAACTCAAGCATCCGTTGTTACCCAGTTGGATAATACAGGAGCCTGTAAACTATACACAAAATCAGGCTATAATGTCGCTCATACTCAATTAATTTACCATATTTAAATGCACCCCTCCAAGCGAATCTATTTCCCCAACCTGAATGGCCTGCGTTTTATCGCGGCCTTTTTGGTGATTATTCATCATATCGAACAGTTCAAGGCCATTTTTCAGCTTCCCTCCTATTGGACGGGCGATGCGCTTATTAACAAGTTTATTCGCATTGTGGGCGGACAGGGAGTCATCCTGTTTTTTGTGCTGAGTGGCTTCTTAATCACCTATTTGTTGCTGGCCGAAGAACAAAAAATAAACACCATTAAAATAAAGAAGTTTTACATGCGGCGCATATTGCGGATATGGCCCCTTTACCTCGCCGTGGTACTTCTGTCGCTGTTTGCTTTTCCTCATATCGAATTATTAAGCCTGCCGGGTTTTCCTATTGAGGAGGTCCAATCCAATTTGGGGCTTAAACTATTTCTGTACCTCTTCTTCTTTGCCAACCTGGTATTGGCCTTGCTGGGCATCATCCCCTACGCCTCGCAAACCTGGAGTATTGGCACCGAAGAGCAGTTTTACCTCCTATGGCCAGTGGTAATTCGCTATATTAAAAAGAACCGTCTTTTACTGATGGTTGCCATTGTAATTGGCTATAATGCAATCCGCATGTTGCTGGCATCGCCGGTTTCGTTATCATTACCCTACCATACTATTTTGAGGGAGTTTTGGGCAGGATTTAAAATTGATACCATGGCCATCGGTGGCTTTTTCGCAGTGATGCTGTTTGCTCATCACCCCCCCCAGTTGTTAAAATTACTTAAAAACAGGGTGGCTTTTAACCTAGCTATCGCGTTTGCAGTCACTAACTACCTGTTGGGTATGTATTACCCCTACATCAACAACATTGTTTACTCGGGCTGTTATGCCATAATCATATTAAATTTTGCGGCCAACCCCAATATCAAAATCAAGCTGGAGAATAAGCTCTTCAATGCATTGGGAAATATCTCCTACGGATTGTACATGCTACACCCAATTGCCATCGTGCTATGCATCAAGCTTGCCCTGCAGTACGGGCTGGTCAGCAATTGGTTTCTCTACCCGGCCAGCACACTTTTAACCATTGCCATGGCACAGCTCAGTTACCATCGATACGAGAAAATATTCTTAAAATTCAAATCAAAATTTGCCATTATAAAGAGCGGCAGTAAAGAGTAGTGAGTTTTGAGAGGTGAGTTTTGAGAGGTGAGTATTGAGCGTTTATTTTGCGCTTATACTTCGGCGGTGCTCAGCAAACGAAAATAAACCACAGAGTTACACAGAGTATTTTTTTAAAATAGGAGTTACACAAGCTGTCCCGGCTCAGACGGGAGAGAAATTAAAAACTCCGTGGTACTCATTTGTTAAACATTATACTCTGCGTTACTCGGTGTTTAACACCACGATACCCTGCGGTTAGGCTTCTGCTACACATAACATACCAAAAAGAAACATTCGTATTTTGTCCTCCAAAAAAAGGATTAAATTTGTGACTTTTATAAAAATGATTGCGTACATCAACTTATTTATATCAGGCAAGTATGCAGCTATAGGGTAACATCTATAGCCAAGCTATCAATCTAATTACTAACGCTTTAACAATCGCATATATGACTCCATTTAACAAACCCCATATCACCGGTAAAGAGGTACACCACATCTATGGTGCGGTGGCTACCGGACACATCAGTGGCAATGGCAGCTACACCAAAAAATGCCAAAATTATTTTCAGGAACGCTGGGGCTTTAAAAAGACCCTGCTCACCACCAGCTGCACCGATGCCCTGGAGATGGCCGCTCTTTTGTTGGATATTCAGCCGGGCGATGAAGTGATTATTCCCTCCTACACTTTTGTGAGCACAGCATTGGCTTTTGTGCGCCAAGGGGCTATTATTCGCTTTGCCGACAGCCGGCCCGACCATCCCGGCATTGATGAAAGCCAAATAGAAAGGCTCATCACCCCCAAAACCAAAGCCATTGTGCCCGTGCATTATGCCGGTGTGGCCTGCGATATGGATAAGATAATGGCCCTGGCCGATAAATACAATATTTTTGTAGTAGAGGACGCCGCACAAGCTGTGGATAGTTATTATAAAAGCCCCTCGTCGGTCCTCCCCAAAGGGGAGGAAGGCAGATCGCTGGGATCCATCGGTCACCTGGGGTGTTTCTCCTTCCACGAAACCAAGAACATTCAATGCGGCGAAGGTGGCTTATTAGCCATTAACGACGAGCGCTTTATCCAACGCGCCGAAATATTATGGGAGAAAGGAACCAACCGGGCCGAGTTTTTCCGTGGCGAAGTAAACAAATACGGCTGGGTAGATACGGGCAGCAGCTTTTTGCCGGGCGAAGTAACCGCCGCCTTCCTGTGGGCACAGCTCGAAGAACTGGATACCATACAAAAACGCCGCAACGAAATATGGCATACCTACAACGAAGGCCTAAAGGAATGGGCAGACCAACAGGACGTAAAACTCCCGACAATCCCACACCATGCCACGGTTAATGGCCACATGTTTTACATGATATGCCCCGATGGTGAATTCCGCACCCGCCTGATTGCCTACCTGCGCGAAAACGATATACACAGTGTGTTCCATTACCTGAGTCTGCACAAAAGCCCCTATTATAAAAACAAGTATGAAGGTCCGGAACTATCCCAATCCGACCGCTACTCGGATTGCCTGGTTCGACTGCCACTCTTTTACGACCTGGAACCGGCGATGCAGGAAAAGATTATGGATACCTTAAGGGAATTTAAATAATATCGTTTCATGTACAAGCAAATTCTTTTAGAAAAGAATAACTACCTCACCTTACTGTTTTGGCTACTAATAGGGATTGTAGCAGGACCGCTTACTTATGTAGCTGTTCCGGTGCATGTGCTTATGATTAAGCAAAAAGGTCAATGGCTGTGGATTCTTTTGGGGTTTTGGCTGGTGTTAACCGTTAGTGATAGCCGCCAGGGCATTTTTAGCTTTGCCAAAAACCTGAAAACAGCCATGATCTTAGTCATGGGCTATTTATACATGACGGCACCTAAAGGCCGCTATGATCACTTAGCTTTTTTACGCCCCTTTATTCCGTTTTTTGCATTAGCTTTCTTTTCGCTTTTATCGGGTCCTGTTGGGTTTACAGGCTTTCAGAAAACCCTGTCTTATCTATTGCTACTGGTGATCATTCCCTTTTTTGTAAATCTGTTAATCACTTATGAGCGCGATCGTTTTCTTTACCATCTGGTTATGATTGGCGTATTGGTGCTAACAGCCGGCTTGGCACTACGCTTTATGGCGCCGGGCTTTGTGATGTTTGCCGGCGGCCGTTACTCAGGCCTTTTAGGAAACCCCAATGCTATTGGCATCTATGGCTTTCTGTTTTTTGCGCTGTTCACGCTAACCATCCATTTTCAAAAACATCTGTTTACACGACCTCAAATCATTTTTATCTACAGTGTTATTCTCGCATCACTCATATTAGCCGGCTCACGTGGCGGTATTTTCTCTGCCCTGCTGTTTACCATGGCCTACATTCTGTTTAAGCGCAGCGTATTAGTCGCCTTTGTTGTGATGTCGCTGGTTTTTGCATCCTACCAATATGTGATGGCTAACTTCGAAACAATTGTCACCTCCCTGGGGTTGGCCGAATACTTCCGCTTAGAGAGTCTTGATTCAGGTTCGGGGCGTTTAGTGGTAGCCGAAATAGCGTGGAAGCATATAAAGATGAACTATTGGTTTAGCTATGGCTTCACTTATCACTTGCATATCCTTGCTCAATATGCCGATTATTTTGTCCAGCACGGACACCAGGGCAATGTGCATAATAGCTGGCTTACTATATGGATGGACACCGGTCTTGTTGGCCTTATATTATTTGCCTACGGCTGGTTAGCAAATTTCCGCCAAGCATCACGCCTCAGCCCTTTGGTATGGGCCGTTCTATTTGGTATGCTTCTTTCCATTAGTGTAGAATCATGGCTAGTGGCTTCCCTTAATCCATTTACAATTGTACTGGTGATTATCTTGAGTATGTTGGGAAATGAGGGGTTTTACAGGAATGAGGAGTTAGGGTGTGGGACATAGGACGTAGGGTGTGGGTTTTAGGATTCCTTTTACCTTTTACCCTATACCCTTCAACCTATTACCTACGACCTATATCCTAACCCCAACCAAAGACAAAATTTCAAAAATAAATAAGTTATGGAAAAATTCAGTTTTAAGGAATTAGTGGTTTGGCAGAAAGCTATGGATTTTGCTGACGAATGTCTTCAAATTACAGAAGCCATTAAAGGGCATTTTCGATTGTGTGAACAACTTGAAGCATGCTCTTGCTCCGTACCTTAAAATATTGCCGAGGGTAAAGGACGCTATTCAAAAAAGGAATTTATCCATTTTCTTCACATTGCCAGAGCTTCTTTATTCGAGTCAATTACAGTACTCAATCTTTTCTATAGAAGAGGGCACCTTCAACATTCTCAACTCGAATTACTAGAGAGTAAAAGCATGGAAATATTAAAAATGATAAACGCGCTCATATCCTCAAAGCGTTCAACCCTATAGCCTAAACCCCATAACCTATATTCTATACCCTAAACCCAATAACCTATAATAATCATGAAAATACTTTTCCTATACACCGAATTGGCCGGCTACGTAATGAGCTGCTTTAAGGCCTTAGCCGCCACACCACAATCCCTAAATCCTATACCCAATGGCCTAAACCACCCGATGGGTGTCGAAGTCCACGTGGTGCGCTGGCCGGTAAATAAAGAAGCGCCTTTTGCGTTTGATAGTCCGGATGGGGTACACATCTACAACCGGCCGGATTATACCGATGAGCTGCTGATGAAACTGGTGAATGACATTAATCCGGATAAGATCATCTGCAGCGGCTGGGTAGATAAAGGCTACCTGAAGGTGTGCAAGGCTTACAAAGGACAGGTACCCACCTTACTCACCCTCGATAACCATTGGTTTGGCAACGCGAAGCAACTGGTGATGCGCCTGCTGTCACCTTTCTTTATCCGCCGACACTTCTCGCATGCGTGGGTGCCCGGCGAGCCGCAGGCGGCCTATGCCCGTAAACTGGGCTTTGGCAAGCGTATCACCACCGGCTTTTACAGTGCTGACACCGCCCACTTTCAACAGATCTACAACGATAAAAAGCAGCTAACTGAAGTACCCAAACGCTTTTTGTACGTGGGACGTTATATAGCAGCCAAGGGGCTTGATCTGCTCTTTGAGGCTTTCATGGAATTGCAGAACGAACAGGCCTCGGAATGGGAGCTCTGGTGCCTGGGTACGGGCGAACTGTTTGATCAGCGCCCCCGGCACCCGAAGATTCAGCACCATGGCTTTGTGCAGCCTGCCGACATGCATCAATACCTGAGCGAGACAGGAGTGTTTGTGCTGCCCAGCCGCTTTGAGCCCTGGGGTGTAGTGGTACATGAGATGGCCGTGGCGGGCTTCCCAATGATCTGCTCCAATGCCATAGGCTCGGCCACCCGCTTTCTGCAGGATGGCCACAACGGTTTTATCTTTGAAAATGAAAACAAAGAAGCCTTGAAGCAGGCACTCAAAAAAACGATGGATATGGATCAGCTTACATTAAAAAACATGAGCCAGCAATCGCACCAATTGGGCATGCAGCATACGCCGGAAATATGGGCAGAGAAAGTGATGGGGATTTAGGTGTTAGGGCGCCTTCGGCTGTAGATTGTAGGGTTTAGGACATAGGATGTGCTAATTGGGTCGGCAGAAAAGCGGTTTGCGGTATGATGGTAAAGATTGAGGATTAGGTTATAGCACGTAGGATTTAGCGTATTAAGTCAATGGTTGGCAGAAAATAGCTTACCTCGTGCACCGCACTCCGGCAGAGCGTCAAACCATCACACTACTGCTCCGACTTGCCTAAAACCGCAGACATCCTAAAATCTAAACTCTTATACCTACACCGCATTTCCTAAGTCCTATACCCTACCCCCTATTTCATCCACTCTTCCAGCACCACCAAGGGCCAAATACGTGAATACGTTACGGAAGGATCTCCGTTTTTAAACTGTTTCCATAAATTCATCACCGCTGCTTCGTTAAAGAAATCACGTTTAGCCAGGCTGGCCAGTCGCTCATCAACAAAAGCATGTAACTCATTTTTTAGCCAGTGTTGCCAGGGGAATACAAATCCCATCTTGGGCCGGTTAACGATATAATCGGGCAAGAGGTCGGGCAAGCTATCCACCAGCAGCTTTTTAGGCGTTGTTGGGTATTTGATAGTATCGGGCAGACTCAGCATGTACTCCACCAGTTCATGGTCGAGGAAGGGCACCCTAAGCTCCAAGGCATGGGCCATACTCATCTGATCGCTATCCCTTAATAACACATTCTGCATATAGGTGCTTAACTCACCTATGGATACATTACTCAGCACCTGCTGCGGGTGTTCATTCATCAGAGCACTTAGGTAAGTTGCGGGCTTATGTGCAGGCAAGGCATCGCGGTTCAGCAGTCCGGCCAATTGATTATCCATCAGTGCCTGCCGCGATACCGCATACACGTCGGCAAACTGATAATCGGACATCTGCAACAGGCTGCGCATCTTTTCTGACGCTACGCCGGGCTTTAGCGTTTTCAGGATCGTGCCGGCCAATTGCCTGAATACACCGGGCGTGTTCCAAATCCATTTTTTACTGTCCAGGGTCATCATCCGCTTAAAGATGGGATAACCGGCAAAGAGCTCATCGCCCCCCAGCCCAGATAAAGCCATGGTGACACCCGCTTCCTTGGTTACCTTCGACACCAACCACGTATTAGGGCCATCACCACTGGGATGATCCATGCCGGCCAAGGCGTTTGGCAGGTAGTTAAGGAAATCTTCAGGGCTGAGTTTTATTTCAGTGTGATCGGTTCCGTTCATCTCGGCGATATGACGGGCATAACGGGCTTCGCTGAACTCCTCCTCGGCAAAGGAGATATTAAAGGTCTTTACAGTCTGATTGGATACCTTGCTCATGGCACCCACGATGGCACTGGAATCAATACCTCCTGACAGAAAGGCTCCGAAAGGCACGTCGGCCACCAGTCGCCGCTCCACAGAATTAAAGAACAACTCCCTTACCTTATGTTTAGCCTCCTCGTAGCTGGTGGTTCCCTGTATACTTTTCACCTCAGGCCGCCAATATTCAGTAACTACAGGTTGATCACCCAGCCTGAATCGTAACAACGAACCGGCCTTTAGCATGTTAACATCCTTCAATATGGTATCCGGTGCCTGCACGGTTTGATAACGCAGGTAATCCACCAGGCTATCGGGGTCAATGGTTTTCTCAACCAAACCGGAAGCCAGCAACGCACGCACCTCCGACGAAAACACCAATTGCCCCTTACTGTAATGCCAGTATAAAGGCTTAATGCCAAGCCGGTCGCGCACCAGGGTGAGTTGTTTTTGGTGGTGATCCCTGATAGCGATGGCAAACATACCGTTGAAGCGTTGCACGCATTCGGAACCCCACTTCTGCCACGCTGCCAGAATCACTTCACTGTCGGTATTAGAACGAAAGGGATAATCCAGCTCCTTACGAATCTCGCGATAGTTATATACCTCGCCATTAAACACCATGGTATAACGTCCATCCGGTGTCGTCATCGGCTGATGCCCGGCTGGTGACAGGTCGATAATCATCAGACGGCGGTGCCCCAATGCCACTTCATCGTTTACGAATGTCCCTTCATCATCCGGTCCCCGGTGTTGCAAGGCGGCATTCATCCTGCTGAGTCGATCCTGTTTATCCTTGCTGTCTGCTATTATTCCGTTTATTCCACACATTGCTAACTATTCTGTCGCCGCTCCGCGGCTATTTTATCCTATACCCTTTACCGTTTCATCGCTCTTCCGGAGTGCTCCGCGGCTACGATCCTAACCTGATGAGCCTGCCATATTAACGGTCACAAATATACAGGAAAGCATTTAGAATGCAACAGCCCGAAACCTGTCTGCGTACTTGTACCGGACAGCGTTGAGGAGTTTAACAGGGAATAATTATCTTTTAATGCTTCGTCAACCCCTAACGGGTTTCTTTCTATGTCCAATGAATTAGACTTTAAACCGCCCCACGTGGTCAGGTCGTACCGCCCAACGCGGTCATCTTCATTAACCGCCCCCTACGCGGTCAGGTTGTGCCGACGCAGACCGGTTGGGGCTATTCCCATTCAAAATCATGGTTCATTTTATTATAGCAATATTTAAAATTGGCTATATCGCCAAAATAATCACTGATACATTCATTGTACAGCGTATTCTCACATGATAGGTAATCCAAATAACTGCTCCAAGGGTATTCCATCGGGCTTGAAACAAAGTGATGATGAACAGAATTAGTATGAATGTAAATAACACATTGCTTCAGATAATCCGCTGAATCAACCAACCTTCTTTTAACGGCCGTTCGAATAAAGCGCCATGCCGGTTATTTTTCGTGTTATAATATTTGGCGTAGGCATTAAATAAGTGGGAGAAATGTTTTGTAGGGTTCGGTAGCCTGACAGCGTCATCGGACTGCCTCCCTAAACCTGTCTGCGTACTTGTACCGGACAGCGTTGAGGGATGGATATCAGCAATTCCCCGAAAGGTTGACGGGCCATCGTTTTCACCCTCTTCGACATCGTTGCCTTTTAACGCTGACGGGTCGTTGACGCCGTCAGGTAAAGGAACCGTTGCCCATTTATTTGTTGCAAAGTCTTTTACCCAGCCTAACTTGTCAGCGTCTTTAGTCCTGACAACGTTACGTGCGTTGGCCTTAACAACCTTCTCCATCGTATATTTATACCTGATGTCCTCCTTAATCTTAACCAAACAATGAAAGTGGTTCGATAAAAGTGTCCACGCATAAGTCTCCGCTATGGGGTCAATAAATTTTTCATACAGAACCAGAAAATGCTTATAATCCGCCTCCCCATCGAATAGATTGCAGCTGTTAATCCCCCGATTATAGATATGGTAAAACCTACCTGCTTCTATCTTTTCAAACGAATCAGCCATCGCCATTTGGTTTATAGCTGCAAAATCTGTCTGCGAACTTGTACCAGACAGCGTTAAAGCAGCGGTTAATCGAAAAGCTTCCTGTACGCCTCTTTCAGCGCCGGGTTATAAACAAAGGCCTCTGCCCGATTTCGTGCACCTGTGCACCAACTGTCGAACTCTTCCCGCTCCATCTCAAGCAGTGTACGAATTACTGCGCACCATGCACTACTTTCGGACTCTGGACCACGGACTCCGGACATCGGACATTGCACCCTGGACGCTGATTCTACATTCAACTCATCAACTTTTCCGCTTTTCAACTCAAGAGAGATATCCCACCCTGCTTTCTCATTTATTAATCCCCTCCACGGCGTCTGATCACTTATTAGTACGGGGCGTCCGGCGCTCAGACTTTCAAGAATCACATGCCCAAAATTCTCGCCGCGTGTGGGCAGATAGAGGGCGTGATACTGTTGGATGGTTTCCCCCACCAGGTCGGCATCCACTGTTCCCATGTGTTCCACCTGAATGTTATCAGGCAACTGCGCCATCACAGTCTGACACTGTTGCCAGTAGCTTTCGTTATAAACCTGCCCATACAGGTGAAAAGTGATGTTTCCGGCCACATGGCCCAGCCCGGCCAATTGCTCCAGGGCAAACAGGGTGTTTTTCTCGGGAGCTATACGCGCCAGGCTCACCAGTCGCAGGTTGCCACGCTGCTTTGCGATAGGTTTTATGGCCGGCAGCTTACTTTTGGGCAGGTTATCGGCTATCTTTATCCGGATATTTTTACCCAAACTATCTTTTATGTCTTGCTTTTCCTTTTCGTTGGTAGCATGAAACACTGTGTTTTTGTATAAATCAGCCAGACGAGCCAGGCGCAGAAATAACTTTTTCTTACCTTCCTTTACATCTATAGCACTGGCAGCCAACATGCCCCGTGCCGCTACAATCACCTGATGCGCACCAGCCTTCTTTGCCACCATCAATGGCAGGATAGAAAACTTCCACGAATATACCCCATTGATATAAACAGCATTCGGGTTCATCTCCCTGATCAGGTTGCGGTAGTTCTTTTTATCCTGATGCGCCTCATCGGCATAAAATACTTTTACATGCGGACTAAAGTCCACCCAGGTATTACTCTCAATGCCCGTATAAGGTGTTGTTTCAGTATAATCGGTATTCCGTGTGACAATATAAAACGCATAGTCATCTTTCAGGTACTCCACCATATTAGCCATGGAACGCACCGGTCCACCTGCTTTGTAGCCGGGCAGAAACCAGTCTATGAAGATGAGGATTTTACGCTTAGGTGTTTGCTTTTTCATGTAGGCGAAGATAGTGAATAGTCTTCTTAGTCTGAAAAATTAAGCTTCTATTGGGCTGCTTAATTCCCCATCGCCTTGCAGGCACTTCCCCCGGGGGAAGAGGCCCCATCCGGCTGCGCGGACTTCCCCAAGGGGAAGAGAGAGAACAAAAAAAGCGGCCTCGGCCGCTTTTCAGTATCATTGATTATACCTTATTATTTGGCGTAACTGATGGCACGCGTCTCGCGGATCACTGTAATCTTCACCTGACCTGGATAGGTCATTTCAGTTTGTATCTTACGCGCAATGTCATACGATAGCTCCTCGGCTTCTTTATCCGTTGTTTTCTCCGCACCCACAATCACGCGCAGCTCACGACCGGCTTGTATGGCATAGGTCTTCAGCACACCCGGGTAGGACAATGCGAGATTTTCCAAATCCTTCAAACGCTTGATATAAGCCTCGATGATTTCACGACGGGCACCGGGACGGGCACCCGAGATAGCATCACACACCTGCACGATGGGCGCTATCATGGTGGTCATCTCCACTTCATCGTGGTGGGCACCAATGGCGTTACAAATATCAGGTTTCTCCTTATACTTCTCGGCCAGCTTCATACCCAGGATAGCGTGTGGTAATTCCGGATCCTCATCGGACACCTTACCAATATCGTGCAATAAACCGGCTCGCTTAGCACGCTTGGCGTTCAAGCCCAATTCGGTCGCCATAATGGCACACAGGTTGGCCGTTTCGCGCGAGTGCTGCAACAGGTTTTGCCCGTAGGATGAACGGTACTTCATCTTACCCACTAGCTTAATCAGCTCGGAGTGCAGACCATGAATACCCAAGTCTATGGCAGTGCGCTTACCGGTTTCCAGAATCTCCTCTTCCACCTGCTTGCGTACCTTATTTACTACTTCTTCAATGCGTGCGGGGTGTATACGACCGTCGGTTACCAGCTGGTGCAAAGCCAGACGAGCAATTTCACGACGCATGGGGTCAAAGGCCGATAATACGATGGCCTCGGGGGTATCATCCACAATTATCTCAACACCTGTAGCAGCTTCCAGTGCTCGGATATTACGTCCTTCACGACCAATAATACGACCCTTCATCTCATCCGAATCAATGTGGAAGATGGTCACTGAATTTTCGATAGCCGTTTCAGTCGCCACGCGCTGCACTGTTTGTAACACAATGCGTTTGGCCTCTTTATTGGCATTAATTTTCGCATCGTCCATAATATCATTGATGTACGACATGGCCTCAGTCTTGGCCTCTGCCTTCAGGCTCTCCATCAGCATTTCTTTGGCCTCATCGCCCGACATGCCTGAAATGGCTTCCAGCTGCTCTACCTGCTGTTTATGCGCCTTATTTACTTCCTCAGTCTTCTTTTCCACCAGCTCCAGCTGTGCCGTCAGGTTTTCACGTATGGCCTCCACCTCTTTCTTCTTGCGATTGTGCTCTTCAATACGCTGCGAAAGGTTCGACTCCTTCTGCTTCATTTTGTTTTCAGCATTCACCATGCGGGCGTTACGAGAATTGATCTCCTTCTCGTGTTCGGTGCGCAGCTGCAAAAATTTCTCTTTTGCTTGCAGAATCTTGTCTTTTTTGATCACTTCGGCCTCTGCCTCGGCCTCCCTTACAATTTGTTCACTTCTTGTTTTAAGCGCTTTTGTAATAATCAGCCATGTTACAAAAGCACCTAACAGAAGCGCCCCAATTGCAATTCCTATTACTATTGGTAAACTCATGTTTATCGTATTTATATATATAACAAAACCGCATTATTTCATTAGTCTCCTAATTATAGGAGTACAATAAACAATGCGGGTAAAATTCTAATTAATATGTACTTATCTAATAAACAACGTCTGTTTTATCAGACAGCACTTTTTCCAATTGCGCGTTTAAATCACGTACCAACTCAATAAAAGGATCCACATCGTGGCGATTTTCCAATTCCAACAGTTTAATCACATACTGTAAGGTGGCCATAGCCAAAAAATCCTGCACATCTTTATCTGAATACCGTTGCTTATATTGTAAAACCTTTTCGTTAATGAGCTTAGCAGCAAGACGAATACGCTCTTCATCGTTGCGATCGATGCGTAAGGGGTAAAACCTATCGGCAATGTTTACACGTATCGAGAGTTTATCGTCCATTTAATTAGCTTAACGGTTTAAAAGCGCAATACACTTATCAATTTCCCGCACAATTTGACCAATTCGCTTTTTGGTATCACCGGCTTCTGAACTACCGATCACCAAGTCTTTCGTAATCTTTAAATTGTTGAATCGCTGCTCCAGGTTATGGTATTCCCGGGCGGCATCTTCCAGCTGATTCGTTAATCTACTCTTCTCTCCTTCCAACAACTGCACTTCCGATTTCAAGCTTTGATAGCGTTGTATCAACTTGTTAATCTTGTCTTTTAACTCAACAATTAATTCGCTATTTGGGTCTGTCATGGCCAAATTTTTCAATACAAAGTTAACATTGGTTTTATAATATAAAAAAAAACCTTTAACTCTTTTGGGGGTTTACCTTTTGAATGAAAAACACTTTTTCTGCCGGCAATACCCCGAACGGAAAGCAAGATAATTAAAATTCAGCTACATTTGCCCCTGATATGATAAAAACTGAGCGAAAGAATAAGATGGAGGACTGGCTGCCTACCTCTGCCAAGGAAGTAGAACGCCGCGGATGGGATAGCATAGATGTTATTCTTTTTACCGGTGATGCCTATATTGACCACCCGGCTTTTGGAGCCGCCGTGATCGGTCGCTTGCTGGAAGCCCATGGCTTGCGGGTTGCCATTGTGCCTCAACCCAACTGGCGCGATGATCTGCGGGACTTTAAAAAGCTGGGACGCCCTAACTATTTCTTTGGAGTGACTGCCGGTGCCATGGACTCCATGGTCAACCACTATACGGCCAACCGACGTCTGCGCTCTGATGATGCCTATACGCCCGACGGTCGTGCAGGGCAGCGACCCGATTATGCCTCGGTGGTATATTGTAATATATTGAAAGACCTCTTCCCCGATGTACCCGTGCTGCTGGGCGGCATTGAGGCCTCTCTGCGGCGTGTAAGTCACTACGATTATTGGTCAGACAAACTAAGGCCCGGCATACTGGCCGATGCACGGGCCGATCTGATGGTATATGGCATGGGTGAACAACCGCTGCTGGAGATCATCCGCCTGATGGATCGCGGCGTGCCGATGGAAAGTCTGAAAACAATTCCTCAAACCGCCTTTTTACAAGCCAAAGAGAGTGATTTACCCAAGAATAAAAACTGGAAAGACATTGTACTGAATAGTCATGAAGACTGTTTGGCCGATAAAATAAAATATGCCCGTAACTTCCGGCACATCGAAGAAGAATCGAACCGCTGGCATGCTGCGCGACTCAGTCAGGACACAGGCGAACACAAGGTGGTAATCAATCCGCCTTATCCACCCATGACCAGCCGCGAGATGGACGCCTCCTTTGACCTGCCTTATACACGATTGCCACACCCGCGTTACGTGGCCAAAGGAGCAATTCCTGCCTTTGAAATGATCAAATTCTCGGTGAATATGCACCGGGGCTGCTTTGGCGGCTGCAGCTTCTGCACCATTTCGGCCCACCAGGGCAAGTTCATCGCCTCCCGCTCCAAGGAAAGTATCCTGAAAGAAGTGGATGCCATTACCCAGATGCCTGATTTTAAGGGCTACCTGTCGGATCTGGGCGGCCCCAGTGCCAATATGTACCGCATGGCCGGTAAAAACCTGCGCATCTGCGAGCGATGTACCCGTCCGTCGTGTATTCATCCCAACATATGCACCAACCTGAATACCGACCACAGCGCCATGACGGAATTGTATGAACAGGTGAGTCAGCATCCTAACATTAAGAAAGCCTTTATCGGCAGCGGAGTGCGTTACGACATGCTATACAACCCCATGGCATCGGCTGATGAAAAAGAGAGCCATAAACGGTATATGCAAAGACTGATTGAGCACCATGTATCGGGTCGCCTGAAGGTAGCACCTGAGCATACCTCCGATCAGGTGCTTAAAATCATGCGCAAGCCTACTTTTAAACTGTTTCATAAGTTCAAGGCCGATTTCGATCGCATTAACAAAGCCAAAAAACTAAATCAGCAGATCATCCCTTACTTTATCTCCAGCCACCCGGGCAGCGAAGAGTTGGATATGGCTAACCTAGCCTGTGAGACGCACGATATGGATTTTAAATTGGAACAGGTACAGGACTTTACCCCAACCCCCATGACAGTGGCTACCGTTATCTATTATTCCGGCGTGCATCCCTATACCCTGGAAGAAACTTATACGCCCCGCACTAAAAACGAGAAATTACAGCAGCGAATGTACCTGTTTTGGTACAAGAAAGAGTACCAAGCCAAAATTAAAGAGCGGCTTAAGAATTTCAAGCGTTTCGATATGCTGAAAAAGCTATTTCCCGACAAGGATGGGAAGCCGGCACCTAAGCCCGCGGGCAAAGGCAAGCACAAGAAACACAAAACGAATACTAAGCACCCAAAGAAATACAGATCATGATAAAAAAAATATTCTACGGACTAAGTTTACTCACCCTGTGCGCCTGCGCTGAACTGACGGCCGTGATGGATACCTACACCACCAATGCACCACTTACGGAAAATGAAGTGGCTCAAGGCCTGAAAGAAGCCCTGCGCGTGGGCACCGATTCGGCAGCCGCACGCCTTGGACAGCAGGATGGCTATTACGGCGATGCCCTGGTGAAAATACAGCTGCCTCCTCAGACCGATATTATTGTGGAAAATGCCGGTAAAATACCCGGTGGCCAGCGCCTTGTTGAAGATGTACTGCGGCATATCAACCGGGCAGCCGAACAGGCGGCAGGCGAAGCGGGTCCTGTATTTTGGGAGGCCATCCGGCAAATGAGCATAAGCGATGCCTTTACCCTGTTGAAGGGTGAGCCAAGCGCTGCCACCGATTATCTGAAAGAAAACACCTACGACGCACTCTTCGAGCTATACCAGCCAAAGATAGAGGCCGCACTGGATAAGGAAATAGCTGCCGGCATCTCCCCCAATGCATCGTGGGAATCCATGACCAACAAATGGAACCGCATTGCCGATAACCCCCTGGGTAAAATGGCCGGCCTTAATGCGGTGAAGGTCGATTTGGATACTTACCTGACCCAAGAGGCCCTGAATGGCCTGTTCGTAAAAATTGCCCAGGAGGAAGCTGCCATCCGCGAAAATCCTCAGGCTCGTGTTAACGCCCTCTTAAAACGTGTTTTTGGCAGCTAGCAGTAGGTATTGAATGCTCCTATTAATAAACTCTTTACGGAACGGTTTTTTTAGGTACCATGCGATAGAGCACCCTTTTATAAAATATATCCAACACGCTGCTAAAGACGGATTACCCAGGATGGGCTGTAACATCCGGAAATAATTGAAACGGTGAATGCAATTAAGTGATGAACAAAGAGCCATTATTGACCACGATGGCAACCTGAAAGTAAATGCGGTGGCCGGCTCAGGCAAAACGACCACCATTATGGAATATGCACGGCGGCGCCCTAAAGCTTCCATCCTCTACCTGGCTTTTAACAAGTCGGTGAAACTGGAGGCCGAACAGAAACTTGCGCAGATGCAACTGACGCATGTACGGGTGGAAACAGCCCATTCACTGGCCTATAAATACCTGGCTCCCTATCGGCAATACCGCTTACGTTTCGACTACAAACCCCATGAGATTGTGCAGATACTGGGTATACAACCTAGTGCTGGCGATTTATCGCACCTGAAGATGGCCAGCCATATTGGGCTGTTCGTGCGCTACTTTTGCAATTCAAAAGCAAGGAAAGTACTGGATATCGATTACCTGGAGACCCTCACCAGTGCGGAAAGCCTGGACTTTGCCACGCAGTATTATGATGCCATCGCCCATTACACCCGGCTATTTCTGGCCAAAATGCAACGGGGCGAGATACCTATCATACACGATTTTTACCTGAAACAATTTCAACTCAGCAAACCCTCCCTACCTTACGATTATATTCTTTTTGATGAAGGACAGGATGCCTCGGGTGCCATGCTGGATACCGTGCTGCAACAAAGGGCTAAGATCATTATCATTGGCGACCAACATCAACAGATCTACGGTTGGCGCTATGCCGTAAACGCACTCCAGCAAATCAGCTATCCCTCATTAAACCTGAGCAATAGCTTTCGCTTCAATCAGGAAATAGCCCGATTGGCCAAATCCATACTGGGCTGGAAAACAGAGATTGGCCAGATAAGCCAAGCCCGTATACAGGGTCTGGGGGTGCATAACGCAATCAAGTCACGCCTCCTATTGGCCCGCTCCAACAGCAAGCTGGTAACCAAGGCCATTGAGCTGCTGGTACAACGAAAAGACATTGATAGCATCTATTTTGAGGGGCAATTAAGCTCCTACACCTTTTCCGACGACGGCGGCTCCATTTATGATGTACTGAATCTGTATAATAATCAGCGTCATTTGATTAAAGATGACCTGCTGAAGACTATGCCGTCCTTCGACCACTTAAAAGACTATTTGGAAGAGACTTCCGACACCTCACTAAAAGGCTTGGTTGACCTGGTGCAGACCTACAATAAAGACATCCCTTACTATCTAAATCGCATTAAAACCTGCTGTGTGGACGAGGCCGATAAACACCGCGCCGAGATGGTGTTTTCCACCGTACACAAAGCCAAGGGGCTGGAATACGATGAAGTATTTCTTACGGATGACTTTATTAACGAGCAGCAAATCATGGACTTAAAGCCAGCCCTTAAGGCGCAGGAACTAAGTGCTGACACCCTTGCCGAAGAGATTAACCTGCTATATGTAGCCGCTACCCGTACCAAGGCACGGCTGCACATCCCCCTGCATCTGTTGCCCAGCGGCTATCATATCCATCAGCATGAAAGCGTGGACAACGATGTGAATGCCTTTGCACGCAATAGCAAACCCCGCCCCAAAGCCCCACGGCGTAATCAGCTGTGGTCGCGCAGCGAGGAAGCAGAACTCAAGCAACTGTATATACAAGGTAAAACAGTGAAGGAAATAGCGCTCCTTTTGGGACGCAGTCAAACAGCTATTATTAAGCGCGTTGATAAGCTGGACTTAAGGTTTTAATTTAACAACATACACAAAACAAAACGAAGATGAAGAAACTTTGTGACCTGCTGATAATTGCCCAAAAGGGTATGGGCAACGGCGATCCCGCCCTGAGCCTTGAGCTATTGGGTAAATACTTTAACATTCTGATACGGGATAACCGACAGCCGGCTTTTATCGCCTTTTACAATGAGGGGGTAAAGATAGTGGCGGAGAACAGTGAATTTACCGGACAGCTGCAAACCCTGCAGGAGCGCGGAGTGAAAATGATCGTCTGTTCTACCTGCCTCGATCATTACGGTATTGATAACATTGTGGCCGGCCACAAGGGTACCATGCCCGATATCATCACCTTACAAAGCGATGCCACAAAGGTATTGACCTTATAGTTACAAAATAAATGAGCCAAGGTAAAATGCACTTTATCAGCAATGAGACAGTGCATTATATCTTGGCTTGTAACTTTTTAACACCCATCGAAAGAATAACAGCACGCACAAGCAATGGCCGAATCATCCGATAAGCAAGATCCTATATATATTTACTTACTCAGTATAAATCTCTTTCTTGGCCGACTTAAGCGTGTTGATGATTAACGAAGTAATTGTCATGGGACCCACACCACCCGGAACAGGCGTGATATAGGAGCATTTGGGCGCCACCTCGTCGAAGAGCACATCTCCTTTTAAGCGCCATCCTGATTTGGTATCGGTGGCCGGCACACGCGTGGTACCCACATCAATCACCACAGCACCCTCTTTCACCATATCACCCTTTACGAAGCCCGGAACACCAATGGCCGCGATAATAATGTCGGCATCCAAACATAAGGCTTTAAGATTAGCTGTACGACTGTGTGCTACTGTTACGGTGGCATTGCCCGGATTTCCCTTTTGCGACAGCAGGATACTCATAGGGCGTCCCACAATATTGCTACGACCAATCACCACCACGTGCTTACCCGCTGTTTCTATCTCGTAGCGCTTTAACAGCTCCATGATACCCTGGGGTGTAGCCGATACAAAAGCCGGCATACCAATGGCCATACGCCCCACATTAACCGGGTGGAAGCCGTCCACATCCTTTCGGGGATCAATAGCCTCGTTAACCTTCTCTTCATCAATATGCTTAGGCAGTGGCAGCTGAACAATAAATCCATCCACATCGGGATCCTCATTCAAGGCCTTTACCTGGCTTAGCAACTCGGCTTCTGTCACCTCCTGCTCAAAACGTATAAGACTCGACTTAAAACCCACTTCTTCACAGGCCTTCATTTTTCCGGCCACATACGATTCGCTTCCTCCATCGTGCCCCACCAATATGGCCGCCAAGTGAGGTACTTTGGCGCCGCGGGCCTTTAATTCCGCCACTTCGGCCGCAATTTCCTTACGTACTTCTTTCGATGTTAGTTTTCCATCAATCAGTTGCATGCTGTTTATTTTAGGGGTTACTATATAAAAAAAGAAGCACAAGCGTGCTTCTTTTTCTCTTTTCTTTATTTATCGACGCCGTCCCATGGGCATTTTACCCATCATCTTGCCCATTTTATTGCCCGAGGTCATCATTTTCATGACCTTGCGTGTATCATCAAATTGCTTTATGAGTCGGTTCACCTCCTGTATGGATGTACCGCTACCGGAAGCAATACGTTTCTTGCGACTGCCATTGATGATAGCAGGCTGCTCGCGCTCTGCCGGTGTCATGGAACGGATGATGGCTTCGATACCTTTAAAGGCGTCATCATCGAAATCGATATTCTTCATCATCTTACCCATTCCCGGTATCATGGCTGCCAGATCCTTGAGGTTACCCATCTTTTTGATCTGTTGTATCTGCTTCAGGAAATCGTCGAAATTAAACTGATTTTTAGCGATTTTCTTTTGCAGCTTACGGGCTTCTTCCTCATCATACTGCTCCTGTGCACGCTCCACCAGCGAAACGATATCACCCATACCCAATATACGATCGGCCATACGGCTTGGGTGGAACACATCAAGCGCTTCCATTTTTTCACCCGTACCCACAAACTTAATGGGTTTATCTACCACGCTACGGATGGACAAGGCCGCACCACCGCGAGTATCACCATCGAGCTTGGTTAGCACCACCCCGTCGAAATCCAGACGATCGTTAAACTCTTTGGCCGTATTTACCGCATCCTGACCCGTCATGGAATCCACCACAAACAGAATTTCATCGGGATTAACGGCTTTTTTAACCGCAGAGATCTCTTCCATCATTTGCTCATCGATGGCAAGACGACCGGCGGTATCAATAATCACCACATCGTGTGCCCCCTTCTTGGCCAGCTTAATACCGTCGGTGGCCAGCTTCACCGGATCCTTGGATCCCTCCTCGGTATATACAGTAGCGCCGATCTGCTCGCCTAATACCTGCAGCTGATTGATGGCCGCCGGACGATACACATCGCCTGCCACCAATAACGGATTCTTACCCCGCTTGGTCTTCAGCAGGTTGGCCAACTTACCGGTAAAAGTCGTTTTACCCGATCCTTGCAAACCGGCAATCAGTATAATACTGGGATTATTCTTCAGGTCAATATCGATGGAAGTACCGCCCATTAAAACGGCTAGCTCATCGTGCACCAGCTTCACCATCATCTCTCCCGGCTTCACAGCATTCAGAACATCCTGACCCATGGCCTTGTTCTTCACGGTTTCGGTAAAGGTTTTGGCGGTTTTATAGTTAACATCGGCATCCAACAGTGCACGTCGAACATCCTTAAGTGTCTCGGCAATATTTAGTTCGGTGATTTTACTCTCACCTTTCAATAGTTTAAAGGACCTCTCAAGCCTTTCGCTCAGATTTTCAAACATTCCTGTGACGATTTTAAATTTTCCTGCAAAATTAAAAAAATAATAAGAGATAGTCCGCAGTTTTTTACTATTAAGCGATAGTTTCCCTCATTGGATTCCTGTCTTGCTACGGACACAAAGCAAATACATCAACGCATGAGTCTGATGAACAAATACATAGAATGCGAATTCATCCCCCATTACCAGCAAATGTTTTTTAAAGATAAAATAACGATTGTGATAAGTTCAGTGCATTGTCGTCGGTATTATGGTTATAAAGAGAAATAAAACCTTATTTTTGCGCATATTAATAAGCAAAATCGTTCTTTTACCTGAACGAAATAACAATTAACAGGCGAATCTTCAGGCAATGAATAATAATATCCATCCTATCAAACCCATGCGCTACTATAAGCCAACCATCATCAGTATTTTTGTAGTTACCTTTTTGTTAAGTGGCTGCATTCCTCAAAAAGAGTACATATTATTGCAGGATAAGAGCACAAAAGGAAATTATGAAAATCCCTTTGGCCCGGGCACTAACATCACCGATAAGTATTTTTTGATGCCCAACGACTACTTATTCATCAATGTTTCAACCCCGGATCCAAAGCTATCGGAGTTTTTCAACCAATCGAGCAGCAGTGGAGGCGGTAACGCGCAACGCAATCAGAATTTTTTCTATTACCAGATCGATGACTCCATGAACATCGACTTCCCTTACGTGGGTAAGATTAATCTGGCGGGCTGTAATGTGAAAATGGGGAAAACACGGGTACAGGAAGCCCTGAAACCTTTCCTAAAGGAATATAACCTCACGTTTAAACTGGCTTCCAACACCTTTACCGCCTTGGGCGAATTCCGAAAGCAAGGGGTACAGACCATGCAAAAGGAGCAAGTCACCATATTTGAAGCTGTGGCCATGGCCGGAGGGACAACCCCTTTTGGTAAAAAGCGAAAGATGAAGCTGGTGCGTCAGCTGCCCGACGGTCCGGTTACCTACGAGGTGGATCTGACCGATAAAAACATCGTCAATTCGGAGTATTACTATATCTACCCCAACGACCTTTTGTACGTCCGTCCGATGCGCGCCAAACAGCTGGGCATTGGCGAATCCTTTTCACTGGGGCTGATCACCACCGCTCTGGCCCTTTACCTGACCCTTGATGCTATTATTAAATAAATTTTATGCTGCCTCAATCACATCCCTCGCAAGGCAACAACTCGCCTTTTAATATCGATATAAAACGTTTTATTCAAGACTTACTGCATTTCTGGTGGCTCTTTGCCATCACCATACCGCTGAGTCTGTTTGTGGTTTTTATGATACACCGCTATGTACATCCGGTCTATCGCACCACCATTACCCTGCTGATGGAGGAACGGGGTGATGTGATGCCTAACAAAGACCTGATGCAGGGTTTTGGACTGACCCCGGGACAGCGCAGCATCGATAATCAGGTGGCCATACTCACCTCGTGGGACGTGGTGCAACAAACCATCGACCGGCTGGATTTTCACGTCAGCTATTTTGCCGAAGGGCGCCTGAAAAACACCGAGATGTACCGCAATACCAATTACCACATTGAGTTTGACTCCACCTACCCGCAGCTGCTCAATACACCCATCTACATACTACCGCTCAACGAGCGACAGTGCAAGGTATTGGTCAATACTGAGAAGATGAGCAGCACCCACGTGTACAAAGGAGAACGTGAAGGCAGCACCGTGGGCCCAATCCAGTATGAAGCCACCGTAACCTACAACGAAATGGTGACCACCCCCTGGGCCTCTTTTAAGATTGTACCCCGTAGCACGCATTACAACAGTGGTACTGAGCAGTACTTTGTATTTAACCATCCACGACAGCTGGCTGCCAGTTTTAAGAGCCGATTGATAGCGCAACCGCCCCGCGAAGGTTCTTCCATCATACGGGTGTCTGTCACCGGCAGAAACAACGAAAAAAACCAGGTCTTCCTTAATGAACTGGCCAGCGTATTCATTGCCAATAACCTAAAACAGAAAAACCTCATTGCCACCAATACCATAGACTTTATCAGTCAGCAATTGCTGGTAATTGCCGACTCCCTGCAGTTGACCGGCTCAGAACTCAGTCAGTTCCGAACTAACAACCGCATACAAAGCGTATCGGCCAAGGCTGAGTACCTGTTTAGCGGCATGCAGGAGGTGGAGCAGAAATTGACGGAGCTGGAGATTAAGCGCAGCTATTTCTTATACCTGCAGAATTATTTCTCCGACGAAATTGATGAGAACAATGTGCTGGCACCGGCCATGTACGAGATGGAAAATACCATGTTGAGCGAACAGGTTAAGACCATTATCGATCTTAATTCACAGCGGCTGTCGCTGATAGGCTCTTACGGTGAGGCGGGTAACCTGGCCAACAAAGAGTTGGAAAACCAGATTGATATAGCCCGCAAAACCCTTTTGAAGACCATTGCCAGCCAGCTGAAGGTGTTTGAGGACAACCGCATCCGCCTGATGGCCGAGAAGGTACGAAATGAAAAGGAGCTATACAGCCTGCCCGAAACAGAGCGTCGGTTATTGGGTATTGAGCGGAAATTTGACTTGAGCAACGAGGTATATACTTATCTGCTTCGTAAGCAATCGGAGGCACAGATACAGAAGGCCTCCAATACACCCGATCATCAGGTACTGGAAAGCGCCCGTTTTGCCGGACAGGTATCCCCCAATAAAACAGGTAACAAACAAAAAGCCTTACTGCTGGGACTGATCATTCCGCTGGCTTTTTTAGCCCTGCGCCAGCTCCTTAACAACAAAGTAATTGACACCGAAGATATCGAGCGCATTACTTCCTTGCCCATTGTGGGTAATATTATTCATAATAGCAAAGAAGAGCACAACATTGTGGAGTCTCACCCCAAGTCGGTGGTGACCGAAACATTCAGGCGACTACGCACACGCATTGAGTTCATGAATAAAGGCGTTGCCTCACCCATTATTGGTGTATCTTCATCTATGCCGGGCGAAGGTAAAACCTTCTGTGCCCTTAACACAGCGGCTGCCTTTGCCCTCAGTGGCAAGAAAACGGCCCTACTGGGCTTTGACCTGCGTAAGCCCGGTTTAAATAAGATACTTGACATCAACAATAAAAAGGGTATCTCCAACTATCTGATAGGGCAAGTAGCTTACGAAGAAATACTGGTTCCTTCAGGACAGGAAAACCTGACTATATTACCCTCGGGTGATATCCCTCCTAACCCTTCGGAGCTGATCAGTGCCGCCAATACCAAAGCTTTTATGGATAGGTTAAAGGCCGACTTTGACATCATCATCATCGATACACCGCCCATGGGTATTGTGTCCGACCCCTATCTTCTGGCGCGGCATACTGATACCCTTATCTTTTTGGTACGGCAACAACATACGGTTAAATCGGTATTGGCACAAACCATAAAAAACATGCAGGAGGAAGATGTAAGTAATATCGGCATCTTACTAAACGACATACAAGTCAGACGCAACAAATATGGTTACGGCTATGGATACGGGTATGGCTATGGATACGGTCACGGATATTACGAAGAGTAGAAACGAATAAAGTAATGAAATGAAACAGATATTAATATTTTGTTGTGCGGCACTGTTAGCCGCTTGTTCAGTCCTGCAGAAGAAGCAAAAGCCACAACCAAAACCAAATGGACAAGTAGTATATGAGGTGGCACCTTACAAGGTGGATTGTACAGGTGTAGGTCCTATGAAATGCCTGCTGGTACGAAAATCTGAACAAGAACATTGGCAGTATTTTTATGCCCCCATCAAGGGATTTACTCACACCCCGGGTACTTCTTATACCGTTGCAATAAACACGCATAAAAGGTCAGACGTACCGGCCGATGCCTCCTCCATCAGCTATGAGCTAGCTGAGATCATTGACTCGGCTGCCTATTGTCCGCCGGCCCATGCTCTCTACGACATTTGGGGCGTAATGGATCTAAAGGGTCAAAAACCACTGTCGATGAACTGTGAGCTGACGCTGGAAATTAACCTGAATAACATGACGGTGATGGGCACAGCGGGCTGCAATCATTTTAAGGGTAAAATCAGCACTAGTGAGGGTAGTAATCGACTTTCCATAACAAAACTATCCACCACTAAAAAGATGTGCCCCTGCGCCGCTTTGGAAAGCAGCTATCTGAATGCACTTGAACAAGTGAATGCCTTTTTTAGATTTAATCAGGAGTTGTATTTGATGGCCAATGATGAAGTAGTGATCAAATGCCGCCGCATGGACTAATAGGGCGGCCACTCATGGCTCAGCTTCAAGATGTGGGGCACCATATAAAGCAACTTGTCAATGCATAGGGCTGCAAATTTCGAAGGAATTGACTGTGAATACCCCCACACGAAGCTTAGGGCGGTCACAGCATCCAAAAATACATGTATTTAGAACAAAACTTTACTCCGAAATTACAACGCAATCCCGTTAGGGATTGAATATGGATAGCCCGGTGTGAAGCACTGGGCAACAACAGACATCCCAAGACAACCGCAGCGCAGTTGAATAACAACAAAAAACAAAGCTTTAACAGATAACAGTACCCCCTTCATTGCTGATTTACGCAGCTTATCATTGCAAATAAAAAGGCTTGCAACACGGTGTTACAAGCCCTTTAATATTGTGTAAAAAATCTCTTTACATCAAGAAAGATAGTAATATACCCGCCGCTACGGCAGAACCGATAACGCCCGATACGTTGGGTGCCATGGCATGCATCAGCAGGTGGTTATTGGGATCGCTCTTTAAGCCTTCGTGCTGTACCACGCGAGCCGAGTCAGGAACAGCGGATACACCTGCTGCTCCAATCAGTGGATTGATCTTATTATCTCCCTTCAAAAACAAGTTCATCAGACGGGCAAAAATCAAACCTCCGGCGGTAGCTACCATAAAGGACACGGCACCCAAACCAAATATCTTCAATGAATCGGTGGTGAGGAAATAATCGGCCTGTGTAGAGGCACCCACGGTAATTCCCAGCAGAATGGTTACAATATTGATCATGGAGTTACGGGCTGTATCCGCCAGTCGCTCTGTAACACCCGACTCTTTCAGGAGATTACCAAAGAACAACATACCCAAAAGCGGCAAGGACGACGGTGATATGAAAGTCGTTAATAACAAGCCGATAATGGGAAACATAATCTTTTCTGTCTTGGACACGGCACGTGGTGGCTTCATCTTAATGGTACGCTCATGCTTGGGAATAATCAGGCGCATAATAGGCGGTTGAATAACCGGTACCAAAGCCATGTACGAATAAGCTGCGATGGCGATGGCACCCATGAGAGTAGGTGCGAGCTTTGACGACAGGAAAATCGCTGTAGGACCGTCAGCACCCCCGATAATACCAATGGCACCGGCCTCCTGTGGCGTAAAGCCAAGGGCTGAAGCCCCCAGGAAAGTGGCAAAAATACCCACCTGAGCTGCGGCTCCCAAAATCATCAGTTTGGGATTGGATATCAGGGATGAGAAATCCGTCATGGCGCCAATACCTAAAAATATCAAGGGCGGATAAACACCTTGCTGAACGCCAAAATACAGGTAATTCAGCACTGAGCCCTCTTCGTATAAACCGATTTTATAACCGGCTAAAAAAGGTATATTACCCAGAATAACGCCCGTACCAATGGGGATCAACAACAAAGGTTCGTAATCGTATTTAATGGCCAGATAAATGAAGAACAAACCGATTGCAATCATAATCAGATTGGTGTAATGCGCATTGGCAAAACCGGTGAAATTCCAAAACATTTCCAGCCCCTTTGATGCGTGATCCATAAAAGTATCTCCCGCCTCAGTACCGGCCGCCATGGCTTCGAAGCCGCCCCCGACAAACTGCAGACTAAACAAGATGGATAACACACCAAAAAGCGTGATAAGTCTTTTCATAATTAATTTTTAAACAATGGATATCACAAGCCGGAGCCTACTGTTCCATTTCAATTAATACATCGTTTTGTAACACAGCATCACCCACCGACACCTTTACCGAAGTAATGGTACCTTCCTTCTCGGCCAGCACGTTATTCTCCATCTTCATGGCTTCCATTACCAGCAGTGTATCGCCTTTTTTCACTACATCGCCTTCTTTCACCAATACTTTGAAGATGTTACCCGGCAGGGGTGCATTCACCTTAATGGTACCTCCACCCGCATTTTTCGTGATAAATCCTTCGCCCGGCTTACGCTGAATCTCTTTGCGCACCAGCTTAGGTGTTTTCACAGGTTTTTTTACGTCCTGATGTATTTCAACCTCATATTGAGTGCCATTCACTTCCATTTGAGCGATATTCTCCTCAAGATCCTTTAAGTGAACGTCGTATTTATTACCTCGAATGGTAAAACTAAATTTTTTCATGTCCTGCTATCTGGGGAAATTAACATTGTTAAAACTATACACTTTGGAGCTCCAGGGGGAGTAACGCTTACGTACCTCTTTAATGGTAATCACATTGCTCTCCTCATCGTGCATTTCATTAAAATACAGATGAATGGCCATTGCGATTGCCGCATTTGTCTCGCCCGTGATGGTCCAGGCATCGTCCGACTCGTCTTCCTTCACATTGTCCTTGTTCTTTTTACGCAGGGATCGTTTCAGGCTCCAGTTAAGAATTTTTGGAACCGTAAGAAACACCCCGATCAAGAATACCAGTGCCAGAAAGACGATGAACCATCCCAGAACGGTGATGGTCCAGGTCATTGAATCTACAATTAATAAGGTCATGGTACTTGATTTTACAATGGAATATTAGAATGTTTCTTGGGCGGATTCGTCACCTTCTTGGTCTGTAAGTTCTGGAAGGCACGTATCACTCTAAAGCGCGTGTTTCGGGGCTCTATCACATCGTCGATATAGCCATAGGAAGCTGCCTGATAGGGATTGGCAAAGGCCGTTTCATATTCTTCGGTTTTCTTCTGAACATACTCGGCTTTTTCCTCATCCGATTCGAGCTTGGCCACATTACGCCCCTCCAGCACCTCAATGGCACCCTTGGCGCCCATTACGGCAATCTCTGCCATGGGCCAGGCATAGTTAAAGTCGCCCCGCAGCTGCTTACACGACATCACATCGTGCGCTCCACCGTACGACTTGCGAATGGTTACCGTTACTTTGGGCACAGTGGCCTCACCATAGGCAAACATCAACTTGGCTCCATGAATAATGATACCGGCATATTCCTGTCCCGACCCGGGTAGAAAGCCCGGAACATCCACCAGTGTTAGAATGGGAATGTTAAAGGCATCGCACATCTGCACAAAACGGGCTGCTTTGCGGGAAGCATCGCAATCAAGTACTCCGGCCAGATAGTTGGGTTGATTGGCTACTACTCCCACGGACTGACCATCCATGCGGCAGAAGCCGGTGATAATATTTTTTGCATAGTTGCGGTGTACCTCCAAAAACTCCCCCTCATCGGCAATGGAAAAGATAATATCTTTCATGTCGTAAGGCAGGTTGGGGTTATCCGGCACTATGTCATTCAGGGCATCGTCAAGGCGGTCAATGGGATCGTGACACTCAAGTGCGGGTGCTTCTTCCATATTGTTTTGCGGCAGATAGGATACCAGCTTACGAATCAGTAAGAGACCTTCCTGCTCATCCTCAACCTTAAAATGTGCCACGCCCGATTTAGAAGCATGCACATCAGCGCCGCCCAGATCAGCCACTGTAATTTCTTCGCCGGTCACGGTTTTCACCACCTTAGGACCGGTTACAAACATGTATGACGATTCTTCAGTCATCATGATAAAATCAGTTAAGGCAGGCGAATACACAGCGCCACCGGCACAGGGGCCAAAAATAGCGGAAATCTGCGGTATTACACCCGATGCCAATATGTTACGCTCAAAGATCTCGGCGTATCCGGCCAGGGAGGTCACCCCCTCCTGAATACGTGCGCCGCCCGAGTCGTTGATACCGATAACGGGCGCACCTACCTTCATGGCCATGTCCATGATCTTACAGATCTTCTGGGCCATTGTTTCGGACAGTGAGCCGCCAAATACGGTAAAATCCTGGGCATATACATACACCACACGGCCATCGATGGTACCGTGTCCGGTAACCACACCATCGCCTAGAAATTTATTTTTCTCCATACCAAAATTGGTACAGCGATGCGTAACAAACATATCCAGCTCTTCAAAAGAGCCGTCATCGAGTAAGACTTCGATGCGCTCGCGGGCCGTCATTTTACCCTGGGCATGCTGCTTATCGATACGTTTTTCGCCTCCACCCAGCTTAGCATCTGAGCGGAGATCAATAAGTTTTTTAATTTTATCCTGAGTTGACATATAGAGTAGAGTAGTAATTAATAGTCAGAAAATGGATTACTTATTGGGGTCTTCGCAAAGCTCTGTTAAAACACCAAAGGTTGATTTTGGATGTAAGAAGCCAATATTTAAACCTTCTGCTCCTTTGCGGGGTGCCTTGTCAATCAAACGAACGCCTTGCTCCTCGGCAAAAGTTAATTTTTCGGCCAGGTTTTCAACGGCAAATGCCATGTGGTGAATACCCTCTCCTTTTTTCTCCAGAAATTTACCAATGGGTCCCTCAGGATCCGTTGACTCCAGCAACTCAATTTTGGTATCGCCCACCTTAAAGAAAGCCGTTTTCACCTTCTGGTCAGCTACTTCCTCAACGGCGTAACACTCTAAACCATAAACCTTCTCAAAAAAAGGAATGGCTTCCTTCAAATCTTTCACTGCAATCCCAATGTGCTCAATATGCGTTGGTTTCATCTTTAATAATTTATTGTTTAATAAAATGTTTCAGCAAATGTAAAAACTAATCAAAGCTAAACCTCATTTTTCGCCCTAAAAAAAGGTTGTTTTAAAACATATTAACCTTATAAATCTTGGTTAAATAATACTAAAATTAACTAAATAAGGAATATGCAATTCAACTATCGACCCAAACGAAGTTATTCAGACTAAGATGATCCTTCTTACAAATTGATAGATATACTGTATAAAATTGTGAGCAGAGTGATATTTAATCTTTCAAAACGCAAGCGAAAAGCTCAAAGTAGTTTTATATCAAAAGCCCACGCTGATTTATATCATAAACAGTGCTAACAAAAATCAGAAAACCCGGCAAGCGATCCGCCTGCCGGGTTTTTATAATAATGTAAGTAGGCCTTTATTATTTCAATACAATTTCATCGACAAACAGGTAGGCCGCTTTGCCCTTGCCACCATGCCACTGAGGCATCTCTTTCTCGGTGGTAGCGATAAGTTTCACATAACGTGCCTGCACGGGCTCAAACTTAAGCGTATGTGTTTTTATTCCATCCGCATCCTCTTTTGCCAAAGGCGCATAAGTGCGTGTAGCTACCGTGCGATATTCCTTACCATCGTCGGACACCTGAATCTCAAACTTACGCACATCAAATACCCAATCACCCTTCACCACATTGGTGGTGATAGAGGACTCGCGTATTTCAGTAGGGCGCTTCATATCAATTACTGCCTCTAAATCGTTGCCGCGAAAGGCAATCCAGCGACCTGTGCGGTAGTTGTTATTGCCCTGCAAACCATCTACCAAGGTGCTGATACCCTCATAGCTATACTGCTTATCTACAGGCTGTAATGCCTTAATAGGCTTGGTAGTTGCCTTGTTAAAAACGATATTTTCGCGCAACACACGACTGGCTCCGTCCTTGTGAAAAGTACGGGCACTGATGGAAGCATTTTTATTGATCTTCAGCACATCTTTGTAAACAGGCGAGTGCTTTACAGGAGCCGTACCATCCACCGTGTAATAAATAGGTCCATCAGTAAGGGCATTCAGGTGCACATCAATGGTTTCATCCTTAGCGTTGGGTGTAAAGGATGCCTCTATATCGTAGATGTGTTTGGCGTAGTTATAGCCTTCCAATTTATAAATCTCTATCAACTTCAGCAGACGCTGCAAGAAAGCCTCATAGTCCTTATGCTCGGGCTGCATCCACTGCACTTCGGCCAAAGCAGCCATGCGGGGCAATACCATAAACTGAGCATGTGAGAACACCGGCACATATTCGGTCCACAGGTTGGCCTGCGCCCCCAGAATATGCTTCTGCTGCTCGGCATTTAGCTTGGCCGGTACGGGCTCAAAGCTATACACACGACTCAGGGGCGAGTAGCCGCCAATGGCAAGGGGATCGCGTGCCACATCGGTGGATTGATAATGATCGAAATAGACGTGTGAGTTGGGCGTCATCACCACATCATGGCCCATCTGCGCCGCCTGAATACCGCCCTGCATGCCGCGCCACGACATCACCGTAGCGTTGGGCGCCAAACCGCCTTCGAGGATCTCGTCCCAGCCAATCATACGACGTCCCCGCTCGTTGATTACCTTCTCGGCATAGCTGATAAAATAGCTCTGCAAGCGCTCCTCGGCACTGTGTTCCTCATCGGCCTCCAGCCCCTGCTCTTTGATGCGTGCCTGACACTTCTCACATTTCGTCCAGCGCGTTTTGGGGCACTCATCGCCACCAATATGAATCATCTCCGAAGGAAACAGATCCATCACCTCATTGAGTACATCTTTTACGAAGGTGAGCGTTTTATCATTGCCCACGCAAAGCACATCATCTGAGATGCCCCACTGCGTCCACACCTCGTAGGGGCCACCGGTGCATCCCAGCTCAGGGTAAGAAGCCAGAGCCGCCAGCATGTGTCCGGGCATATCAATCTCCGGAATCACATTGATGTAACGCTTAGCTGCATAGGCCACCACTTCCTTAATATCTTCCTGAGTGTAATATCCGCCATAAGGCTCACCATCGTACACGCCGCTGTTACGACCAATTACCGTTTCTTTCCGTTTTGAACCAATCTCGGTGAGGCGTGGGTATTTCTTGATCTCAATGCGCCAGCCCTGATCCTCGCTCAGGTGCCAGTGAAAGTTATTAATGTTATGCAGTGCCAGCATGTCGATATAGGTCTTGATCTCCTCCACCGAAAACATATGACGTGCCACATCGAGCATCATACCCCGGTAGGCAAAACGAGGCGCATCCGCAATGCTGACAGCCGGCAATGACACCTGAGTGGCCTGCTGCACCGGAATGGCTTTGCGAAGGGTTTGGATACCATAGAAAACACCGGCTGCACTAGCTCCGGTAAGGATAACCCCCTGCTGAGCCACTGTTATTGTATAGCTTTCCGGCGCGTCCTCGTTGGCCTCCACACGCAGGGAGATAGCGTTTTTACTTCCTTTGGTCTTTGTTTTCAGACTTAATCCCGTTTGCTCCTTGATGTACTCGCTCAGGAAAGCCGCATTTTGCGCCAGCTGTGCATCATCGCCCGGATAGGTGATCACCGTTTTGGCGTTCATCACAAAGGCTTCGCCCCCCACCTCGTTAATAGTTTGTGGTAAGGGCACCACGCGGTAGTCAGCGGTTGTTTGTGCCTTTGTCTGCCCCATGAACAGGCCGGCCAATAAGGCGGCAAAGGCAAGAAAATGTTGTTTACGTATCATTTTTATTTATTGATTAATTGTTTTACTTTTTTATTCATTTCGTTCCAGGGTAAACGCAGTTAATTATTGATAAACCTCCCCACCTAAAATTCAGGACGGGAAAAAGTTCGGGGTTGTCGGCAACACGTTTCTCAGGTCGTATAGAAATCCTGTACAATCTTCTGCATCACACGGTTGGTGCGAATGGCCGAAGCCCCTGTGCTAACACACTCGCCTATGCCCTGCAGGGTCTCCACCACTTGTTTTATCAAGTTATACTGAATGTTTTCGGGATTGAGATAGGGATAATCAATCACATCACCATCCTTAAACAATACAATGGGTGTATGCTGAAAGCCGGAGAACTGAATCTTACCCTGAGTACCTACAATCTCAATAACATCTTCTTCAGTATTCTCAGAGCTCACAAAAGACCAGATGCCACTTCCCACCACACCATTTTCAAACTGCATGGAGGCACTCACGGTGTCCTCCACTTCGTAATACCCACCGCGATTGGCGGCTACACCAAACACAGTTTTGATAGGGCCAAACAGGAAATCGAGAAAGTCGAGCTGGTGCGATGCCAGATCATAGAATATACCCCCCCCGGAGTGCTGCGGCTGCAGTCGCCAGAAGGTATCCTGCCCCGTTTTTTCGTGGGGCCGCGCTGATCGTATCAGGCGCATATTCACATAAAGCATCTGACCAATCGTGCCTGCTTCCAACAGCTCTTTCACTTTTAAAAATCCGGGTAAAGTACGCCGGTAATAGGCTACAAACAGAGGCACCCCACAATGCTCACTACAGGCCAGCATCTGCTGTGCCTGGGCGTAGGTAGCTGCCATGGGCTTCTCCACATAAACCGCCTTGCCTGCTTCCATGGCTTTTATGGCATAATCGGCATGCGCCCCGGGAGGCGTAGCAATATAAATGGCATTAATATCGGGATGGTTAATTAAAGCATCGGCATCATTGGTCCAGATCGGTACATCATGACGCTCGGCGTAGGATCTGGCTTTTTCGGCATCGCGCCGCATCACCATCTGCAATGAACTACCTGCTACCTTATTAAAAGCAGGACCGCTTTTAACCTCAGTAACATTACCACAACCTATAATTCCCCATTTAATACGTTTGAGCATAGTGTACTTTTTTGTGTGTGAATATCCAATACAAAATTTTAACCAGCCGTGGCCTATTTCAAATAGTAATCCGAATCAATTAGCCGATTCTCATCATTGGCATATAAAGCATAATTAAAACCTCGGTGCAGGCTGTAAGCACCCACCTCACCGGCTTTATTAATGGCCAGATAACCAATTTGAAAATCCTGGTACCCGGGTATCTTTTTAACGATACGGGCAATGGCCTCTTCCACCGCTTTTTGCGGACTTAAGCCTTGATTCATCAGCTCAACTACCAAAAAGGAGCCCAGCGTCTTCATCACCAGCTCGCCCATGCCCGTGGCAACGGCTCCGCCTATTTCATTATCGCAATACATGCCGGCACCAATAATGGGACTGTCTCCCACCCGTCCATGCATCTTATAAGCCAGCCCACTGGTAGTACAGGCACCCGAAATATCGCCTTTAGCATCCAGGGCCAGCATACCAATGGTATCGTGATTCTCAATGTTAATCACGGGCTTGTAATCAGAGGTCTTGCGCCATTCCTGCCATTGCTTTTTAGCTTTCTCGGTCAGTATGTTTTCCTCCACAAAGCCTTCCTCTTTGGCAAACTGCAGGGCACCGTCACCCGCCAGCATCACATGGGGTGTTTTCTCCATCACCCGCCGCGCTACTGATATGGGATGCTTAATATTTTCGAGCGCACATACCGAACCTGCATTTCCTGTCTCATCCATGATACAGGCATCCAGTGTTACAATGCCATCGCGGTCGGGACGTCCGCCATAGCCCACACTCATATCATTGGGATCGGCTTCCACCACCTTCACCCCTTGTTCTACAGCGTCCAAAGCACGTCCGCCACTTTTGAGCACCTGCCAACCTGCCTCATTGGCTTGCATACCATTTTTCCAGGTAGAAATAGCCAGCGGTTTTACAATACGTTTGCGTTTAAAAGCTGCTGCTTTCATATTGTTTGCCTGTGCACCGGCAGCCAGCAATCCCAGCGATGCCAAACCACTCTTCTTAATAAAATTTCTCCGTGAACTCATATTTTCGTTTGTTTTAAATCAAAGCATGCTGATACAGTATATAAAATTTTTATTTTTGATGCAGCACAACCAAATGTAACAAAATTAAGAATAGGATGACGGCCAATTCCAAGCTAGCACACCAAGATGAACATTTTTACGACATAATTGGCGATGTACACGGCCATCACCTGAAATTACAGCACCTGCTGATTAAACTTGGCTACTCCCTGCTAAACGGTGTGTGGACGCATGCCTACCGCACGGCCGTATTTGTGGGCGACTTTATTGACCGTGGGCCTAACAGCCGAGGTGTGATTAATGCTATACGTGATATGGTAAATGCCGGCACCGCGCTGGCCATCCTTGGCAACCACGAGGTCAATGCCATTTTCTATTTTACGAAAGATGATAAAGGACGACCCCTGCGCCTTCCGGGAAACAGCAATGCAAGGCTACTGAATAAATTTGAGCAGGAATATCATGGGAATACGGAGGCACTGAAAAAAGACATTAAGTGGCTGCGCACGCTGCCCCTATTCCTTGAGCTGAACGGCATTCGGGTAGTACATGCCTATTGGAACGATGCCCACATAGACAAACTTCGTAACCTGCATCGTAAGGGGAAACTAAAGAAACGCACCCTTAAGAAGCTGCGCGATACCGACACGGCTCTGGGGCGGGCCTTTGCTGAAACCATTAAAGGGGTTGAGCTGAAAATGCCCCGCGACCTGGTGATTAAAGATGCCGATAACATCAAACGCGACAGCTTCAGGGTGAAATGGTGGTGCGCGCCCACCGGCAAGACATTTAAAGAGCTGAGCTATGGTAATAAATTTGAGTTGCCCGACTACACCGTCCCCACCGAGATAATGAGCGACTACGCGGTGTATCCCAAAGAGGCACCCCTGGTGTTTGTAGGGCATTACTGCATGGGAAGAGGCCCTTTGATCCCCACCTCCAACGTATGCTGCGTGGATGCTTGCGTGACCGGCACCGGCCGCCTGGCCGCCTATCGCTACAACGGCGAAAAGGAGCCTTCAGCCGATCACTTTGTTTTTGGAAAGTAAGGATTAGTCTTTCGTTAGTAGGAATGAGATGTGAGAATTGAGATGAGACTAACCCAATTGTTCTTTAATTTAAAAGTAAATTACTTTCATCATACATGTCTTGTATTCAGTCGCTCGCATAAATTACAGGCATCTGCCCCTTCCACTTATTCCAAAGCTTATGGTCGTTTATCAATTCAGCCATAAAGTGTCCCACATTGATGCGACTTACCTTTCCTGAATCAAAAATAGCGCTTCTGATTGGAGAGGGATATAACTCATAATTACTCACTTCATCCTCATTTACCAAACCATCCGGCCTCACTGCCACCCATTCTATGTACCTATCACCCTTACCTATTTGGGTTCTTAGATAATCAGCCGCCTGTTCATTATCGGCATGTGGCGGAAGCAATAAGCGCAGAAGGGCAATTACACATTTTTGAGCCAAGGAAATTGATTCATTCAAGTCGCGGTTACTGTTTCCGGAAGTATTCATTAAAACATACTTAACAGGCCTTTGAGGTTGTTGCTTTTTGATGGCATCACAAAGTAGCATAGTTGCCTCTGTCACCAACTTTCTGGGCTTACCAAACATACCTTTGAAGGAAATATTGTGCCCCAGGCAGGATACAACTGCATCACATCCGGCTGTATGATTCATTAATTCGTTAGTACCCAACTCAAGGATACTTGCAGTAATAATTTCTAAGCTAGTGTTGTTATGCCATCCCTCCGGAAGATTTTCTTTTGAACGGACGATTATTTTAACTTTATTCTTCCTGAGCAGAAGCTGGTTGACCAAATGTCTTCCTGTGGCACCACTTGCACCTACAACTAATACTTTCATTACACGATGTTTTTAGGTGTTTTCACTATGCAAATCCTATCTTTTCCAAAGTTTAAAACTTTGGAAAAGCTTTAACTTCCATTACCGAAGGGGAAAGGCTTAAAGGCAATACTTACACCCCCCTTAATGGGATTGTGCAGTATGCATCAATCGGCCCCAACTGCCATCATTAAATATGTGATATACACATTAAAGGTCATGGCTAAAGCCTATATCCATGCAGAAGACGCTTCTGCTTTGAAAGGCAGGGTTTAAGGATATGCAGTTTTGAACCTGCTTTATTCCTCTGCGCTACATTTGAAAACATCCATACTACTGGCGCTCCTGTAGTTTTTTCCAGGCATGCATCTCCAGGAAACTGCCCTTCACGCCTGCCTCCATCACCTGATACAATTTAAATGGAACGGTGAAGGTCAAAATATCACTATCAACGGCCCACCGCTGTGAGATATCGAAAAAACCCATCACCCCCCTGGGATTTTCCTTCTTGGCTTCGGCATAGCCATAGAGGATTGATTGACAAGCTGCCCCAAAGGGCGCCGCCACACTTTGATTACTTCCCCGATTATAATCGGCCATCACCACCAGAGCGGACAGTTGATCGGCATTTGCAAAAAAGACGATTAACTCGGGTTTATCCTTCTCGGTGACTTGTTCCCAGGGTTTAAACACCACATACTCGGCATCCACATCGGTCATGGGCAACGAATCAACCCATTTCCTCGCCAGCTTAGGGTCCTTATAAAACCGTTCTCCCTCCATCATCATGGATCCTTCACGCCCCATTTGCTGAGCCATCTCCTTATTGCCGGTTGACAAAAGGCACTCGATGGGAAATTTCCCATAGCGATCGCCAAAGCCCAAACCGGTGCCTCCACCGGGGCAACCATAAGAATTACGGTCAAAAAAAGCAAGGCGGCCTTTCTTGCTTGCCGACACCAATAAAGAAGCCACACAACCACGCTTGCTTCCTTCCTTAAAATGCAGTCCTTCTTCAGGTTTTTCATCAGTGTGAATTATTGCCACCGGCTGCATTTTAAATCTCAAGGCCTCAATTAACTTGCTACTTATCGGATCCTCCATGATATATTGACTTTAGTGTTTTTTATGCCAGACCGTAATTTTCATCCATTTTTTCGATGGAAAACTTTATGTTGGTCTTTAAGGCTCTAAAAACTTTTAACACAGTTTCTATTGTAACATTTTTCGTATTGCGCTCAAGTTTCGATATCTGAGATTTATTGACACCTATTAATTCCCCAAGTTGTTCTTGGGTTAAGTTACGTTCTATTCTTACGCTTTTAATCATTGCTCCAAGAACTTCAACTTTCAGCTCAAACTCATAATCGTCTCGTTCTGAAGAACCTATTCTCCCGATATGTTTATCTTTAAGCTCATCTAAAGTCATCATCTTCATACTTCCCTTCGTGTTCATGATTGGCGCTTTATATTATTAAAGTATTCTTGTCTAATTTTTTCTGCTTTTTCAATTTCTGAATTTGAAACTTTATTTGATTTCTTAATAACTCCGTGTGTTGCTACTACCAACGTATCAACCTTATCTGTCTTATCCCAAAAAGCAAACACACGATATTGAAGCGTTAGAAACTTTGTCCTAAAATACCAAATTTCACCTTCGAGTTTCTCAGATAGTTTCGGGTCATTTAAATATCTTGTTTTGTCGATGTTATAGAAGATCTTATTGCGTGATTTACTGTCCAAACTGTTTACAAAATCAATGGCTTCATCTAGAAATATCACCTCAAATTTCTGCTTCATAAGAGACCCTTATTTCAATCCAAAGTTAGTGAATGTTTCCATATATTGAAACATTGCAAGGTATTATATGCCTTAAAGCTAACTATAAAAGCAAAAAGCATACAAGCAATGCACATTCAATACATGTCTTATAATCAGCATTCTAACAAGGCAATAGATACTCCTGCTCCTCTATGCATAAGTATTATCATCGGCTTTCTTACGGGTAAAAAAGGCAATTATGGCTGCGGTTACAGCACCCATAATCAGGCTGCCCACCATACTTTGTTGAATGTACGAGCGTAGGTTGAAATATGCCTCGGCCTGTTCGCGGCTCAGCTGTCCCTGCTCCACTGTATAAGCAATTATATTGGAAAAGTAATGGGGCGACAGATAGCTATGCGTTAGATACTGCCCCAGAGGACTCAGTAAACTTACAATAAGGGCAATGATAAGCCCTGATACAAAGCCTTGCGACCAGGACATGACTCCGCCGAGACTCTTGCGCTTGTCGAGCAGCGCCAATACATAAATAATAATGGCGGGGATGGCGAAGAAATTAGTTAAGATATGGTGGCGATCGATGCGCTCATCGTGCAGGCCAATCATCTTCTCAAATACTACCCAAAGTAACATAATGGCAAAAAAGATGATGCCCCACTTAAGTTCTATCGCAATTTTTTTCATGGTTCCAACGCTTTAATATATGAAATTTATTGGCGCTTTTGTAACAGCTTAACCGACCAAATGTTCCAGGAAAATATTGCAATATAATACCCCAAGTCAAGGAAAGAGACTTTTCCAACAGTCTAAAACTTTGAAAAAGTTAGCTATAAAAAACGCCGATGCGTACTACACCGGCGTTTCTTAATCTATTTCAAAACAGCATCTTACAAACTGTCGATTAATGCATTGAATGTTTCACTTGGTCGCATGGCTTTTGAGGCCAAATCAAATACGGGTGCATAATACCCCCCAATATCCATGGGCGCTCCCTGGGCTTTATTCAGCTCATCCACAATCAGCGCTTCGCGCTCGGCCATCTTCTGTGCCACAGGCATAAAGATAGCCTGCAGTTCTGCATCTTTACCTTGATGCGCCAGCGCTTGTGCCCAGTACATGGCCAGGTAGAAATGACTTCCCCGGTTGTCCAGCTCCTTCACCTTACGCGACGGAGACTTACGATTCTCAAGCAATGTTTCTGTTGCTTCATCCAGCGTTTCGGCCAGTACTTTTGCCTTGGCATTATTAGTACTTGTGCTAAGGTGTTCAAGCGATACGGCCAGCGCCAGAAACTCACCCAATGAATCCCATCTCAGGTGACCTTCCTGCTCAAACTGCTGCACATGCTTGGGCGCTGAGCCCCCTGCACCGGTTTCGAATAGCCCACCGCCCTTCATAAGGGGTACAATAGACAACATCTTGGCACTTGTACCCAACTCCAGTATGGGAAACAGATCGGTAAGATAATCGCGTAACACATTGCCGGTTACTGATATGGTATCTTCCCCTTTAATGATACGCTCCAGCGAATAACGGGTGGCTTCCTCTGGCGCCATTATATACAGTTCCAAACCTTGTGTATCATGATCAGAAAGATAGGCCTTTACCTTTTTAATGAGTTCCTGGTCGTGCGCCCGCATCTCATCAAGCCAAAATACGGCGGGTGTTCCTGTTGCCCGGCTCCTTTTAACAGCCAGCTTCACCCAGTCCTGCACCGGCGCATCTTTCACCTGGCACATGCGCCAGATATCACCTGCTTCTACGCTGTGCTCCAGCAGTACTTTACCGTCTTCATCAATTACGCTTACCGTTCCTGCTGAAGGTATATGAAAAGTCTTATCATGCGAGCCGTACTCCTCGGCTTTTTGCGCCATCAGTCCCACATTGGAAACACTTCCCATGGTTGTGGGATCAAAAGCCCCATGCTTCTTACAAAAATCAATGGTTTGCTGATATACCCCGGCGTAAGAACGATCGGGAATAGTATATACAGTATCCTTCAATTCTCCATCAGGTCCCCACATCTGACCCGAGCTACGAATGGCTGCCGGCATGGAGGCATCAATAATCACATCGCTGGGCACATGCAGGTTAGTGATACCCTTGTCGGAGTTCACCATGGCCAGCGGTGGGCGCTCGGCATAACACGCTTCTATGGTCGCTTCTATTTCACTGCGTTGGGGCATTGGCAACTTTGCTATCTTGGCCAGCATATCGCCCAAGCCGTTGTTGGCCGAGATACCGTTCTCGCGTAACAGATCTCCGTATTTCTCGAATACTTCATTAAAGAAGACTTCCACCACCTGTCCGAAAATAATCGGGTCAGACACTTTCATCATGGTTGCTTTCAGATGAACTGAGAAGAGGATATTATCCGCTTTGGCCTTTTCAATAGCCTCAGCCAGGAAAGCACGTAAGGCCTTCTTGCTCATAACAGCAGCATCAATAATCTCACCACTCTGAAGGGATAAACCCTCTTTTAAAATATACTTCTCCCCCTTCTCATCGCTCAATTCAATACGCACGACGGTCGCCTTTTCCAGGGTCAGCGATTGCTCGCTACCGTAAAAATCACCTTCGCTCATACTCATCACAGTGGATTTGGAGTCAGCACGCCAAGCACCCATGGAATGCGGATTTTTACGGGCATAATTCTTAACGGCACGCGGCGCACGTCGGTCGGAGTTACCCTCGCGCAAAACCGGGTTTACAGCACTTCCTTTGATCTTATCATAGCGGGTTTTAACGGCCTCTTCGGCAGCATTCTGTGGCTCTTCAGGGTAATCAGGCAAGGCATAACCTTTGGCCTGCAGCTCCTTAATAGCAGCCTGCATCTGTGGTATTGAGGCACTGATATTGGGCAGCTTAATGATATTAGCTTCCGGTGTTTGGGCCATCTGTCCCAGTTCAGCAAGAGCATCATCTATCTGCTGCTCCGGCTTCAGATAGTCCGGAAAGTTGGCAAGGATACGACCTGCCAGAGAAATATCACGGGTTTCAACACTTATGCCGGCCTGCCTTGTATAGGCTTCTACTATTGGCAATAATGAATAGGTTGCCAAGGCCGGCGCTTCGTCCGTTTTAGTGTAAATAATTTTCGGAGTTTGTGTTCTCATTTTAATCAATTATGAAATGAATACATGCCTAATGTTAACGTTTAATTGCTGGATGTGTTTAATGCAAGCTACCTTAAGTAGCTAAATGTCATCCCCTACAGTTCTCTACTCAAAATCCAGGTTAAACTGTTTACGAAAAGCTACCAGGGCCGGATTTTTCTCAGCCATCTCTTTATACTTATCCGCTACCGTATAAGCTCTTTTCGTTTGCGTCCCCTCATCCTGTGAAATTTCCAGATCCAGTTGAATAGCCGCATTGCGCAGGCTACGCCTTAGATACGAAAGAATTGAAGCACGCTCTTTATTGAGTTCGTGTTCCTGTGTTTTATTCAACAGTGTAATTCGCAGGCTGGCATCTTGCACCTGCCTGGGCGGATGGTTTTTATAAATGGTATGCAGGCGAGGTGATGATTCATGCTGCCGTGTATAGCTACGCCATGCGGTATCCAGCTGCTCCTGATTGAAGGCATCTTTCCAATTTGGATCGATGGGCGCTTCTGTTTTCTGCTGGTTTACCTGAGGCTCAGCGACAACATGTTGTTGAAACTTCTGCGCCAGATTTTTTAAAGACACCGACCTGATACCTCCTGCACTGCCATTGGCTTTGGGGGGTGGCGGTATCTTTGGTACTTGATTCTTGCCGCCTGCATTTTGCCGGACAGGCGCAGTAGCCTTGGGAATCACCTTACCCACCGTTACGATGGGAATCGGCTCATCGGCTGCTACTTTTTTTTTTCGCTGATGATGCGCGCCAGGCGAATAAGGGCAAACTCAATATGCAGGCGCTTATTCTTGGCCGAGCGGTAATTTTGCTCACTGTCATTAATAATCTTCAAAGCCTCATACAGAAAGTCAACCGAGCAATTCACTGCCTGACGGCTGTACTTCTCACGCGTGCTCTGCCCTACTTCTAACAGGCTTGCCGTCGCTTCGTCGCGACACATCAGTAAATCACGAAAATGACTATTGAGGCCCGCCATAAAATGCTGTGCATCGAAGCCCTTAAGCAAAATCTCGTTAAAAGTAAGAAGCCCCTGCTTATAATCCTCAGCCAGAAAAGCATCGGTTAGCTTAAAATAATAATCGTAATCCAGCACATTCAGGTTTTCAATAACCTGCTGATAACTAATATCCTTTCCCGAAAAAGCCACGATCTGATCGAAGATAGACAGCGCATCGCGCATGGCACCATCGGCCTTTTGAGCAATTACAGCCAAGCCTTCCTCTTCCACACTTACTCCTTCGCTTTCGGCCACGTATTTCAAATGCCCAACAGCATCGGATATGGTAATGCGATTAAAATCAAAGATTTGGCAACGCGAGAGTATGGTGGGTAATATCTTGTGCTTCTCGGTGGTGGCTAATATAAAGATAGCATGACGCGGCGGCTCCTCAAGGGTCTTCAGGAAGGCGTTGAATGCCGCCTGTGACAACATATGTACCTCGTCGATGATGTAAACAGAATAACTGCCTAACTGTGGGGGTACACGCACTTTATCAATCAGGCTGCGAATATCGTCCACCGAGTTATTACTGGCGGCATCCAGCTCATGAATATTGTACGAACGATTATCGTTAAAAGACATACATGACTCGCAGGCATTACAGGCTTCAAAATCATCCGATATATTCGAACAGTTGATTGTCTTAGCAAAGATACGCGCACAGGTAGTTTTACCCACACCACGCGAGCCACAGAACAAATACGCATGCGCTAAATGATTGCTTTTGATAGCATTCTTTAGTGTAGTAGTAATATTATCCTGTCCCACAACCGAACGAAAGGTAGCGGGTCTGTATTTTCTTGCCGAAACAATATATTCCATTCAATTTATTTTAATATAAGCAAATGCAGTAGTTCTCATTGCACTAGACTGAGACCTCCGCCATTTTTTTGCAAGACAAATATATAATTTCTTTGGGCGCTTCCCAATTTGCACCTTCATAAGTTATCAACAGACTCAAGGCTTTGTTTTCAATCTACTGACGGTACTGCGAAAAGCGGCTGCGCTACGATTAGTTCTAGTTTTCTTTTTTTTGAGCTAAATTTGGCACGATATTTATTGTCGAAACATCAAATTAAAATAAACGGATAGATATGAAAAAAGTAATTTTTGCCCTTTTGGCCATTTCAACAATGATGAGTTGTAAGACACAAAAAAATACCATTCCCGCCACGCAATTAACGCCTGCACAAAGTGTTAGTGAGCAATTTACAGAGACCAATCAGTGGGAGCTGAGCAGTTTTAAGGGGCAAACACCTGCCGAAGCAGGATTTGTAGCTAAGACGCCTATGCTTGTCATTAACAAAGCAGAACAGAAAGCCGGTGGTAATGGCGGCTGCAACTCCTTTGGTGCGCAAATACTTATCGAAGGCGATAACATTACCTTCAGTAATGTATTTTCAACCAAGATGTACTGCGGCGGCGTGCCTGAAAATGAATTTTTCAAATTGCTGCAACAAAAATTTCAGTACAAGATAAGCGGCAACACCCTGGAGTTGATAAAAGATGATGTTGTGTTACTTGCTTTTACCCTGAAAGCAGAGTAGAAAACTTCTGATAAAATTATTTGCGATCACGCTAAGGATATCTTACAGCCTTAGCGTGATTTTTTTATCCGCTAACCTGAGGGAAAACACATTTAAAGATTAAAATCCCTCCAGGATTCAAAAACGATATTATCTTAATATGCCCAGGATTACATCCAGGGCTATTCAAAGTAAACCACATTCGTGGTTTTTAATACAATAATCCTGAATGGATCAAATAGCAATGTACGATGTGTAAGGGGGTATGATTTGGCATAACATTCGCAATATCAAACCTAAACATCCCATCACCTCTTCCCTTTTTGCCTCAGCAAAAGGGGAAGTACCGTGCCAAGGGCGCGGGGATGGGGATCAACAACCTAAACCCTATCTTATAACAAGAATGATGCTAACGAACTTAAAAACACCACTAACAACCATAAGGCGGTTGAATTTTGAAGGTTTGTCACGTATCCCCACCTTACAACACTTCCAGAATCAGCGTAACCAGCACAGGTACCAGGATGGTAAGGACAATACCACTAAATATTGCGACGATACCGTACTCTTTACCGGTGAACTTCACAATAACCGGCAATGTTGTGTCCATGGCCGTTGCGCCCCCCGTGGCGATGCCGGCCAGCTTACCAAAGTATTTAACGAGAATAGGCACTGCCAACAGAGTGATAATTTCGCGAAAGATATTGGACAAGAGCGCTACGACGCCCAGCTCCTGACTGTGCAACTGCCCAATAAAGATGCTGGATAGCGAATAATAACCAAATCCGGCACCCACCGCCATGGCCTCCTTAACATTCACGTCACTGAGCATGAAGGATACTACAGAAGCACCTACCAGGCTGCCCACGATCACTGATAGGGGCACCAACACCACCTTAACATTAAGCTTGCGCAAGATATAAAAAGCATTACGATCGCTGCCAATGCTGATGCCCACCAAAAACATGAGTATAAACAAGGCATACGTTGTTAAATCATCACTAAGCAACCATTGCGGAAACCATTGTGCAATACCCCCGATTAAGCCCAGAGCAAAAAAACCCAGAATAATGATACTACCCTTCATAATCAGCTCCTTTCCCAGCTTTAAAGAAGAAGTGATAGACCAATGCTGCGAGCAACACACTGCCGCCCACAGCTCCAATAGTCAGCCAAAAAGCCGTGTAACCAATACGGGAAAAGTTATTGATAATGTCAGCATTAGTACCCACGGCTATGCCCAATAAAAACAATAAGAGATACACCGACCAGGTAACGGCGGCATCTATTCCTTTACGTGCCTTGTCCTTATCGCGCATCAGGCGACCAAAGCCAATTCCCATAGCAAACAAAGCAATTACAATATACGACGTCATAACATCAAAAAAATAAGATAATTAATCGCGCGGCACCCTTTTATCCTCCGGGAAGCGCTGTTTATACTCTTCCCAAAAACTTTTGACATCGCGCTTCATTTCTTTGTGCAAAAATAATAAACCAAACAGGTTGGGAATGGTCATTAGCGCGATTGTTATGCCCGAAAGCGTCCAGATAATGGTGGTATCGACAAAAGAGGCGATGAAAAAACCGATGACGTAAACTAAATGGTACCATAATACATATTTAGAACCCCATAGATAGGTGATGGCACGGTCGCCGTAGTACGACCACGAGATGGCCGTAGAGAAGGCAAAAAGCAGCAGTCCAATGGACACGATGTATTGTCCCCAGTGACCAAACCAACTACGCGTAAAAGCTACAGCCGTAAGTGGCGCACTATGAATGAGCGACTTACCCTCTATGACAATTTTATTGTTGCCGCTGTGCGAAAACTGTGCTTTAATACGCTCAAACAGGCCCAATGCTTTATCCTGAATAATAATATTGCCCTCGTTCACTGATAGCACCCCGCTATATGGCCGCTGTCCCCGCTTCACCTTCACCTCTTCGGCCAGGGAGCGTGCATGAATGAGTGTAACAGGTGTTAGGATACGGCCTTCCTCAACCCTGAGTTCCCCACTGAATAAGGGCAAAATCTTATCGCCCAATACATGCTGCGCCAGCTCCTTGCGTCCCTCTGCATTGTCATCGCTGATATGCTCCGAACTGATCACTTGCAAGTCAACGAGCTGAAAGCGATTATCCACCTTTTCGCGCCAAACGCCCGAGGAAAGCAGCACCAAGCCCGTCAGACTGCAAATAATTATGGTATCGATAAAAGGCTCCAAGAGGGCCACCAGGCCTTCTGAAACAGGCTCGTGAGCCTTGGCAGCCGCGTGAGCGATGGGTGCCGACCCCTGCCCTGCCTCATTGGAGAACAAGCCCCGGTTAACACCGCGGTTAAAAGCAAAGGCAATAGTGGCCCCCAGGAAACCACCACTGGCCGAAGAGCCTGTAAATATATCTCCTACAATGGCCTGTAGCGAAGGCCATATATTATCGTAATTGAATAAAATAACTGCCATAGCTCCAATGAAATAGATAACAGCCATGGCGGGCACCAAACGCGAAGTTACCAGCGCAATGCGCTTAATGCCGCCAATGATAACAAAGCCCAACAGCACTGCCAATACCAGGCCGGTAAGCATATGGGGAATACCAAAGGTGGCAAACAAAGAATTGGAGATACTATTAATCTGCGGAAGACTGCCCGTACCAAATGAGGATAGTATTGTAGCCAGGGCAAAAATACCGGCAATCCAGTGACCGGTTTTCAATATTTTACCGCCCGGCATTTTAATGTTAAGCCGCTTACGCATGTAATACATGGGACCGCCCGCTATAGAACCGTCCTCAGCCTTCTCGCGATACTTATGTGAAAGGGTTACCTCCACAAACTTGGTGGTCATACCAAACAGCGCCGTTACCAACATCCAGAAAAGAGCAGCAGGACCGCCCAGGTGCACAGCCAGGGCCACCCCGGCAATATTACCGGTACCCACCGTACCCGACAAAGCAGTGGTGAGAGCCTGAAAATGGGAGGTATCTCCCTCATCATCGTCCTTATCGAACTTACCCCTTACAATGCGTAAGGCATATCTAAAATAGCGAAACTGAGGAAATTTAAGATAAAAAGTAAAAAAAATACCGGTGAGTAAAAGAAATAAAACAAACCAAATATGACTGCCTATGTACGCGTCGATTAAGAGCAAAAACTCATTGATTATCTGCATAGAATTGGATCTAAGATTATTGTAATGTGTAGATTTTCTATAACAAATATTGTTTTTGAATGGGACATAGGCAAGTTTTTAAAGCCCAAAAACTACTTATTGTAAGCCTAACTTATTTTAACGATGATTGTTCTCAGCGCTATGATTTTCAAATATAGTGTTGGCATATCAAAAGATTGATCTGTGGTTTTTCCTATCTTTACAAGGCTAATCCCAATGAGCATGAATGAATTTAACCGTTTGTTTGAAAGCGAAGCCAAATGGGGCGAAAAAAAAGCCATGCAGTTCCGTTGGGTCTTACTGACAGTTATAATTGTTTTAATCAGTTATATTTATTCACGTGGACATCGGTACGAAGCATTAGTATCTGCCTTTCCCATTGCGCTATACGGTGGATATAACTTCTCCCTCTATTGGATCTTAAAGAAACATACCCTCCATACCTGGGTACCCTACCTCTCAGTCACCATCGATATTGTGGTATTATCCCTCCACATCTATAACTACTCCATCTTATTCAGTCCCATTGGTGTGGCCACCGCAGCCTCGGCATTCATCTATCCCATTCTGATTTTAATGGCGGTACTTCGGTACGATCGACGCCTCGTTATCTACGCCACCCTATTGACCCTATTCTGCTATAACCTGATTTATTACCTGCGCTTGTCCGCCATCGATTCACAGCTAATAGGCAGTGTCGTATCCGCCGATCCGGCCGGTCACTTCTACCGCAGCATCTACATGGGCCTACTTGGTTATTTTACATTAAACATACCCGCCATGATTGATCGCCTGGTCGCTAAGCAAGCCAAAATACTGTCAGAAAAAAACAAGGCAGATCTTGATCTGGCACTGGAAAAACAGAAAAAAAAGATGGCGCTGCAAAGACTGGATGCAGAAAAAGAGGTCACAAAGAAACTGGCTGATCAAAAAGAGAAAATTTCACAACAGAATGAAGAACTCCAGCAGCTCAACCAAACCAAAGACAGGCTCTTCTCCATCATCGGGCACGACCTGCGCAATCCGTTTACGGTTCAAAAATCCATTGCGCAGCTATTACTTACCGACATCGATAACTATTCCAAAGAAGATCTCAGCGACGGACTAAAAGTTATTCTGCGCTCGGCTGATACAGGTAACGACCTGCTCAACAACCTCCTTCAATGGGCTCGATCGCAAAGCGCACGCCTTAGCTACCAACCGCAGCCACTTAATCTTACACCGGTGATCCGTAAAATAACCGGCGCCTACCAAGATATGGCTGCACAGAAGTCGATTACTGTCACTATACAGGATAATAGCAAAAACCAGGGATGCGTTAAAGCCGATATTAACATGGTACAAACGATTCTCCGTAACCTGATTGTTAATGCCATTAAGTTTTCGTACGAGCAGGGAGAAATTACCATTCAACTGTGGCAGCAAGATGGATATATAAAAGTAGCCATTAAAGACCAAGGCGTTGGAATTGATTCCGAACGGCTACCGCTACTTTTTGAATACAGCAAAGCTATTTCTACACCGGGCACCGGTAATGAAAAAGGCACCGGTTTGGGACTAATACTCTGCAAGGAATTTGTGATGAGAAACGGCGGACAAATCCATGTATACAGTAAAAAAGGTGAAGGCTCCACATTTATCTTCACCCTTCCGGCAAATTAAAACTATCAGCGGGTACCTTTTTATTCATTTCACGGCCACACGATAACACAAAAGCACAAGTCTAAACCCGCTCAATAGAAAAAGGCTGTTGCACTGGCTAATCTATTTGCCGACAACAGCCTTGAAAAAAAATCCTTTAAACTTATCAGATGTGAATCACTTCATCGTAGGCAGCAGCGGCAGCTTCCATCACCGCCTCCGACATGGTGGGGTGCGGATGCACTGCCTTGATGATCTCGTGCCCCGTAGTCTCCAACTTACGCGCTGTTACCAACTCGGCAATCATCTCTGTTACATTAGCGCCTATGAGGTGTGCCCCCAGTAATTCGCCGTATTTAGCATCAAAAATAAGCTTTACAAAGCCATCCTTATGACCCGCTGCACTGGCCTTGCCGGAGGCCGAGAAGGGAAACTTACCCACTTTTAGCTCGTAACCAGCCTCTTTAGCAGCCTTCTCTGTCATACCCACCGAAGCTACTTCAGGCGATGTATAGGTACATCCGGGTATGTTGCCATAATCCAAAGCCTCGGGCTTATGACCTGCTATTTTCTCAACACAGATAATTCCCTCGGCCGATGCCACGTGAGCCAAGGCCTGCCCCGGCACAAGATCACCAATGGCATAGATACCTTCAGCACTTGTGCGGTAGTATTCATCTACCTTCACGCGACCATTTTCGAGCTCCACACCGGCCTCTTCCAGCCCCAGATTTTCAACATTAGGACTAATGCCTACTGCCGAAAGCACAATATCGGCCTCATGCTCTTCTTCCCCTTTCTTGGTTTTGATCACCACTTTTACCTTATCACCTGAGGTATCTACCTGTGTTACCTCGGCGGCTGTCATGACTTTGATGCCGGCCTTTTTAAAGGAGCGCCCCAATTGCTTGGACACCTCTTCATCTTCAACAGGCACAATAGTAGGCATATATTCCACCAATGTTACCTTGGTACCAATGGCGTTATAGAAATAGGCAAACTCACTGCCAATGGCTCCCGATCCTACCACAATCATCGATTTGGGCTGCTTATCGAGGGTGAGTGCCTTGCGGTAACCAATCACCTTCTCGCCATCCTGCGGTAGGTTGGGTAGCTGACGACTGCGTGCTCCCGTGGCAAGCAAGATGTGATTGGCACTGTAAACTGTTTTATCGCCGGACTCACTGCTTACTTCCACCTGTTTATTGCCCAGGAGCTTACCGGCTCCTTGTATCACCTCTATCTTATTCTTTTTAAGCAAGTACTGAATGCCTTTACTCATGCCATCGGCTACTCCACGACTGCGCTTTACCATGGCCTCGAAGTCGGCACTGGCTTCGCCTTTAATATTAATACCATAATCGGCAGCATGCTGAAGGTATTCAAATACACTGGCACTCTTCAGCAGCGATTTGGTGGGGATACAACCCCAATTGAGGCAGATACCTCCCAGCTCGGAGCGTTCAACAACTGCCACCTTCAGGCCTAACTGTGATGCACGAATGGCCGCCACGTATCCGCCCGGCCCACTACCAATAACTAATAAATCGTAATTCATTGTATGCTATTTTATTTCTTATTTGACAAAAAAGAATTTCATCTTGATATGATATGCACAAGGGCACATCAACTACATAAACAAAATTAATGGCAGAGAGTTTGAAATAAAACGATAAATATCAAGTATTGGCACAAAAAAAGGAGACCCACGGCCTCCTTTTTTTAATTTACAATCAAGTTACTACGCTATAGTATCCATTAATTTAATAGTTCTGCCACTTTAGCATGCAGATCATCACCACGCAGGTTTTTGGCGATGATGCGTCCCTCTTTATCCAGCAAAATGGTATGAGGAATGCCCGATACGGCATACATTTTAGCCACCTCATTTTGCCATCCTTTAAGGTCTGACACATGGTTCCAGGTTAATTGATCGTCTTCAATAGCCTTTAGCCAGGCATCTTTTTTCTGATCCAATGAAATGCCCAGGATATCGAATCCTTTGTCTTTAAATTCGTCATACAGCTTCACCACGTTGGGGTTTTCGCGACGGCAAGGACCACACCAGCTGGCCCAGAAGTCAAGCAGCATATATTTTCCTTTGAACGACGACAGAGAAACCGGGTTGCCCTCCGTATCATTCATGGTGAAATCGGGTGCCATCTCACCTACGGCCACAGCTTCAAGCTTTGTAATTTTCTCACTTAGCTTTTGATAATAGGTAGATTCCGACAAAGAAGCATCCAGCAGCGCCAAACCTTCTTTCATTTCCTCGATGGAGCGGTGTCCGTAAATATTGGAAACCACAAAAGCCGAAACGGGTGACTTAGGGTTGGCCTTCACCACCTCAAGCTGCACAGCCTCCATCTCGGCATTGTTGGCATCATACTCTTCAATAATGGCTTTTTGCTTGGCTGTATCGCCGGCCTGACCAGCCTCGCCATAGGCTTTTTTCAATTCTTCATTTTTGGCATTAATTACCTTTGAAGCATCGCTGATTGACTTATAAGTTTCAAAAACAGCACCGCCCGTAATACTTGCCTCGTTAATAGCGTCCAGAGAACCATTGATGGTATAATCCGCATTATCGGCAAAGAAATTTAAGGTTTTACGACCTCCGGCTTCGCCCAGAATAACAAATACAGGCTCACTCAGTTCCGTTGCGTAATCGAGTACGCCATCCACAATATTTAAGGTGTCTTTTACATTCACACCGCTCTTATCATACACACTGATAACAACCACTTTATCGGTCGCCCCTTCCAAGGTACCGCTGATGGTAAAGCTTGCTTTCTGTGGCTGACAGGCCGCCAAGAAAAGCATTGCCGCTGTGGCAAGAAATAATAGATTTTTCATTGAAAAATGTTTTTTTGACGCTTGTCTGATATGCAAGCATCGGGATTGTTATTTATACGGCCATAAATATACATGCACAGATGTACATATCAAAACAGGCGCATAAAAAAAGCCACCTCCGGAGAAGTAACTTTTTGCATTGTGATACAGGGCTCCTGTATTAGTTCAGCAGCTCTGCTAATTTTTCCTCCAGGGCAGCGCCTCTCAGGTTCTTAGCGATAATCTTACCCTCTTTATCCAAAAGGAAAGTGCTGGGAATGCTCTGAATAGCGTAAGCCTGGGCAATGCCTGATTCCTCATCGGCAATCACCTGTGTCCAACTTAATCCATCCTCTTCAATGGCTTTCTTCCAGGCATCCTGATTGTTATCTACCGATACGCTGATAACCTCAAACCCCTTAGCATTATAGGCGTTATAGGCCTTCACCACATTGGGATTTTCCTGACGACAAGGCTGACACCAGCTGGCCCAGAAATCGATGAGCACGTACTTCCCTTTGAAGCTGCTCAACGTTGCTTCGCCACCTTCGGCTGTTGGCAGTGTAAAATCAGGGGCCTGTGCACCTTCGGCCGTGGCCGCCTGCGCCTGCTCAAACTCTTCAAGCGGTGCCAATAACTCTTTCATCTCGGCTAAATAAACATGCTCGCCCATGCTTGACTCAAACTGAGCAATCAGCTCACGCAGCTCTTCCAAATCCAATGAAGGTGCCATATTCAATGCTAAGAATAACCCACATTCGTTATCGGTGTTTTCGTTTACAAAGGTTTTGAAATAAGCACGTGTTTCTTCCATTAAGCTCTGCATCTCTTCCTGCAGCATCTTCTGCTTATCCACATCCTTGCTCATATAGGCCATCTGATACTCCTGCTGCAACTCACGGCTACGCTCCTGCCCCGGTACTTCATCGTTAAATTTAGTAAAGAGTTCAGTTAATGGAGATCCTGATACTTCGGCTTTTGATAACTCATCAACATTACCGCTGATACTGATTTTATCGTTGGATACAAAGAATACGGCAGGCTGCTGTTTACCATCTACCATTAGAATATAGAATTCGGGAGCATCTACGCTACCGGTAAAGGTAAAAGTACCATTCACCATCTGTGCTGTGTCCACATCAACGGGCTGTCCTTTTCTTATTTTCTTTAAAATCACCCGTTCAGATGTTGCACCTTCCAGTGTGCCGGTTACTTCATAAGATTTTGGCTGACAACTTGCCAAAAGGGCAACACCAAAGATGGCTAACAAAAAATTTTTCATGTGTTGTAAAATTAATGCCTTAACGGCTATGTAAATTGAATTAAATGTTTTTAAAATAACTATCCAGCAAATCCTTGGCCGCCATAAACGAGCTTTTCTCGTCGTTTAGCACCATCTGCTCATTATCGGGCAAGGCTGCCTTTATCAACGGGTGATGATAAAAATTATTACGCAGCTGCTCATTAATACTTTCATACATCCAGTATTTGGCCTGCGAACGACGGTGTCCTTCAAAGTAGCCATTTTTTCGGGTCATACTAACATACTCCAGTACCATGTCCCAAATTTTATCCACATCCTTGTGGAAGAGCGACGAACAGGTTTTTACTTCCGGCACCCAGCCCGATTTGGTGGGTGGAAACAGGTGCAGGGCACTGCGATACTCAGCCTGTGCCAGCTTGGCACGCTCCACATTTTGCCCGTCGGCCTTGTTAATGGTGATGGCGTCGGCCATTTCCATTATACCCCGCTTGATGCCTTGCAGCTCATCACCGGCACCGGCCAGCATAATTAGCAGAAAGAAGTCGACCATGGAATGAACGGCTGTCTCCGACTGCCCCACGCCCACCGTTTCAATAAAAATAGTGTCGAAACCGGCCGCCTCGCACAAGATAATGGTCTCGCGCGTTTTGCGTGCCACACCTCCCAATGATCCGGCCGATGGTGAAGGACGAATATAGGCATTGTCTTCGCCCGACAATTTCTCCATGCGCGTTTTATCGCCCAGGATACTACCCTTTGAACGCTCACTGGAAGGGTCAATGGCCAACACGGCCAGCTTACCTCCTTGCCGTATAATGTGCATACCCATGGACTCGATAAAGGTACTTTTACCGGCTCCGGGCACGCCTGTAATACCCAAACGTATGCTGTTGCCAGCATAAGGCAGACATCTCTCAATAATCTGCTGGGCCAACTTTTGGTGCTCGGGCAGGGCGCTCTCAACCATGGTGACCGCTCTGCTTAAGATGGTGACATTGCCCTCGCGTATGCCATTTACATACTCATCCACCGACAACTGCTTTTTGCGCTTTACCAGTTGTTTGTTAAGGTTTGGATTGATCGTGGGCGCATCCTTCACGCCTTTGTTTACTTTTAAGCCCTTGTATCCGGGATCGTTTTCGATATGATGATGATCGTCTTTCGTTGCCATAGCTTATTATATTTTATACAGAAATGGAGAGCGAAGCTTTTGCTCACCCTCCAGTTTCATAAATCGCTTAATCGGTTTTAGTTGATGGTTACATTACCGGTAATCATCAAGGTGATGGTAGTATGCTTAGGATCATTGGACACGATGCGTACCGTTTTGGTCTGACGACCGCTTTTTCCTCGTGAATTAAATTCAGCAGCGATCAGAGTCGTCTCACCGGGAGCCAATATGGTTTTAGCCGGCTTAATGGCTGTACAGCCACAGCTGGCTTTTACCTTACGGATAATCAACTCACTTTTACCGGTATTTTTCACCTCAAACTCGTGCTTCACTACATCGCCCTGTTTTATCTCCCCAAAATTCCAGTTTTTCTCGGCAATAGCAGCCACGGGAGCGTTGGCCAGTTTCTGAGCATCCCATGTAGAAAAATCTTCCTGAATAGAAGCGCTTACGGTTAATCGGTTACTGTAACTTCGCTCATCATTAAATATGATAAAGATATTATCAGTTACAAATCCCCAGTCATTCTTGGCTTTGGCATCATAGGTGGCCGTTATCATACCGGCTTTACCGGGCTGCAGCACCTCAGGTACACTTTTAATGGTAATGTGTTTCGGTACATTCACAAAGCCCAGCTTCACGGGCTGTTCACTAGTGCTAATAATTTTAATATGTTCCTCTTTTACCTGATTTGGCGCCATTTTGGTAAACGCCAGGTGCGAGGTCTCCAGGCGTATTGCATCCATGTTACGCGGATAAATATCCTCCATGGTCTGTTCGCGTGGCAACACTTTACCATTGATGCGAAGAATCACCGTGGCGTTTTGCGCATTAGACATCACCGTAATGGTCTTATTAAAATTACCCGGACGATTACGCGGGTCGAATATAGCTTTAACAAAACCGGTGCCTCCGGGAGGTATGGGAGTACGTGTCCATTGGGGCGTAGTACAACCACACGAGGCCTTTACATTGTGCAGTACCAGAGGTTGTCCCCCTGTGTTTTTAAAGGTAAACTCATAGCTTGTGGTTCCCCCATCTTCTTTCACCTCGCCAAAGTTGTGTATTACTTTATCGAATGCCAAATTGGGTTTCGCATGCTGGGCTTTGGCCACAAAAAAACCGCTAATTGCCAATAAGGAAAATAGGACTAACTGCTTCATCTTATTATTGAGTTTAATATTAAGTTACTGTTCAAAACGACTCACACTTCTCGCTACCACAGGTCTGCTATGCTTCGTCAGGCCTTGCTGCGTTGTAGTTGAGCCACACAAAACTATAAATATTTACTTAGGATAAAAGGTAATTGAGCGAATTTAACACGCATTTAATACTTCGGCATAGATTAAAAAGGTTTGTTATCTTTGTAACGAAAGTTTAAGATATTAACAAATAGAGGGTGAATCATGCAAACGAAAATTAAACAGCTTACTAATCAATATTTAAAACGGATCATTGACATACGCCGGCATTTGCATGCCCACCCCGAGTTATCTTTTGAGGAGCACCACACTTCGGCATTTATACAGGATGAGCTGGCAAAAATGGAAATCCCGTTTAAGGCAGGTTTTGTTAAAACAGGCATTGTAGGATACCTGCGCGGCAAGAACCCCGAAAAGCGCACCATTGCTCTTCGTGCCGATATGGATGCCTTGCCCATTCAGGAGAGTAACGAGCTGAGCTTTAGCTCGCGCAACGAAGGCATTATGCACGCCTGTGGGCACGATGCACATACCGCTGCCTTGCTGGGTGCTGCCATGGTATTAAAAGATCTTCGTGAGCACTGGGAGGGCACCATCCTGCTATTGTTTCAACCTGCTGAGGAGGTATTTCCCGGTGGTGCTAAACTAATGATGGAAGAGGGATGCTTTGCAGAACATGAGCCCGAAGTAATTTTGGGACAACACGTTCTACCCACCATGGATACAGGACATGCCGGCTTTAAAAGTGGCATGTATATGGCCTCGGGCGACGAAGTATATATAACGGTAAAGGGCAAGGGTGGCCATGCGGCTATGCCCCATGCCCTCACTGACACCGTGCTGGTAGCTTCCCATATTGTTGTGGCGCTGCAGCAAGTTGTTAGCCGCATTGTACCGGCACAAATACCCACCGTATTATCCTTTGGAAAGATTAAGGCCGATGGTGCCACCAATATAATACCCGAACAGGTAGAACTTGCCGGTACTTTGCGTACTATGGATGAGAAGTGGCGCGCCATCATCAAGGAAAAAATACATGATATAGCCAAGGGTACAGCACAAGCCATGGGTGCCCAATGCGAAATTGATATTAAAGATGGTTATCCGGTAGTACACAACAACACTGCCATTACCCAAAAAGCCATTGCCTACTCGCAGGCCTATCTGGGTATGGAGGCCACTGAAATAATGGACATCCGCATGACAGCTGAGGATTTCGGCTATTACACGCTGAAATATCCCTGCACTTTCTACCGCTTTGGGGTAGCGCAAAATCAAGGCGAAACAGGCAGTCTGCATACCCCCCAGTTTAACTTAAATGAAGATTCACTGGAGACAGCCGCGGGACTACTTGCCTACATGGCTTATGAGTTTATGAATGAAGATAAATTAGAAACGGTCTAAACGCTCGTAAAAATAACTATAACACAGTTGCTTGAATAATAAAAGACCTTTAAACCTTATTTATAACCTTTCAAAATAAAACACTTTAGAAAGGAAATCTTTTTTTTAATTAAAAAAGCCAATAATTTTGCTTGAGTAATAATAACCAATAAAGAAAAAAAAATGGCTTACGTAATTAATGATGACTGCATCGCCTGCGGTACTTGTGTTGATGAATGTCCGGTAGATGCTATCTCAGAAGGAGATATTTATAAAATTGATGCTGATGCTTGTACAGATTGTGGTACTTGTGCTGATGTATGCCCTACTGAGGCAATTCACCCTGCATAAGCAATGCAGCAGCGAACAAATAACTAAGCCTCACCAATTGGTGGGGCTTTTGTTTTACTGAAAAGGTAGGTAAGCAAAATTTTAAGATACAACAGTACTCATTGGCAGAAAGAGAAATAATAAAAGCCTTCAGGTTTAAAAATGCATATGTTAATATTTACAGACTCTCATTCTTACCATGGCAAAGCCAAGCTCAGACAATTAAACTCCCATCAGGTGAAGCCTGTCTCTGCCCTGCCTGATGACTGGCAAAGACTGGCTTTTATCCGAGGCGGGAAATTCGCTGCAGGGTTTCTGCATCCAGTATTTTAATCACCCGGCCATTGACTGCCAATACCTTTTCGTTAACAAAAGCACTCAGCGTTCTAATAGCGTTAGATGTTGTCATGTTTGAGAAATTCGCCAGATCTTCGCGCGATAAATAAACCGCAAGCGTCTGTTCGTCCTCCTCAAAACCATAGATATCCTTCAGCACGCATAAGCTTTCGGCCAAACGGCCACGTATATGTTTCTGTGTGAGGGTAACCGTGCGGTAACGGGCAAATCCCAACTCGCTGGCAAAAGACTTGATAAAAGCCATGGACAGTGCCGGATTGGTCTTCATTAGATTATATATCACCTTTTTAGGAACATGGAAAATGGTGCTGGGCTCGATCACTTCAGAGCTGGCAATGTGCATTTCTTCGGCAAATAAAGCACGGTAACCAATAAAATCAGGCGCCGTAGCCATGCGTATAATTTGATCGCGACGGCTTACACCCTCCTTAAATATCTTTACCTTCCCTTTACCGAGACACAAGAGGCCAGTTGGCTTCTCGCCTTCCTGATAAATAATGTCATTCTTCTTGTAATAAGCCGTGGTATGGTTATTCAACAAGTATGCTTTCTCATCATCGCTCAGGATATCATATAACTTTGAAATATCCTTTATTGTGGGCGCTTCAAGGGTAGTATTGTTTTTTGCAGGCATCTCAAGGGTGTTATAAAACTATGTTATATAACATGCAAATTTAAAAAAAAAGCTGACTTTGCATGCCTTTAAGGGCAAACAAGTGCAGTTAAACTTAATATTTAGCTACCAACGGCAGGCGACGACCGCTTCCAAAGGCCTTAGCCGAAACACGCAAAGTGGGCGCTGTCTGATAACGTTTATACTCATTCATATTGACCAAACGAACGGTGCGATGTACTATATCCGCATCATAACCTTCTTCAATAATATCTTCAGGCGACTGATTTTTCTCGATATAGCGCAATAAAATAGCATCGAGTACCTCATAATCGGGCAGCGAATCAGAGTCTTTCTGATCGGGTCGCAGCTCGGCTGATGGTGGTTTCACAATGGTGTTTTCAGGTATGATTTCGTGGCTACGATTGATGTAACGTGCCAACTTAAAAACATCGGTCTTATAAACATCGCCCAATACCGATAAACCGCCGTTCATATCGCCATAAAGGGTGCCATAGCCCACCGCCGCCTCACTTTTATTGGAAGTATTGAGCAAAATATGGCCAAACTTATTGGATAGCGCCATTAGCAGCGTACCTCGTATGCGCGCCTGTATATTTTCCTCGGTCACATCTGCTTCTTTCCCGTTAAAAACCGGGCTCATCAGGAAATTACAACTGTTAAAAATCTCTTTTATGGGTACAATATTGTATTGTATGCCAAGGTTCTCGGCCAGATCAACTGCATCCTTAATGGAGTGATCTGATGAATACTGCGAGGGCAACAACAGTACACGTACATTCTCCTTACCCAGCGCCTCAGTGGCAATGGCCACGGTAACCGCCGAATCGATACCGCCCGACAGTCCCAGGGTAGCCTGGCGAAAGCCCATCTTTCCGAAATAGTCGCGTACACCACACACCAGCGCATCATAAATCAAGGCAACCGCAGGTTTACTTTCCGGCATCACAACGGGTGCCTGATCAACACTGTTCATATCGATACACAGCTGCGCCTCATCAAAGGCTGCAGCCTGCTGTACGATATCACCTCGTCGATTCACCACCATGCTGTTACCATCAAAGATAAGATCGGTATTAGCCCCTACCTGGTTGACATAGACAAATGGAATATTATACTCCTTCGCCTTGTGGCACACAATATCACGGCGGATATCCACTTGTGCGTGCGAAAAAGGTGATGCGGCTATATTAATGGCCATATCGGGTTGCTGTTGCATCAGCTTATCCATGGGCGATAGCGTATAGAGCTTATCGCGGGCAAAAGTGTTGGCCACGGGCTGATCATCCCATATATCTTCACAAATGGTCAGGGCAATCTTTTTCCCTTTCAACTGCACCAGTGCAAAGCTATCGTTAGGTTGAAAATAACGGTACTCATCAAACACATCATAATTGGGCAACAGCGTTTTGCGAATAATCTGTTTTACGCTGCCCTCCTCCAGCACATATGCTGCATTGAACAGATTTTTACCTTGTGGTGCCGGATTAAGCTCTGGACCACCTACAATGGCAGCAACCCCCACACAAGCCTGTGCAATCTGCTCAATGGCATCGCGACAGCTTTTTACAAAATTTTGACGCTCCAATAAATCATAGGGCGGATAGCCGCACACGGCCAACTCGGAAAAAACCACTAAATCAGCTCCCTGACCCTTGGCGGCGGTAATACTTTCAATTATTTTACCGGTATTGGCTTTGAAATTGCCAATGTGATAGTTCAACTGCGCTACTACAATCTTCATGGGTTCGTATATTGTTACTTCCTAATGTTGTTTATGCTAAAAAATAATGCCAAACTGTATGATTAATCGATTCAGCGTAGCTTTGTCGTCTACCTTATGATCGGTCACATCCATGAAACCGCCATTGTAAATAAGGCCTAACATCATGTAGGTAGAACCGCCCAGCGAATACTCCATGCCACCTCCTATCTGGTAGCCCATATCAAAAAATTTCACCTCGCTATTAATGCTGTTACCGTCACCATCGTTGGTTTTAATATTATATTGGGTAGAGAGGCCAAACTGTCCGTAGTATCGCGAACGATGAAACTCGTTGGTGAGTAGCTTGAGGGCCAGGGGTACCTCGAGATATTTAAGACGGTAGGTAGTATTATGGGTTGCCGGCACTACTTCACTGGCTGTGTATTCGAGCTTACCTCCCGTAGTATTCACGGTTAAACCGGTAGTGAAAGCATAGTTAGGTGCGAAGAAACGATCCATCACCAGTCCGAAATTATAGCCAAATAAATTTCCATTGCCATCAACAGTGGCTTCATCGGAGTTTAACCACGATATTTGGGGGCTGAGCACAAAAGACAGGCGCGTGCGCTTACCGTCCTGTGCATTGAGGGCGTTACTAAATAAAATTAAAAATGTAATGAGTGAGGCAATGTGTCTCATCGAAATATGCATTTAGGTTAAAAAACATTACAAACATAGCTAAATCATGGTTTTCATCCACCTTTTTTTTGCCCGAACTGATTATTTTAGCAGCTTTCGTATTTTTACAGCAAAATTGAACTTTAAGATGAAGAAATTTATTCTTTTTATTGGTCTGATGGGTATAACACTCACGGGCTGTAAATTTGGTACCTCGAGCCCCGATGTAAATCATGTTGAGCTAAGGGTTCAGCCACAAGCTTTTTTCATCGATCTGTTTGAGATAGATGAAACCCATTTGGCAAGCGACATCGACTCCCTGTCAGCTCAATACGGCAGCTACCTGGATGCTTATAGTCAGCAAATTATAAACATTGGAAGCCCCAATCACCCACAATACCCCGAGCGCCTGAAACATTTTTTGAATTACGAAGAAAATCGGGAGGTGTACGCAGCCTGTAAGGCACAGTATGGCAACACAGCCACTTTGCAAGACGATTTGGAAGAGGCTTTTCGTCACTATAAATACTACTTCCCCGAGGCAACTATACCCACCGTTTACCTGCATACTTCCTACTTCAACCAATCCATCGCCATGGATTCAAGCTGGCTGTCGGTAAGTGTGGAGAAATACCTGGGTGCCGACTGTATTTTTTATGAGTGGCTGGCCGTCCCCAAATACCTGCGCCGAAAGATGAGTCCTGAAAAAATGGTACCTGATGTGATGAAGGCCATGGCACTGGGCAACTTCTCTTTTGCCATGAAAAATGAGGACCTGATCAGTAATATGCTTTCACAGGCAAAAGTATTGTATTTCATCAAGCAGATGATACCCACTATTAACGATACCCTACTGTTTGATTACAGCCCTGATGAACTGCGTTGGTGCAGGAAAAATGAGGCCGCCATTTGGGCCAGCATGGTTGAGCAAAAGCACCTGTATAATACCGAACGCATGCTTATTCAGAAATATGTGGGCGACAGCCCTTTTACCTATCACCTGGGACAGGAATCACCGGGTAGAGCCGCTGTATTTATAGCCTATAAAATCATTGAAGCTTATCTTCATGAGCATCCTGAACTGACACTCTCCGATTTAATTGAGCAGCGCGATGCACATGCAATACTGTTAGAGGCACGCTATCGACCATAAGTGCGGACCTGCACCCAACATTAAAAAATCCAACTATGATAGAACAAAAGAAAGCCCTGCGCCGACAGATAAGCACCCTCAAGCGACAGCTTAGTGAAACCGATCGTTTAAAACAGACGGAAGCCATCTTCAGGCAACTGGAAGACAGCCCCTTTTTTGAGACTGCCAAGACCCTTTTACTCTACTGGGCCATGGCCGACGAAGTACCCACACAAGCCTTTATAAATAGGTGGTATAAAAAGAAAGCCATCTATCTGCCGGTGATTGACGGACAGGATTTAAAAATAGTACAGTACCTGGGCGAAGATAAACTGGTGGCCGGTGCTAAATACGGCATACCGGAACCCAATGGCCCGGCACTAATCGACGAATCAATTATTGAGATAGTGGTGGTACCCGGTGTGGCCTTTGATGCGCATAACAACCGCATGGGACGCGGTGCCGGCTATTACGACCGGATTCTAAAGCGTCTGCCCTCGGCCCTGAAGATAGGCCTGGCCTTTGATTTTCAGATGGTCGAGCAGCTGCCTGTTGAGCCCCACGACATAGCGATGGATCAGATTATAAGCGGCTAAAAGATATATAAGAATGCATTCATTGATCGGATCTTTATCTAAAGTCCGCAGATAAAGATCCGATCATTAAATGTTTATTCTTCCTCAGCTTGATTATCCAGTTGTTTGGCCAGGAATTTCTCCATTGCATTGTAAAAATCAAAACGGTTTTCTTCATTTCGGAAACCATGCCCCTCATTGTCTTTCACCATGTATTTGACCTCCACACCGCGTTCTTTCATGGCAGCTACCATCTGATCCGATTCGTCTTTCTTTACACGCGGATCGTTGGCTCCCTGGGCAACAAACAAGGCAGCTGTTATTTTATCCGCATGAAAAACCGGCGAGGCTTCGGCAAGCATCAAACTATCCTTTACCGGATGCCCCACCATTTCGTACAGCATCTGTTTATAAGGCTCCCAATATGGGGGAATCGTATTCATAAAGGTAAACAGATTACTAACCCCAACATAATCAACCCCGCACTTATATAAATCAGGCGTAAAAGCCAGCCCGGCAAGGGTTGCATATCCCCCGTAACTACCGCCATAAATAGCTATGCGATCTTTGTCTGCAATACCCTGGTCGATCATCCAATTGACACCATCGGTAATATCGTTTTGCATGCTACGTCCCCATTGTTTGAAAGACGACTCCCAAAAAGCACGGCCATAACCGGTTGATCCCCTGAAATTCATCTGCAACACAGCATATCCGCGGTTAGCCAAAAACTGTACTTCCGGATTAAAGCCCCATTGATCGCGCGCCCATGGTCCACCATGCGGGTTAACCACCAGCGGTAGGTTTTTTGCTTCCACTCCCAGCGGTAAAGTAAGATAGCCATGTATGGTCATACCATCACGCGAAGTGTATTTGATCGGCTTCATCTTAGCCATTTGATCTTCATTTAACCAGGGACTGATATCAGTAAGGTGGGTTAATTTGTCGGTTTGAGTATCCAAAAAATAATAAGCCCCTAAAGAACGATCGCTATAGGTGCGCACCAGAAATTTATCTTCGTTTTTGTTGGTGCTAACAAAAAACACTTCGTAACCGGGAAGTTCCTTCTCTACCCTTTCATACAATTCCTTCGATTTCTCATCAAAGAAGTGGCGCTCGCGCATATCCGTGGTATAATTTGCGGTTGTAAGCACTTTGCGCTTGCGCGAATAACTTAAACTACTTACATCCACATCGGGATGCCCGAAAAGCACTTCTTTCTCTTCAGCAGTGACAGGATCGAAAATTACGATTTCTGCCTTGTCACGACCAATATTCGAGGCGGCATAAAGCATTTTATTATCAAAAGTAAAAAAGAACGGGGTAAGTGATTCTTTAAACGAAGTGGTTAATATGTTTTTAAATTCATCAGACTCTTTCTCACGATACAGCAAGCTCTGATTCACCATATCGGTAATAGCCAGGGCAGCCCTGAGTTTTCCATTATGATCAGTGATCCACCCGGTAATATTGCCCGGATTTTCGTATAGCATCTCCATTTCACCGCTTATGATATTCAGGCGGTAAGGATCAAAGGCCTGCGGGTTACGTTTATTCATGCTAATAATTACTTCCTCAGGAATATCACGCAAATCATCAATAATGCCGGTACGTACATTTTCAAAATCGGTAAAACAAACCGCCTCTGTTCCATCTATGTTTACACCATAAAGCTTATAATTTTCATTGCCGCCATCGTCTTTCAGATATAGAATACGATTTTCGTTAGCCCAGAAATATCCGGCAATATCACGGTCAGTTTCAAAGGTAATTTGAGTAGCACTATCAGCACCAATCGCCTTAACATAAATGTTCATCCTTTTCTCATAGGGTGCCCTGTAGGAAAAGTGTTTCCCATCAGGAGAGATCTGAAAACCAGCTTTCTCAGGGTTCTTAAAAAAGTCCTCGAGCGCAATACGGGGAGCTTGTTTTTCTTGTTTTGAAGGTAATGTGCAGCCTGCAACCAGCAATACTGCCATGGTAACAGCAATTAACAAAGGGAATTTTTTCATGGAAAATAGAATTTAAAGTATTCTTGTTACCGAAAAATACGAATAATTATAATTTATTGCAATGCAATAAATTAATAATTACGGAAGGATCAGGTATTTAGCTGAAATTACGCCAGGCATAGGATGGATAGCAAGAAAAAGGGTCCAACTCAAATTGAGCTGAACCCTGTTATTTTTAACTTTCACCCATATGAAGATCGCATCCTCGAAGAGGATAAGTTAATAGGACACATTAGCTCATAAACGATCGACATGATCATTCAGCGCCTCCTATTTTATTCAAGAAGCATTCACAGAATCAGGCCTAAGCTCACGCTTAATCAAGGATAAACTGAGCCACCACCTGATTCAATTCGTCAGCCTGACCGGCCAAGTCATCCGCATGAGAAGCCAATTCCTCGCTGGCTGCTGCATTTTGTTGCGCCACGGCATTCATCTGCGTAATGGCAGTACTCACCTGGTTAGCTTCATGCATTTGCTCACTGCTGGCTGCCGCAATCTCCATGGCCATATTGGTAGTTTCGTTCACACCCGGCAGTATCATTTCTATTTGACTAACTGCCTCCTCAGCCTGCTCCAGACTGTCATTACTCAATTGAGTAATCTCGTCGGCCGACTCCTTACTTACCTCGGCCAGCTTACGCACTTCGCCGGCTACTACAGCAAAGCCCTTACCATGTTCGCCGGCACGGGCTGCCTCTACCGATGCATTCAGGGCCAATATATTTGTTTGCATGGCAATATCATTAATAATGGCTATTTTATCCACGATCAACCTATTTGCTTCGGTGGTCTTCACAGTTTTCTCTTTCACGGCAATTATCCCCTGCTCCACTTCTTTTGTAGCTGCCTCTACGAGCTTAGCGTTTGCTGTATTTTGCTCAATATTGGCCAACATCTCCTCAATAGACGATGAAATCTCTTCGGCGGCGGCAGCCTGTTCGTTGGCTCCTTCATTCAAATCTTGCGATGAGCCATTAACATTCTGACTACCCTGATGAACGTTATTGGCAGAGTCAACAATTTTTTGAATTACCTTGTTCAATCGATCTTGCATGGTAATAATGAAATCCTGCACACTGTTGCTCACTATTTTATCCTGTTTTTGCCTCCTTAAATCACCCTGAGATATGCTACCGGCAATGGCCGATAGTTCATAGGGATCAATACCCAACAAGCGGAGCATAGAACGCGAAAAGAAAATACCAAACACAATTAAAAACGCAGCCGCCACCAGTGAAACGATAAAAAGCACCCGCTTCATCAGGGTAATACGGTGGGCATAGGCTGCCATGCCCGTTTTAAAACTTTCTTCTATCAGGCGACTTAGGGCATTAAAGTGTTGACGCGAGGCATTGGCTAGATCTGTAGTCTGCTCGGTATATTGTGTGTAGAAGGAATATCTGTCCGCCGGCGGCAACGCTTTTAGCTGATCGGCAATATCGCGCGCCCCATAAACAAAGGCTAATGCTGCCGTTTTTGCGTCATCAAACAAGGCAGTTTCTTCCTTTCCGGATAGTGAAGCTTCCAGGGTCATAAAGCCCTCTTCAATCTGCTTAATACGATCTTCCAGCTTCTGATAATCACTATCGTAATCGCTGCCCAGCATCATATTGCGAGATAAACGACTGATATAATTCATGTTGGCCGTAATCTTCAGCACTGCAACGTTACCATTTATCTGCGTATCTTTCATGGTCTGGAAATCCGTATCTAAACGCATCAGACTATTGATACTCAACACCATCATAACCATTAGCACACCCACACTGGTTACCACCAATAGCAACAGGCGGCTTTTAAAGCTCAACTTCATCCTATATTTTCCTAAATTAGTAATAGTATAATCCAATCTCAAACGCCTACGCACCCTGTAATGAAGGGTTACACGAATGAATTGAAAAATCGTTAATCGCAGCCTTTTTAGGCAGGTGAAGGGCTGGACTAAAAAAACAAAAGCACGCGAAAAATCTTCACGTGCCTCTTATTATGCAAATGCTTTTAAACGATGATTTCCGTTATAAATGAAACCTAAGCATCGTAATAAACAAAAGTAACTTTTCTACCCTTTCCGTTACTGCCGAATATATTATTAAAAAAAGCTGCTGCAGCCTGCACCTGAATGCGCTCTCCACCCTTTTTTACAACTTCCCAGTAACGAACAATCTCGTATTCATTTTTAATAAACATATCGTGAGCGGTTTTGAGCTGAGCGTGGTTCTCGGGTGGAACAACCAACATAAAACTTTGTCCCTCAAGCTCGCCCTCGGCATAGCCATAAATTTCGTTATATCGCTGATTTACATAGGTGTAATCACCTTTCTCATCGGTCACACAAATCCCCAAATTTACTTCTGCATCAATAATTTCCTGAGCCCTCGTCGGCTCTTCCTCAATGGCCTCTTTAATTTTTTTAGTCATTAAGACATTGATTCGTCCCATACATTTTTATTTTTTAAGCATTAAATGTTGAAAAATAAACCTTTAGCTATGCATCGTATAATTCTTACAGAAGCGAATATAACACGTTTGCGGATTAAAGCAGACTACATTTGTTTAATATTTGCAAAATAAAGTTAAACACATAAAAACTACATTCCACGAACGAAAAAACGCCAATCTTGCACCTGTAAATGGAACCTGATTGGCGTTTATATATATTATTGCAAGCCTTACTTACGGGCTATACCAAATAAATCATAATCTTCCGACCCCGTAATTTCAACCGGATAAAAGTCACCCGGAGTTAAAGCTTCATTTTCATCCTTATGCAACAACACCTCCTGATCTACTTCCGGTGAGTCGTACTCAGTGCGGCCAATAAAATAATCACCTTCTTCCCTATCAATCATTACCTTGAGGGTTTTCCCAACTTTTTCGGCATTTATTTCCTTGGCTATACTATTTTGAATTTCCATGATTCGCTCAGCACGTTCCTGCTTAAGTTCATCCGGCACATCATCCTGGTATTTCTTATGAGCATAGGTGTCGTCTTCGTGTGAATAAGGAAAGACACCCAAACGCTCAAACCGGGCATCGCGCACAAATTGCTCTAACTCTGAGAAATCCTGCTCTGTTTCGCCCGGATGACCCGTAATGAAAGTGGTACGCAAATGAATATCGGGCACCTGCTTGCGCATTTCTTCTATCAGACGATAGGTCTGATTTTTACGTACCCCTCGTCGCATGCGTTCCAGCATCGGATCGCTTATGTGCTGCAAGGCAATATCCAAGTAGTTACAAACCTTAGGATTATCGTTCATTACTTTCAGCACATCCATGGGAAAACCCGCCGGATAGGCATAATGCAAGCGTATCCAATCGATACCATCGATCTTTGCCAGCTCATCTACCAGATGCGGCAATTTATAGCGCTTATACAAATCGTAACCATAGAAAGACAAATCCTGGGCAATTACCTGTAACTCCTTCACACCGGTATCGCGCAAACGGCGCGCCTCGTCCAACAAATCATCCATGGGGCGGCTTACATGCTTACCCGTAATAATGGGAATGGCACAGTAGCTACAGGTTCGATTACAGCCTTCCGATATTTTCAGATAAGCATAGTGATTAGGTGTTGTCAGCGAGCGCTCATTCATTAAATCGCGGCGATAGGTGGCACCGATCTCGCTCACAATGTCTTTCCAGTCGAACTTACCATAAAACTTATCCACTTCAGGCAGTTCACTCTTTAGCTGACCCGGATAGCGTTCCGACAGACAGCCCATCACATAGAGCTGCTTGATGTCGCCCCGCTTTTTAGCTTCTGCAAAAGCCAGGATGGTATCGATGGACTCTTCTTTGGCATCGGCTATAAAACCACAGGTATTGATAATGGCCACCTCTCCTTCGGGCGTTTCAGGGTCGTGTGCTACCGCTATCCCATTGGCCTTAAACTGACGGATTAAAAACTCACTATCCACCAAATTCTTTGAGCAACCAAGGGTTACCACATCCACTTTCTTTCCTTTGCGCACTGACATATTTTATTTCTTACATTAATTCGTAATTGGTTGAAGCATTACGGGTTAATATAGCTACAACATAAACAAGCCACCTCCACAGCCCTCAGCACGTAAAGGTGGCATCCTCTATTAAAAGCGCTGAATGAACACAATGTTCAAATCAGGCACGATGATTATTTAAACAGTGAATCTACAAACTCATTGCGGTCGAAGACCTGTAAGTCATCAATTCCCTCGCCAATACCAATGTATTTAACGGGTATACTAAACTGATCGGATACACCGATAACCACGCCACCTTTAGCGGTACCATCGAGCTTGGTAATGGCCAGTGCGGACACTTCAGTGGCCTTGGTAAACTGCTTAGCCTGCTCAAAGGCATTCTGCCCGGTGGAGCCATCCAGCACCAACAGCACCTCATTGGGGGCATCCGGTACAATTTTTTGCATCACACGCTTCACCTTGGTAAGCTCACTCATCAGGTTTACTTTATTGTGCAAACGACCGGCCGTATCAATAATGACCACGTCGGCACCCTGTCGCTTAGCCGATTCCAGGGTATCGAAAGCCACTGATGCAGGATCAGAGCCCATGCTCTGCTTTACGATGGGCACATCCACACGATCGGCCCAAACTACCAACTGATCGATGGCAGCCGCCCGAAAGGTATCGGCGGCACCCAGCACCACTTTTTTGCCTGCTTGCTTAAACTTATTGGCCAACTTACCAATGGTGGTTGTTTTGCCAACACCGTTAACACCCACCACCATAATTACATAGGGATACTCATTCTTGGGTAACTCAAACTGGCTCACATCGTCCGATTGATTCTCGGCCAATAACTGTGCGATTTCTTCACGAAGAATATCATTAAGCTCTGAGGTACTTAAAAACTTATCTTTGGCCACCCGTGACTCAATGCGCTCGATAATTTTTAAGGTGGTATCCACCCCCACATCGGAAGTGATCAGCACCTCTTCCAATTCATCCAGCACATCATCATCTACCTTTGTTTTACCTACAACGGCCCTGGTCAGCTTTTTAAGTACACTCTCCTTTGTTTTGGCCAGTCCTTTATCCAGACTTTCCTTCTTGGCTTTTGTAAAGCTCCCGAATAAACCCATATTACATTTACATTTAAGCGCTAAAGATATAAAATACTTCAATAAAAAAGCCTCCTTGAGAACAAGGAAGCTTTTCTTATAAGTATTTTTTCAAAAAATTATTTCTTGAAAAATTCTTTTGTCATATCGTTGGTTACAATCTCCTCGCGGAACGAATACGCACCGGTCTTAGGCGACTTTACCATCTTGATCACTTTAGTGTGACCTTTACCTTCACCTTTTTGCAAGGATGCTACTGCTTTCTTTGCCATGGTTAATCAGTTTTATTTGATTTCGCGGTGTAAAGTAACACGCTTCAAAATCGGATTATACTTTTTCAACTCCATGCGATCAGGAGTATTTTTTCTGTTTTTTACGGTAATGTATCGGCTAGTTCCTGGTTGTCCGCTTTCTTTGTGCTCAGTACACTCCAAAATAACCTGAACGCGATTACCTTTTGCTTTCTTTGCCATTTCTACTCCTTATTAATAGTTAGCAATAAATCCTTTTTCTTTTGCCTGCTTCAGGGCGCCCAAAAGACCAACTTTGTTGATCATACGCAATCCTGCAGCTGATACTCTTAGGTTTACCCAACGATCTTCCTCGGGCAAATAGAATTTCTTTTTGAAAAGATTAATATCGAATCTTTTCTTGGTTCTTCTCTTTGAGTGAGAAACATTGTTTCCCACCATGAATGACTTACCAGTTATTTGACATACTCTTGACATCGCTCAACAGTTTTTTTTCGGATACATTTTTCAAACAGAGCGCAAAATACGGCATTTTTATCGGATTTTACAAATACCTAACAGGATAATTAACGTGTTTTTTCATTTTTCTTTTAAATTATTGTAAACTCCCTAAAAATGAATTCTCCATTATTGCACTCAAAGTTAAGTAAAAATAACTTAGCTGCGGTAAAGGGAACGTGTCTTTATGAGCAGCTTGTAAAGAGAGAATCGTTACTTTCGGGCACTAAACCTTCAACTCCTGCAGCAACATGATCATACCCGCCTCCGAAGCTCGCTGTATGTTGCGCGCGCGCATTTTGCCGAAATTAAAGCATTGGCTGCGCACCCCAAAATCGCCCGCGATGGCAATCCATACGGTGCCCACAGGCTTCTCCTTTGTACCCCCATCCGGCCCGGCGATGCCCGAGGTGGCAATGGCGTAATCGGTATTCATTAAACGCCGACCACCTTCAGCCATCTGCCTTACCACTTCCTGACTCACGGCTCCGTACTTTTCCAGCACATCTGGTTGAACACCTAAAACCTTTTCTTTAATCGAATTGTCGTAGGCCACCACGCCGCCCTTAAAATAAGCCGAGCTACCAGCAACCATAGTGATCAGGTGTGCCATATTACCCCCCGTACAACTTTCGGCCACCGCAATGCTTTGACCCTTTTCTTTTAGCAATGTGCCCAGTAACTCATGCACCGGCTTGTCCTCCTCTGCATAGATATGTTGCCCCACAAGGGCATGCAAGGATGCCGTGAGCTTATCCAAATCGCGTAGCGCCAGCTCACGATCATGAGTTTTGGCACTCAACCGCAACCTTATTTTACCCGGATTGGGCAAATAAGCCAGTGAAATATAATCGGGTATGCTCTCCTCCCAATCCGCCAGCTGCTCGGCCAGCACCGCTTCGGGCACATTAAACACTTGTATGGTTTTATGGATGATATGCCCCGTGTGATAGCTCTTTTTAAGCCGTGGCAACACCGCCTCACGCATGGCTGTCTTCATTTCAATGGGCACACCCGGCATAGATACGACCACTTTACCGGGACGATTAAACCACATCACCGGAGCAGTACCTACCGGATTATTGATTACCTCGCAACAGGCCGGCACATAGGCCTGTCCTTCATTCAGCTTATTAATGCCTTTCACCCGTCCCTTCAAATAGGTGGCCATGTTATCGTACGCGCCCTGATGAAACACCAAAGGCGAATCAAATATGCGGGCCAGCGTCTGCTTGGTGATGTCATCTTTGGTGGGACCTAAACCACCGGTCAGTAGCACAATATCCACACGTTCCAAGGCTTCATTAAGCGCCCTTTCAATGGCCGCTGCCGTATCTTGTATGGAGGTGATACGCAACACATCAAAGCCGGCATCGTTAAGTTGCTGCCCCATCCAGGCCGAGTTGGTATCCACCACCTGACCGATTAATAATTCGTTGCCTATGGTGATTATTTCTACATGCATTTTTTGATGAGTTTATGAGTTGAAAAACTGGTGAAATGAAAAATTGAGAAACTGGGGAACTGGTTAATCTGGTTAATCAAAAAACTGATCAACTGAAAAACTGGCAAACCGGTAAACTGTTCATTTGAGATGCTCATATTATAGCTGAATAATCATTGACAACTAAGCACTTTCTTGTTTTCCTTTTATCGCTTTAATTCGCTGCAGCAATGGCGGGTGCGAATAATGAAAAAAGACATACAAAGGGTGCGGCGTCAGGTTACTTAAAGCATTGGACGAAATGGTTTTTAAGCCGCTTATCAGCGCCTCACCCAATCCAAAGCCATTGGCATAAGCATCGGCCGCATATTCATTTTTGCGAGACATTATCGTCATGAAAATACCCGTAATAAATGATACAGGTGAATACATAATACCAAATACCAACAATCCTATGTGGAAATTAGGCTCCTTAACACCCAAAGCTTCTGACAACAAAGGATTACTAACCACCAATCCGAATAAAAACAGGATAATACCCATTTGAATAACCCCAATAATAGTTCCCGATAAGGTGTGTTTCAGCTTATAATGCCCTATCTCATGCGCCAAAACTGCCACAATCTCTTCGGTACTCAAATCCTTTATCAGGGTATCGTACAGTACAATGCGTTTACGACTTCCCAGTCCACTAAAAAAAGCATTGGCCTTGGTGCTTCGCTTTGAACCATCCATCACAAACACATTATCGAGCTTAAAGCCGGCCTGATGTGAGAAAGCTTCGATGGCTGAGCGTAATTCCCCTTCTTCCAAAGGCGTTTGTTTATTGAATAAAGGCAAAATAACAGAGGTGTAAAACATGGTCATAAATATGGTAAACCCACTGATGACCAGCCAGGCATACAACCAAAAATAGCCTCCTGCAATAGTATACAACCAAATAACTAGTGCCATAATTGGTCCGCCAATCGCCACCGAAAGCAACATGGACTTTAACATATCCAAGACGAAGGTTTTTGCCGAGGTTTTATTAAAACCAAAGCGCTCCTCAATCACAAAAGTTCCGTAGATACTAAATGGCAAACTGATGATGGATGAGCCTAATCCAATTATTCCGAAAAATAGCAACGATTGCACAATTACACTGCCGCTTAAGGCTATTACCCATTGATGAATTAAGGCAAAACCGCCTAACGCCAGCATAGCCACCATTATCAGGAAACTTATTAAATCGCTCAGTAAACCAAAACTGTAATTGGCTTTTTTGTAATTCTGCTGTTTTTTGTACTGCTCCTCATCGTAAATGCCTTCCAGTTCTTTGGGAATTACAGAAGTGACATGTTTATGGTTTAGAAAATCTAGCCATTGCTCAAAAATAAATTGCCCACTAACAATGGCAATTATGATGTAAAAAATCTGTTCGGAATTCATAATGTTGTAATATTCTCGCTATGTTCTTTTTATTAATTTCTTATATTTTTACGCAGTTTATCATCCTTTACAAAAGCTCTATCAGCGGATTGGGGCTGATGCATTCCATACCTGCGCCTCTCACAATCCCATAAACTTCTCGTCCAGTGCCTTTTCTTGCACAATTGGAGGCATACAAAACCAATCATCCGCAATGGTATAATACTAACACATATCATGGCTCTGTCGATGCAAACTACCCAGCGAATCAGAAATTTCTGAGTGGGGTTAATCCGTCTAGCCTACATAAAAGCAATAAAATAAAAACAAAGATAGCTTTGTTATGCTATTTCCTGCTCTTTCTTGCTCAGTTCTGTAATGCTCAAAAATAGCAATTCGAGCTAACTTAAGGTTCACGACGAACTTAATCGAAAGGCATCTGCAATTTTTAGGACTACAGGCGGCTGTTAAGCCGATGGTTTAACAGGCTTTTACAATGGTAGCAAAACTGATGTTCTTTCTGATCGATATCCTCGACATAAGTACTGGCCTGCATTACACAGCCGGGAACATGGCAGTGAATTAAGCCAAAAGTATGTCCCAGTTCATGAATAATTTCGGTTGTAAAACGTTGCAACATCAATGCATCGTTACGGCTCAGCCCATAACGTTCGTTACGCAAGCGAAACATGGATGCAATACCAGATCGACCATTTAAATAAGCCTGTCCGTAGATGAATGTGAGAATATCAATGTACAAATCCACTGTAAACAAGCCAACTGTCTTGCTTGTATCAGCAGCATAATCCTTTTCTATGGTTTCAATTAAGCGATTGGCATTATACTGCCTGCGTGCCGAGTCAAAGTACTTACTTAAATCCAAATAGCCATCTGTAATTGTTACCTTCATCAGAAATTCCTGCTCCACATCTCTGGCAATCGTTTCAAGAAAACCTTTCTCTATTTGGCCAAAAGCTATTAAAGTGATTTTGTCAGGATTCATTACTCAGGAGCTTTGTGTTCGAGGCGGCTGCGTGTATTTAACAAGCCCGTTGGTACTAATTGTTGCCAGACGATTACTTTTCGGGACTCAACTGGTATTTTTTGATTTTATTATAAAGGGTTACCCGGTCTACCTTCAGGGCCTTGGCAGCAGCTGTAATATTCCAGCTATACTTGTTTAAAATGGAGAGGATATGATCCTTTTCAATGTCCTCCAGACTTTCGAATGAACTACTGACCAACTCCTTACCAATAGGCAAGTCTTTAAGGCGAATTTTTTTTCCGTCGCCAATAACAATGGCCCGTTCAATCATGTTTTCCAATTCGCGAATATTGCCTGGAAAAGGAAATTCTTCCAGCCGATTCAGTGCGGATGGCTCCACAGTGATAAGCGGCTTATTCATTGAAAGACAATATTTCTTTATGAAGTAATCAACCAACAAAGGAATATCCTCTGTTCGATCGCGCAACGAAGGCACATTAATATTGATCACATTCAGCCGGTAATATAAATCCTCGCGAAAGAGGCCTTTATCGACCATGCTTTTCAAATCCCTGTTGGTGGCACAAATCACTCTGAAATCTGAACAAATATCCTTATTACCTCCTACCCTTACGAAACTTTTGGTTTCCAAAACCCGCAGCAGTTCAATTTGCATTTTAGGTGGGATGGTGGCTATTTCATCCAAAAAAATCGTTCCGCAATCAGCCATTTCAAAACGGCCCTTGCGATTATAAACGGCCCCTGTAAATGCGCCTTTCTCATGCCCGAACAGTTCGCTTTCGAGCAAGCTCTCTGTCAGGGCTCCACAATGGACGATGACCAAAGGAAAATATTTACGCGGTGAATTGGCATGAATAGCGCGTGCAATCAGCTCCTTGCCCGTACCACTTTCGCCCGTTATAATCACTGAAGCATTCGACTGTGCAACGCTGCCAATTTCCTGCATCAGCTGACGCATGACTTCGCTATCGCCAATCAAATCCTCCACATTTTCCAACGAAACCACCTTTTCTTTAAGCATTTCATTTTCGGCCTCCAAAGTAATTTGTTTACAGGCATTCCTGATTAAATGAGAAAGTTCATCCGGATCGAAGGGTTTGGTAATATAGTCGTAAGCACCATCTTTAAGCGCCTGAACAGCCGTATCCACGGTAGCAAAAGCAGTCATAACAATAACAATGGGGCTCGTTTCCATTGATTTAATGCGGCGGAGCATTTCCAGCCCATCCATGCCCGGCATTTTGATATCGGCCAACACAATATCAAAAACTTCGGCCTCCAGTTTAGCCAAGGCCTCTTTAGCACTTACCGCACACTCAACCCGATACCCGTCTTCAATAAACCATTGATACAGCGAATCTCTCACCGATGCTTCATCGTCAACAATTAATATTGATATTTTAGTAGCCATAGTCATTTCTCATTATGTATTAGCTAAAGGTAAGGTTATAATGATAGATGTACCTTTTCCTTTGTCTGAAACAATATCTGTTTTACCATTATGATTTTGAACGATGCCATGCACAATGGCCAGCCCCAAACCAATGCCACTGGTCTTTTCTTTGGTTGAGAAGAATGGCTCAAAAACACGCTGAATATTTGCCTCCGGAATTCCAACACCATTATCAATCACCTCAATACGGATACTTTCATCGTTGGGATTAGAGGTTCGGAAGATGATCTCCCCATTTTCGGAAACAGCTTCCGACGCATTCACCAAAATAGCAATACAAATCTGTTTGATTTGATTAGGACTACAGTGAATTAAGTCATTTCTCGCGCCAAAATCAACCACAAAATCAATCCCTGCTACTTTCATCGAATGGGCCATCAATTCGTAGGTTTCGTGGAGTACATCGTGTATATGCTTGGCTTCAAAGTCATTCTGATCTTTGCGGGAAAAATCCAATAAGCCTTTCACGATATCGCCACAGCGCTTGGTTTCGCTTTCAATGAGTTTGAGGTTCTTTAATAAGGGCTCTTTTTTGTCTTCATCCGCTAAAACCTTTTGCAACTGCTTTTGAATTAACTTGGCATAAACCAAAATGCCAGATAACGGATTATTTATCTCATGAGCTACGGAAAGAGATAATTTACCCAGCGAAGCAATGCGCTCTATATTAATAAGTTCGTTTTGAACCTGACCTAACTCCTCGCTCTTTTTTTGCACCTTATACTCCAGCTGTTTCGACCAGTTTTGCAATTCCTTATTGGCGGCCTGCAAATTATCTAACATGTTATTAAATGCAAGGGAAACAGTTCTGATATCTGACAATTGCCGGGTCTTAATCTCCAGTCGGGTGCTCTTATCTCCTTTAGTGACAGCCTGGCTGGCTCTGATGATGGCATTCAATGGGTTTTCGATTTGTTTATAGGTAAACAAAATAAGAAAGATAAACAGCAGCGAAGACATGATGGCCGCCAAAATGATGTAATCTTTTGTGGAAGCCGACAGGGCATCATCCAGATCCTTCATCGGTAGCTTAATCAGTAAGGAACCGAGCACTTCTTCCTCTTGGGAATGGGCATGACAGTCAGTGGTTGAGCAACTGGGAGAATTTAAAATCGGTGATTTAATTAACAGGTGTCGGCTGTTAAATGGGTTCTGATTCATGCTGCATTCCGTTTCCACATCAATAACTCGGTAAGATTTCTCTTTCTCTTCAAACATGGATGCGAAATCTATATGGCAGCTTTTACAATCCGGATCGCTATGGTGCAATGAATCTCTGGAAATAGAAGTGTAAACAAGGTTGTTATTGGTATCGTACATGTTAACATCGTCAATACCCGACATAGTATCAATAATATCGAGCGTATTCTGAAGCGACTGACGATCATTTTCGAGCATTGACCGATACAGTGCGCCCTCTACTAATGAACCGATATTCATACCCTTATCGTGCAGCACGGATTCAAAGTACTGTTCGTTTAAAGATCTGAATATGACCCAAAAAGAAACAAATAAAAAGACGACTGAAATAAAAATAAAAAAGACCACTCTTCCATAAATGGAAGAATGGAACTTTACATGCGGCTTTAAAACCCGCTTGACAGATTTTCTGTTAAATAAAATATTTTTGAGCCTTTTCATGCCCTGCTTAGAGTGGTTGATTATACAATGGTTATTTACATCATTGTAAAATGCTGATAAATAACCAAAGTTACATGCATCAATTATATGTTATAAAACAGTTACACAATTTATATACACGGTAATTCTTTTTTCTTGCATCCGGGTCTTCAGACTTTATCAATGAATTTGGTTTGAAATTCCTCCCATACCTCAGGATCTAAATCGGCCAAAACATGGTCGTGTAGCTCACCTCCATCTTGCAAAATTATGTGTTGATAGACTGCAGTATTTGAACGGGCGGCATAGGATAAGAATGTTTTCAAACGCATAAACTCTGCTTTCAACCAGGCCTTATAGCTATCTGCCATTAACATACACTGTATCTCTCTAAACCAGTTTAAAGGCTCAATCAGGTACACCCATCCTTCGTTGTAGGGCGAACTATTGATTAGTGTCGAATGGCTCAGAAGCTGTTGGTTCTCCTGCTTGATAACTCCTGTAATGGGTGAATAAATGGTTAGTTGCTTACCCACACAACTTATGGTGAGTAGCTTTTCCCCTTTTTCCACTTTTTCGCCGGGACGCTTTAGCATTACACGAGTGATTTCTCCTGTGATGTGCTGCATAAAATCATCGATACCAATTCGAACTAAACCATTTTTCTCAATAAACGACCAGGTATGGGTTTTATCAAAATACAACCCTTTAGGCGCCACAATGGTGTTTTCGTTTAAAACAGATGAACTATGAATATCTGCGCCAGCCGAAGTGGAGCGTGGCATAACAAGCTGAGCCAACAGATAAATCAAGACGATGGCACCAGCGAGCAATCCAAGTAATACAACCCACCATTTATTAGATGTCTCTTGCGCTACTGTTTGAGCCAACATATGTTCTGGTTGCACTACTAAATCAATATACGCACGTTTCTCAGCTGAGGCTAAATCACTATATCCGTACTCACTCAACAACTGCCCTCCTTCTGAAAGCACCCAAGTAAGAAACTGCACAGTACTTTCATCAACTGGCTTTTGCGCCGTAACAGCATAGATATTTCCGCTTAGCGCTGATGGATATTTCCCAATCCAAACCCCTCTGGCCAAGGCTGAAGGAGTACTGTAAACATCCTCAAAATTATCAATGCGCCGGTTGCCATTTTTGTCAATGGGTGCCAATGAAATGTTTTCAATCCACTCGTTTGCATCAACCTGACGGATTTCGTTCAATCGACAGAATCCAATAGCATACTTATCTTTTTGTACAGCGGCAATCAGCTCCTCTGAGCTTAACACACGCCTGGCATTTATCAGATCTGGTTCTGAGTGGATGAAATTACCAAGTCGTTGAACAATCGATCCATCATCGCATAGGTAAAAATGGAGCGGGTGGTTTGGAACATCATCCAGTAAGGTTGCCCAGTTTTGCTCGGCTGACTCCTTAAAAAGCAAAGCTAATTTTTCAGCAGTTAGCCCCTGAACACCTATCTCCTGAAGCAATGGATTGTTAGAGTTAATGATCGGCACAATGGCATCATGGCCCACTACTACTTTCCAATGCGAGCCTTGTGCAAGGGAATTTATGGTCTCGTCAGACACAAAACTAAGGTGCTTATTATCAGAAGCAAAAGCATCGGTTAATTCATTTGCTTGGATAGCAGTGGGTGTTAAGGCCTGATATTCAACAATCCAGTCCATCACTAAATGATACAAATCAGATGAGTAACGGACCTCCAGAGCCTCTTCTTCTTGCGCCATTCCAACAGCCGGACTGGTCGCACATAGGGTCGTAAAGCTAAAAAAGCAGAATACAACGCCGATAAGGTACAATCTGTAGTTCATGACATTAGGGTTTTAGCATTATTATTTATTATATAATAGATCCTCATTATTATAAGACTACCCAATAATAATACCTAAACCACATAACACGCATGTAACCAGACAATTAACAGTGTGCCCGAAACGGATTGTCAGCGTTGAATTGTAGAATTTCTCAACACTCCTAGTTGAAATGCAATATAGTCACCTGTCAATCAGTTTGTTATATTTATTGTTTAAAAATTCAACACTGTTGAATTTTTAAACAGTGAACGAATTAATGCGCTCAATATCCTCAGCACAATCAACAGCATTAGCAATTTGTAGAAACAGGATAGCTACCATAGAATGGCATTCTTTTCAAAGCGGGTTTGTTGTTCTCCAACTCATCACTTCCTCCAGGCATACAAGGCCGCATTAAAAGCAGAAACAACATGCTTGTAAACCTCCTGATTACCGGCATATTTCTGATTCATCTCAAATTCGATGCCCAGGTACTTTTCTTCCTCCCGATCGCGAAAATAGCGCACGAAACCATCGGGCTTGCCACAAAATGGATAGTTGAAACGAACACGACAATGTGGCAGTCTGTTCTTAAGTTGTTTTTTCCAGAGCAAGGCAAATTGCTTCTCCTCGATGCGCCCGGGATGATACAGAATACCAAAATCAGTTTGTCGCACATGGCCATTCAATTCAGGTGTAAAGGAATGAACAGACAGATGCAACACTGTTTTATTTTGTGACCATAAATCAAAAACCTTCTTTGCAAAAGGCTGCCGGTAGGCATCGTAGTAATCACTCAGGATGCGCTTTTTCTCCTCGCATGATAAAGCCTTGGTAAACTCAGAAAATAGCGTACGCCTATGGTGCGAACGATTCACATCCACAAGTAAACGACTAATCGTAGCAGCCTGACTATGAAAAATATCATTACTTTTTATAGCACAAAACAAATCAAGTGCTCCCAAATCATATCCACGATGAGTCTTCAGCACTTCTTCCGCTCCTTCAAACAAGGTTTTGTAAGAATCGGGCACCGCATTGCCACCATGCTCGCAACTTAACACCACCACTTTTTTTGTTGCGCTCATATCATTTTTTCAGCTGTTGAATCAAGGCTTCCCGATTCATAATTTTCACGCTCTTTCCCCTTGCCTCTATAATATTTTCATTGTGCAAGTCACGAAGGGCACGCCCCAGCGAAGGACGGGCCACCCCAAACATATTGGCCAGCTCCTCCTGACTTTTCGGCAGTATCAATTCACCATCTACCGATCCGGAAAGCTGCAAGAGGTAATGGGCAATTTTGCCACGTATGGTCTGAAATGACAGAAAACGAATTTTATCGGATAGAAACTGCGTTTTGCTGGAGATGATATTCATGAAATTACTCAGAAAGATATCGCTCCGTTGCATAAGAGAGATGACCGATGTTTTGGGCAAGAGTAGCAACTCGGCCTCATTATTGGCCACCACATTCACCGGACAGCGGTTATTCTCACCAAACAAAAAAGCGATGGCCAGGGGTTTGGGTGGCTCAATATCTTCAATTTTAATGGCCTTACCCGAATAGTCAATCATCTCCCCTTTGACACTGCCCTTGAGCATAATCATCAACGAGCGACATTCATCACCGCTTTGTGCAATCATCTGCCCCTTGCCGTATTTCTTTATCTGATAAGGTATTTCATCCAGAATATGTACCATATCACCATAAGTGATGCCTTTAAATAAAGGACAGTTTAATAGTATCTTCATGAATTCAGTAATTTTGTACCAAATTATAAATTAATTCCGATTTTGTAACATTTGTTACAGACATCGTGCTGCCACCGCCTTACATTTGCTACTGTAAAAATGATCAAAAAAAGCAGTACAATGATAAGAGACGTAGTAAAAATCGATGAGGATAAATGTAACGGATGCGGTGTTTGCATACCCTCGTGCCATGAAGGTGCTTTGCAGATAATAGATGGCAAGGCGCGCCTTATAAGCGACCTGATGTGCGATGGATTGGGTGCGTGCTTAAATCATTGCCCGCAGGATGCCATGACCATTGAAAAGCGCGAAGCTGAGCCTTATGATGAGTTAAAGGTAATTGCCATCATGGTGGAAAAAGGCATCAATACCGTAGTTGCCCATTTAAAGCACCTGAAAGAACACAACGAAATTACTTTTCTAAAACAAGCGGTTAGCTGGTTAAAAGAGAATGAAAACAGCCTCAGCTTTCGCGTTGATGATGTAATCCGCCAAGTACACAAACCGCAGGTGTCGGTGATGCAACAAGTACATTCGGGAGGAGGTTGCCCGGGAGCTGCAGCCCGTTCAATAGAGCGCCCAGCAGCTTCAGCTCCATCGAACCCTACAGGTGAAGCCTCATCAGAGCTCCGCCAATGGCCGGTTCAAATGCACTTGGTCAACCCAATGGCACCTTACTTCAGAGATTCAGACATGGTGCTGGCAGCCGACTGTGTGGCCTTTGCCATGGGAAACTTCCATAGTAAATTTCTAAAGGGCAGAAGCTTAGGCATTGCCTGCCCCAAGCTCGATAGCAATCAGGAAATATATGTAGATAAGCTGATTCAGATGATTGACCAGGCTAAAATTAATACCCTAACGGTGGCCATTATGCAGGTACCCTGCTGCGGCGGATTGTTGCAACAGGCTAAGATGGCAGTGGAGCGCGCCTCGCGTAAAATACCGCTAAAACTGGCCATGGTATCCATTGAAGGTGAAATAATCAAAGAAGAGTGGGTGTAATACCTCCCTACTCATTCATCCATGAATGAAACTATTAATTATTAATTCCTTAACTTAAGGAGAATACATTGTGACTCAAAAAAGTTTAAACCATAATCAATAACTTAAATACCGATCATCATGAGTATGTTTTGCTATCAATGTCAGGAAGCAGCCAAAGGAACGGGTTGCGAAATCAAAGGAGTATGTGGAAAAACCTCCGATGTGGCCAACCTTCAGGATCTGCTGGTGTACACAACCAAAGGTGTAGCGCTGCTCAGTCAGCTGGCCGACCAACAAGGGGTGGCGCAGGACAGGGCCAATAAGTACATCATCGATGCCCTGTTTGTAACCATTACCAATGCCAACTTCGACCGCAATAAAATTGTGGCCAAAATAAAGGAAGGGTATGCCGTTCAGGATGAGATAAAGGCTCAAATTGAGCCGCCCGCCGAATTGCATGACTGCGCCGTTTACCGGGGAGCTAATGAAAACGACATGGAGTCAAAAGCCCTGTTAATCGGTATCCTGTCCATCGAAAACGAAGACATCCGTTCTTTGAAAGAGCTGCTTACCTACGGCCTGAAAGGAATGGCGGCCTATGGCGAGCATGCCTGGAACCTGGGTTACGAAGACGAAGCCATCTATCAATTCGCCAAGAAAGCCCTTGTAGCTACCCTCTCAGATAGCATCGCTGCTGATGAATTGGTTCCACTGGTACTGGAGTGTGGTAAGTTTGGTGTGGAAGTAATGGCTCTGTTGGACAAAGCCAACACTGAATCCTATGGTAATCCTGAAATCACTTCGGTTAATATTGGCGTGGGCAATAATCCGGGCATCCTCATCAGCGGCCACGACCTTAAAGACCTAGAGGATCTGCTGGAGCAAACCCAGGGCACAGGCATTGATGTTTACACACACAGCGAGATGCTGCCCGCTCATTACTACCCTAAGTTTAAGAAATACGATAATTTTGTGGGTAACTACGGCAGTGCCTGGTGGAAGCAAACCACTGAATTTGAATCATTCAACGGCCCCATCCTTTTCACCACTAACTGTATTGTACCGCCCAAAGCCTCGTACAAAGACCGTGTTTACACCACCGGATCCTCGGGCTTTGACGGCTGCGTGCATTTCCCCGATCGCGTCAACGGGCAGCCGAAAGACTTCTCGGCCATCATTGAGCACGCGAAAAAATGTTCGCCTCCTACCGAGATTGAAACCGGCACTATTGTAGGTGGTTTTGCGCACAATCAGGTGCTTCAACTGGCCGATAAGGTAGTAGAAGCCGTAAAAGGCGGTGCCATTAAGAAATTTGTGGTGATGGCGGGCTGCGACGGCCGCATGAAGGACCGTGATTATTATACTGAGTTTGCCAGCGAACTACCGCAGGATACGGTGATACTTACCGCCGGATGTGCTAAATATCGCTATAATAAGTTGCCATTAGGCGATATCGGTGGCATCCCCCGAGTGCTGGATGCAGGGCAGTGCAACGACTCATACAGCCTGGCTGTTACTGCTCTTAAACTGAAAGAGGTATTTGGTCTGGATGATATTAACGACCTGCCCATCGTTTATAACATTGCCTGGTACGAGCAAAAAGCGGTGATTGTGTTACTAGCCTTGCTACACCTGGGCGTTAAGAACATTCACTTGGGCCCTACCCTGCCTGCTTTCCTGTCGCCCAATGTGGCTAACATATTAATTGAAACCTTTGGCATAGGCAGCATCAGCACGGCAAAGGAAGATGTTGAGAACTGGATCAACTAATTAAGAGACGAGATTATAACAAAATCAACTGCAAAGCCTGTGCATCCTGTGTGATGCACAGGCTTTGTGCTTGGTAAAGGATTGAAGAATAGCTATTTAGACTAAATATTGATAAGCTATTAACTACCCTTTTATTTGATTCAAGACCATAAGTAAGCTATCTTACTGATTGCTAATCTAAATCAAACGTTTATGCCCAAAAAATTCTTTGATTTCCTGAAGCCCCCCGAACATTGGCGCATGCCCGTTTTACTAACGGCCGGCATTTTAGTTGGACTGGGCTGCTATGTGTTCTATGTTTCAAGAGCCCACTCCTACCTGTCGGATGAGCCCACTACTTGCGTGAATTGCCACATTATGGCACCCCAGTACGCCACCTGGAGCCACAGTGCCCACCGTGAGGTAGCCACTTGCAACGACTGCCATGTACCGCACAACAATGTTTTTAACACCTATTACTTTAAAGCCAAGGACGGGATGCGGCATGCCAGTGTATTTACCATGCGCGCCGAGCCACAGGTCATCTTTATTAAGGAAGAAGGACAAAAGGTAGTACAACAAAACTGTGTGCGCTGCCACGAGTATCTCATTACCGATGACAAGTTACTGGCGCAAGTACCCGATATGCACCAAAACATCGACGACCGTTATTGCTGGGAGTGCCACCGCGAGACACCTCACGGGCGTGTGAACAGTCTCTCCAGCGTTCCGCACGCAAGGGTACCGGTACCCGAAAGCCCCCTGCCCGACTGGCTAAAAAAATTAAATCAGAAATAACCTAAATCAAATGATCTATGAAACCTATTCGTGAACAAATACAAGAAAAACCCTGGTTAGGCTGGGCGCTTTTTATACTAACCGTTGTAGTTGTCTTTTTACTGGGACTGCTGGCTTCATCCGTTATGGAACGCCGTGCCGAAGCCGTATTTGCCTATACACCCAAGGTTAAGCATGCACCTACCGAACCGCGCAACGAAGTGTGGGGACAGAACTTCCCCAAGGAATATCAATCTTATATAAAAACCAAAGACACCACTTTTGCCAGTAAATACAACGGTAGTGCCATGATAGACATGCTGGAGGTAGATCCGCGCCTGGTGGTGCTGTGGGCCGGCTATGGTTTTGCCAAAGACTATAATCAGGGTCGCGGGCACATGCATGCCATTGACGATATTCAGAGAACCCTGCGTACCGGAGCTCCTTCCGCCGATAGTAAGAGTCCCATGCCCAATACCTGCTGGACCTGCAAAAGCCCCGATGTGCCCCGCCTAATGGCCGAAATGGGACCTGCAGAATTTTACAAAGGAAGCTGGGATGAGAAAGGTGCCGAGGTGATGAATAACATTGGCTGTGCCGACTGCCATGACTCGGAGACCATGAATCTGAAAATCACACGTCCTGCACTGGTGGAAGCCTTTGAGCGCACCGGCAAGGATATCAATGATGCCTCACATCAGGAAATGCGCTCTTTAGTCTGCGCACAGTGCCACGTGGAGTATTATTTCAACAAGAAAACACACCCCGGCGTGCCTTACCTGACACTTCCCTGGGACAAGGGCATGTCGGTTGAGGCCATGGAGGAGTATTATGATAATATAGAGTTCTCGGACTGGACGCATCAGCTAAGTCGTGCCCCCATGCTTAAAGCGCAGCACCCCGGCTACGAAGTTTACCTCACAGGCGTGCATGCCAAGCGCGGCGTTTCCTGTGCCGACTGCCACATGCCCTATAAGAGCGAAGGCGGTATTAAGTTTACTGATCATCATATACAAAGTCCACTGAACAATGTGGCCAACTCATGTCAAGTGTGTCACCGTGAGGAGACCACCAGCCTGGTGGCTGATGTATATGAACGGCAAGACCGCATTATCGAAAACCGCGATAAGCTGGAAGAGCTAATCGTACACATGCATGTGGAAGCCAAGAAAGCATGGGACCTGGGTGCCAACGAAGCACAAATGAAAGACATCCTGATGGACATCAGACATGCGCAGTGGCGCTGGGATTACGCAGCAGCCAGTCATGGTGGTTCATTCCACTCGCCTGTGGAAACAAGTCGCGTAATTGCCACCGGTATCACCGTCGCTCAGGAAGGACGCATTAAACTGGCCCGCGTACTGGCCGATCTGGGACACAACGAGCCCGTGCCCTATCCCGATATCACAACCAAAGCCAAGGCACAGGCCTACATAGGGTTACCCATGAAGAAGCTGAAGGATGAGAAAAAGGAGTTCCTCAATACCATTGTACCGAAATGGAAGGAAGAAGCCAAAAATAGAGAAGCCGGTTATATCACCTCAATGAAATAAACCATAGCGTATGAAAATCAAGAATATAATTTGCGTAACAATTATACTATTGAGCTATAGTACTGGCTATGCTCAGTTTAAGCTATCGGCAGAACTGCGTCCGCGTAGCGAATACAGCCATGGCCTGAAAACACCGGCTACAGACGACACAAAGGGTTCTTTCATCACCAGCCAGCGCACGCGCCTAAACCTGGATTTTAAAAATGAAGATTTTGCCATTGGCATAGTGATGCAGGATGTGCGTAACTGGGGCGCGGAGCAACAGCTCACCGACAATGCTAATCGTGACTTATGGCTCCATGAGGCTTGGGCCGAGTGGTTTATCGACCCTCAGTTTTCTTTAAAAGCCGGTCGCCAGCAGCTGGTGTACGACGATCATCGTATGCTGGGCAGTGTAGGCTGGGCACAGCAGGGACGCTCGCATGATGTGGCCGTATTCAAATACAGCGGCCTCTTCAATGCTCACCTGGGCCTTGCCTATAACAACTCGTCGCTCAACAGTAATATCTACCGGGGGCCCGATGCCTACAAAGCTATGCAGTACCTGTGGGTGAATCGAATAGGCGACAGTTATGCCGCCAGCTTCCTGCTTATGAACCTGGCACGCCCCTACTGGGTCGATGCGGAGCAGCTGGATCAGGAGACCACCCAGACAACCACCATTGGTACCCACCTAAAAACCTCCTTAGGGGAAGTTCAGCTGGCCGGTAACTTCTACTATCAGTTTGGAAAAAACCCCGCCATTAATGAAACTGATATATCTGCCTTTAATGTATCGGTGGATGCCACAACGGCTCTTAACGATATTTTTAATGTGGGTGGAGGCTATGAGTTACTTTCCGGAACCGATCAGGAGGGGGCGGATAAGAACAATTCCTTCAATCCGTTTTTTGGAACAAATCACAAATTCAATGGCCTGATGGATTATTTCTTCGTGAAAAACCACATCAATAACGTGGGGCTGCATGATATTTATTTGAAAGCCGATGCCAAGCCCGGGAAAGTAAAATTCAATGCCGCTCTTCATTTCTTCAGTGCGCATGGCGATATGGTTTCAGGCAATCAGGGATTGGGCACCGAGCTTGATATTTTCTGTGGCTACTCGCACAAAGGGAGGGTACAACTCGATTTTGGCTACTCGCATATGTTCGCCGGCGACGGACTGTACGAGGTGAAAGGCGTTGAGAATAACGATGCTGCCAATAATTGGGCCTGGGTGATGCTAACCTTTAAACCTACCCTATTCGAAACTAAAAAGGACTAACTTTTTTGAATATATTAAAGCGCCGCTTTCAAATTGAAGGCGGCGCTTTGGAATTGGTGTAATTGTATTAAAAAAACAGTCTTAAAATTGTATTACATCAAACAGAGTTTCTGCTGGCATTGATATTGCCAAACAAGGAACGCACTACCATGCGCTCATACAGTGCCAGATGCTCATCATTAGGCTCGTCCTGCAGCTTCTGTATCTCTATTAATGCATGCTGCTGAATGGCCAGCAAAGGCAATACCACATTTTCGCGCAGGCGAATACTGTTACGACTCCGTGCATTGTCTTGCAGCAATTCACTATCACCCGACACTTTCAGTACCATTTCGCGCGTCAGTAGGTATTCGTTATGTATAATAGACCAGAACTCACCGAACTTAGCATCGTTTTCCATGTACTTGGTAAGCGCAAAGTTAGCCTTACTCATACTCTGCATGCTATTTGAGATCAAGGCCTTGAAGAAGATAGAAGTGTTGTACAACTCCTTACAGGCAGCCAGGTTACCGGCTTCTTCCTGCTCTTTCAGAGCCGTGCCAAGACCATAGAAACCTGGTACATTCTGCTTCAACTGGCTCCATGCACCCACAAAAGGAATGGCGCGCAAATCATCAAATACCAGCTTATCTTTCGATCCCCGCTTAGATGGACGACTACCAATGTTAGCCAATCCATAATATTTTAGGGTACTGCGCTCCTCCAGGAACGGCATAAACAAAGGATGTGCTTTCAGCGCGGCATATTTATCATAGCCACTTTGCGACATCTGCTCGATAAGATTACGCTGGGCAGCGCTCAAATCAGAGGCAGTGCGGTTGAATAGATTATTCTCAAATCCAGCGGTAAGCAAGTGCCCCAGGTTGTGAGCCGCAGCTTCCTTAATACCATAGTGTGAACTGATGGTCTGCCCCTGTATCGTAAGCTGAATCTGATGGCTATCAATGGTTTTACCCAATGCCGAGTAAAATAGATGTGTATTACCACCTCCACGAGCCGGCGGTCCGCCGCGGCCATCAAAAAAGACCACTTCCACATCGCTCTCACGCGATATGAGCGAAATATCTTCCTTGGCACGATAAATACCCCAGTTGGCCATAAGATAACCTCCATCCTTGGTGCCATCGGAGAATCCCAGCATCACTGTTTGACGGTTATTACGATTGGCCAGGTGTGTTTTATATCGTGGGTGGTTATATAGCACCTTCATGGCATTACCGGCACCCTTCAGATCGTCCACTGTTTCAAATAAAGGCACAATATCCAGCGTTAAAGGCTCATCGCCCCAGCTGCACAAGCGCGCCAATGCTACTACTTTGGCAATATCGATGGTGCCCCGGCAGTTACTAATGATATATCGATGGGCGGCTCGTTCTCCGTTCTCCTTCTGAATGCTACGGATGGCTTTCATCGACTCTAGGGTATCGCGCACCAGCTCATCTTCAAACACAGAAGTATCGATGCGTCCTTTCACTTTCAGGAGCTTATTAAGCTGTTCCTCTTCCGATAGTTGCCACAAATCGGCCGGGAATAACTCTGGGTTTACACGCATCACCTCCTCAAAGGCTTTACCTATAATGCGACTATCCTGTCGCACATCGATACTGGCGAAGAAAAAGCCAAACTGCTTAATCTTACGCTTGAAGGACTGCACTCTTTCAATAAACAAACTTTGGTGCTCTTCTTTCAGTAACTTCTCTACTTTATCGAGCTGACTCATTAGGTAGTTAAGCTCAATATTATTCTCACCCGAAACATTAGTCAGCTCAGCCGTAAACATATTATCCAACTCATCGAGGATGTCATACACTCCATCGAAGCTTAAACGACGTTTTATGGCTTTTAGCTCTTTATGATAACAGGTAGAAAGTGTAAAACGCAGCTTACGTGCCACTTTCAGTGTGGTATCCACATTTACGAAAGGATTGCCATCGCGGTCTCCTCCGGGCCAGAAACCCATGGTAATCAACTCCTTGTTATGATCTATCTTACCGGGGAAAAATTCGTCGATACGATCCATCAGCTCTCCCACGGCAGGGTAAAAAACATTACCCAGATACCAGGTTAAAGCCAGCGCTTCATCATAAGCGGTAGGCTTTTGCTTGCGATAAAAAGCGGTTTTACCCAGTTGCTGCAACAAATCACGTGCATAGCCCACTTCATCGTTAACAATGGCCTGGGTGAGGTCGGTTGATATGGCCAGTACACGCCCGGGATAAAACTGTGTGGGGTGTGCCGTTAAAACGGCACGAATACCAAAGCTATCCAACAACTCATCCATCTGCTCTTCCAGCTTACGGTTTTCCACCTTTTGCTTAATGCGTCCCCAGCTGTCAGAATCACTGATTCGGTGTATCTTTTTATAAGCGGCCTCCTCCAGTGCATCAATCAAGACGATCTGACGCTCAACGTACTGAATAATTTTAAACAGAAACGAAATACGCTCCCTGTCACTCAGTTCGGGCTTATGTTCTTTAAAAAAGTTATTGATAATCGTATTGGGCGACTCGCCATCCTCCAGGCCTTTGGCACAAGCCTTGTTCAGCAATGGCAGAAGCAAGCCTGTTTGCTGCACCGCATCCAGCGGCAAAGTAAGGAACAGGCTGTTAAAGAGCTGATACTTCAGCTCCACCAACTCCCGATAAGACTTTTCAATTTGATCCATTCTAATATTTTAATAAAGTATATTGATATAATTAAATCAACGGTCAATTTTTGATAATTAATAAGCAAAATAGCCGTCAAAAATAATAAATGCAAAGATACGATGTTTTGATAAAAGTAATACTATCAAACATCTCTGCATTTCCTTTTTTTAAACCTTTAAAGACGCATGAGGCATGTTTACCTACTCCCTTGTTACAAGCCGACCCATTATTTGAATAGAAGTTAAGCGATATTATCGGTATTTTTCTACCTTTGTAGCTTGAAATTTTCGCTCGTAAGAGCAATTGAAGAACTTATAAAACTATAGTTGTGCCGGAAACAAGATATGTATTTGTAACCGGAGGTGTAGCCTCCTCGTTGGGAAAAGGAATTATATCAGCTTCTTTAGCAAAATTATTACAATCAAGAGGTTACCGAGTAACCATTCAAAAGCTTGATCCATATTTGAACGTTGACCCCGGAACTTTAAATCCTTATGAACACGGTGAGTGTTACGTTACTGAGGACGGTGCCGAAACAGACCTCGATCTGGGACATTACGAGCGTTTTCTGAACGTTCCCACCTCGCAGGCCAATAACGTAACCACCGGCCGCATCTACCAAAATGTGATTAATAAAGAGCGGAAGGGCGATTACCTTGGCAAAACGGTTCAAATTATCCCTCATATTACCGATGAAATAAAGCGTAACATTAAGCTACTGGGTACCAAACACAAATATGACTTTGTAATTACCGAGATAGGGGGTACCGTGGGCGACATTGAGTCATTGCCCTATGTAGAAGCAGTGCGTCAGTTGAAATGGGAACTGGGCGATCATGCCGCCGTGGTACACCTAACGCTGGTGCCTTTCCTTAACGCATCGGGAGAGCTAAAGACCAAACCCACACAACACTCGGTAAAGCAACTCCTGGAAAACGGAATTCAACCCGATGTGTTGGTGCTGCGTACCGAGCATGAATTATCGCAAGACATACGTCGCAAGGTAGCCCTGTTCTGCAATTTGGACAGCAAAGCCGTTATTCAGTCCATCGATGTAAAAACCATCTACGAGGTACCTGTAAAAATGCAGGAGGAGGGTCTTGACGAGATTGTGCTTAAGAAACTTAATCTGCCCATCACTGAAAAACCGGCTCTTAAGGACTGGAAAGGTTTCTTAAATAAATTGTACAACGCAAAGCAAACTGTTAGAATCGGTTTGGTAGGTAAATACGTTGAGCTGGCTGATGCCTATAAATCAATTATTGAAGCGCTGCATCACGCCGCTACTTACAATAACCGTAAGGCCAAGGTTGAACTGATTCATTCGGAGGATCTGAACGACACCAATGCAGCAGAGATGCTGAAAGGACTCGATGGAGTGCTGGTGGCTCCGGGCTTCGGACATCGTGGCATTGAAGGTAAGCTGTCGGCCATTAAATATGTGCGCGAAAATAATATTCCTTTTCTGGGTATCTGTTTGGGTATGCAATGTGCTGTTATTGAATATGCGCGTAACGTACTGAAGTTGAGCGATGCCAACTCACGCGAGATGGACAACCGCACAAACCATGCCGTGATTGACCTGATGGAAGATCAAAAGAACGTAACCGATATGGGTGGAACCATGCGATTGGGTGCCTACGACTGCGAGCTAAGCGAGGGAAGCAATGCCTACAAGGCCTACGGCAAAACTGATATAAAAGAGCGCCACCGTCACCGCTATGAATTTAACAACGAATACCTGGAGGCCTTTGAAAAAGCCGGCATGGTACCTGCGGGATTCAACCCTGATACAGGACTGGTGGAAATCATGGAGATTCCTAAGCACAAATGGTTTACCGGTGTGCAGTATCACCCCGAATACAGCAGTACGGTACTAAACCCCCACCCTATTTTCATGGCCTTTATAAAGGCCGCTATAGAAGAGTAACTTAACACACAAACTAATACAATGGATAGAAATTCGATAACCGGAATTGTACTCATTACCATTATCCTGGGTTTTTTCTGGTGGCTCAACAAGCCCACCGAAGAACAGCTGGCTGAACAACAGCGCCGACGCGACTCCATAGCCATGGTAGAGCAGGCGCGACTGGCTGAAGAAGCCAAAGCTGCCATTGCCCAAGAACAGGAAAGCAAAGAAGCGGAAGTTGAAAAAGACTCAGCAGCCGTGGCACAGGCACTTAGCAATCGCTATGGCTTATTTGCCGGGGCAGCACAGGGCGAGCAGTCCTTTGTTACCCTGGAAAACAACCTGGTGAAAATGATTATCTCCACCAAAGGTGCCCGCATCTATTCGGTAGAGTTAAAAGAGTATAAAACACATGATGGCCAGCCCCTCGTACTGATGAATGGCGACCAAAACCGCTTTGGCTTTTACTTTACGCACAACAACCGTAACTTCCACACCAACGATTTATTCTTTGATGTGGCGAAAGCCAACAGCTCCAAAGCCGATCTGCTGATCAAAGCTGATGAGGGAGAAATGATGTTCTCCTATACCCTGCCCGACAACAGCTACATGGCCGACTTTAATATTACCACACGCAACATGAGCAGCCTCATGTCCACCCCAACGGGTTCCTTGGGTATTGAGTGGAACATGCGCATGGATGCTCAGGAGAAAGCACCTGACTTTGAGCGTCAGCGCGCCGGTGTGTATTTTAAATTCGACCAGGAAGATGTGGATCATATCAATGCCCACAGCTCCGACTCAGAGAAGCTAAGCACCAAAGTAAAATGGGTAGCCTTTAAAGATCAGTTTTTCTCCTCGGTATTTATAGCCAAAGATAACTTCATGAGTGGCGAGGTAGCCACCGAAGGGCCGGACGATAAGAACGAGCGACTGATTATGAATGCCAGTGCCCAGGTGAATGTGCCCTTTACCGGCAGCGATAACCTGGCCTTCCAATTCTATTTTGGACCCAACGATTTTAAAACCCTTAAGCCCTATGAGGAAGACTATCAGCTGCGCGAGTTAGTGTATCTGGGATGGGGGTTCCTGCGCTACATCAACCTGGGTGTGATTGAGGTATTCCACTTCTTCGAAGGCTTTATCAGTAATTATGGTATCATCATTCTGCTGTTAACCATACTTATTAAACTAATCCTGTTCCCGCTGACATACAAATCGTATGTTTCAACGGCCAAGATGAAAGTGCTGAAGCCACAGATTGAAGAGATTAACAATAAGATACCGAAAGAGAAGGCGATGGAACGTCAGCAAGCCACCATGGCGCTGTATCGCAAAGCGGGTGTTAATCCCATGGGCGGATGTTTACCCATGGTATTGCAAATGCCTATTCTTTTTGCCATGTTCCAGTTCTTCCCCGCATCCATCGAGTTGCGCGGCGAAGCCTTCTTATGGGCCGATGACTTGTCATCGTACGACTCCATCTTCCAATTGCCTTTTGATATACCTTTCTATGGTGATCACGTAAGTCTTTTCTGTTTGTTAATGGCCATCACCAATATTGTTTATACCAAGATAAACCAGGAGATGACACAAAGCAGTCAACAGATGCCGGGCATGAAAGGTATGATGTATATGATGCCGGTGATGTTCCTGTTCTTCTTTAACAACTATGCATCCGGTTTGAGTTATTACTACTTTATCTCTACCCTCATTACCATCGGACAAACATTATTGATCCGTCGTTTTGTGGACGAGGATGCTTTGCTGGCCAAATTAAATGCCAACAAAAAGAAGCCATCGAAGAAGTCGAAGTTTCAACAGCGTTTAGAAGATATGCAACGTCAGCAGGCACTAGCAGCAAAGAAAGGCAAGCGTAAATAATACATTATAACTTGTTAGATTAATTGATATAGAAACGGGCGACCACATGGAGGTCGCCCGTTTTTTTATTGAATATTTTATGGTCACAGTATTTTGTCAAAGATATTGTGCCCGATTTCTCTGCCTTGCTTGTTTCAACGATATCATTCATTTTTGCTGCTACCCGGCAAAAAGCCTTTGGGCAATACGGGTAGTCCGCCAAGTGTGGGCATAGGGGGCAATAACTCCTTGAGCTCTTTAAGCGGTTCCAAGAGGTTCTTGCGAAAATCTTTGGGGGGCACAATCACGCGTAAAGACAAAGGGTGAATCTCCACCACGGCTCGCTTACCCAAATCGGCAGGCTCCCCATCAACATGACCCACAAGAGCTTGATCGCCTTCAATAATGATCTGACGTGCCTTGGTGACCACATCGTAGCGTCGCTGATCAACACTCTGGTCAAGTATACTAATCAGCAGGGAGGGACCATCATAAATCGGAAACTCCTTGATGATACAAACATCAATTAAGCCGTCATCTATTTTGGCCTGTGGTGCTATATGAATATTATTACCCCACTGCGATGAGTTAGCCAGGGTAATCATAAAAGCCGGTAACTCGTAGGTGGTGCCATCTATACTAATCCGGTAAACAGCGGATTTATACTTAGCGTATTCCTTTGTTATTAATTTGACATAGGTAGCGGGGCCGCGGTGTTTTTGCTTCGCAAACTCATGGCTGATATGGCCATCAAAACCAATACCGGCTACGTTTAAAGATATCTGATTATTCACGCGCAAGGTGTCAATATCCCTCATCTCCATGCGGTTAATCACCTGTAAAGCCCTGTTGACACGAAGGGGAATATCCAGGTAACGCGCCAAACCATTACCCGATCCGGTGGGTATAATGGCCATGGCCGTAGTGGTATTCACCAGCGCTGAACCCACTTCGTTTACTGTACCATCACCCCCCACAGCCACCACTACATCATATTGTCCAATGGCTGCCTTAGACAGCTCACGGGCATGACCGGCATAATCGGTGTAGGCAATATCAAAATCAATGCGCTGATGGTCGATCTCTCCTTCTACCGCTTTCTCAACCGTGCGTTGCTTCCCAATGCCCGATATGGGGTTGATAATGAAGAGTACGCGATGCTTATTCATGGCCAATTATTATGAAATAACCTGATAATTACTTACGCTTTTGACCTCGTGTTTTGGGTTTTTTATATTTCGCAGCTAATTTGCGACGGTAAGAACCTCCCTGATTGGTCTTTTTATTTTTATCCTTCTTCTCATGATAGGCGGCACCGCGCTGTGCTGCCACCTTGGGTGTTTTCACAACCAACATGCCGGCCATTACCTCTTTCTCCGACTCCAGCAAACGCTCGCTTACCTTCACCTCATCGGGCAGAGGCGATAGCTGCACCGTTTTCTTCATCAGCTTCTGAATAGACGACCAGATGGCTTCGTCCTTTTCCTCCACAAAGGCCAGTGCCATACCCTCTGCATCGGCTCGTCCGGTACGTCCAATACGGTGTATGTACGATTCAGCGGTTTCGGGCATGTCATAGTTAATCACATGGCTCACATGGCTGATGTCCATACCCCGTGCAATCAGATCGGTGGCAATCAGCACACGTCGCTGACCATTAAGAAACTCCTCCACCATCCGAAAACGATAATTCTGTGATTTATTGGAATGGATAACTCCCACAGCATCCCCCAGCTCCTTGCCCAGCTCATCGCACAATAGATCGGCCATGCTTTTGCTCTGCACAAACACAAGCACCTTATCCATGTCAGCATTATTATTCAGGAGATGAAGTAGAAAATTACGCTTTGTATAGAAGTTAGGCACCAGGTAAGCGCTCTGAAAGATCTTATCGAGAGGAGTGCCCGTGGCAGCCACTTCTACCCTTAGCGGGTCGTAAAACCATTGCTTGATCAGCATTTCCACATCCGGTGTTACGGTGGCTGAAAACATCAGGTTCTGACGCCGATCGGGCAATAATTCTTGTATCTGCTCTAACTGAGTCCGGAAACCCAGATTCAGCATCTCATCCACCTCATCAATCACGAGTTTCTGAATATTTTTAAGGCGCAATACACCGGTCAGACTTAAATCGATAAGGCGCCCCGGAGTGGCCACTAACACATCTAAACCGGCATAAACCAGTTCTTTTTGCGTGTTGATATTGGTACCACCATAAACACCGCCAATGCGCACACTCATGTATTCTGTTAGCTTTCGAAACTCACCCACCACCTGTTCGACCAACTCGCGCGTAGGCACCAACACCAATATACGCGGATGACGCTGTTGTGAGAATTTCAGCTGCCGAAGAATGGGCAATATGTAGGCAAAGGTCTTACCTGTTCCGGTTTGAGCAATGCCCACCACATCGCGGCCCGACATAATTACCGGAAAGGCTTCCTTTTGTATGGGTGTTGCCGTTTCAAAACCCAGATCATCAAGTGCATTCAGCAGCACTGTATTAATATTTAACTCAGAAAATTTCAAAATATCATGCGTTTTAGTACTGCAAAAATAATGGCTTTATTGGTAAAACTATTATCCGGTGTATAAAAGCTTCGTGAATTAAGTAATAAAGACGCAGCTAAACAAATAATTAAGTGCGGCTTAGTTTTTAAATTCAAATAAATTTTCTAATTTTAGTACAGACTTATATTTACTATTAAACCTTTTTAATATGAGTACAACAACAATCACATTTAATCAGCTCAGGAAGATTAAAGATAGTCTGCCTGATGGAAGCATTCACACAATTGCTGAAGAGTTAAACCTCGACGTAGAAACGGTAAGAAATTACTTTGGCGGTGCCAACTATGATCGAGGTAAGAGTGTAGGGATACATCTTGAACAAGGACCCGACGGCGGTATTGTAGAATTAGATGACACAACGATCCTGGAAATGGCCCGCAAAATTATTGAAGGCGAAAAGCCGCTTGCACAAAGTTAATGTTTACAACCAGTATAAAAAAAAGCGCCTGATGGCGCTTTTTTTATTTAATAAACTTCTCGCGGCTCTGCAAGTTGAGTAAGCCCCATAGAGCTGCCACAGCAGCTACAATCAGCCACGTGCGCACATGTTTGGCAATAACGTTTGCCCAAACACTTTCGCTCATACCCGAGGGTAATACAAAAGGATTTAAAAAGATATTCCAGGCACTTGTTTCTAAAAATCCCGAGAACATCCAAACCAATAAGCCAATGATAACCACAATAACAGCGGTACCATTACCATTTTTTACAACAGTACTAAAAAAGAAACCCAGCATTCCGAAGAGCAATACAGGCACCATTAAGCGGAGCGTTATTTCCCAAACCGGCACCTTGATCAATAAAATACTACTCAGGTTAGCCATTAAAAAGATAAACCAGAACACCATGAAAAAAGCCATTACCAGACGCACCAACCATATTTTGTAACGATAGTTAGGTATGCCAAACAGTATTTCAAGGATTCGTGCATCTTCATCATTCTGAATACCATAACTTGTGGGGAAAAAGATAAGCAGAAAAGCGGGGAACATTAAATGAAAATATACCCCTTCGATACTTACCGTGTCGGAAGTAAAAAAATTAATGGATGTAACTAACAAATAGAAAATAAGTGAAGCACCTAAGAAGTACACAAACCTATTTCCGAATACGATTTTAAGATTATAACGGATAAACTGAAGGGTCAGGCGTGATTTTGCCATCAATCTATTACTTTGTTTTTGCATCTTGCTTCTTATTTAGTTTTCAGTAGGCAGATATAAGCATCTTCCAGCACGGCTCCTACACTCTCCGCTCTTGCATCGGGCTTCTCATCAGCTATGCAGCGCACCCTAATTCGGTCTCCTTCGCTCATATGGTGCACAATCAGGCGCTCTTTATTAACTTTCTCAAACTCTTCAGCCCTAATCTCAAATTGCCACACACGGTTATTGGCAATGCCCACCATATTACTTGGTGTACCCCAATACTTCAACTCTCCTTTTTGCATCACTGCCACCTGGTTGCACGAACTGGAAATATCCTCAATAATATGCGTTGAAAATAATACGATTCGCTCACGACTCAGTTCTACCAGCAGATTTCTGAAGCGGATGCGCTCACGCGGGTCAAGGCCTGCTGTAGGTTCATCAACCACCAAAATCTTAGGCAGGTGAAGCAATATCATGGCAATACCGATGCGTTGCTTCATACCCCCTGAGAAGGAAGCAATTTTACTATCTTTCCGCTCCCACATATGCACCGATTTCAGCACATATTCCAATCGTTCCTTTCGGGTGGAATCCTCACTGATGCCCCGCACGATAGCCTGATAATCGAGGAACTCATAGGCCGTCATATTTTCATAGGTACCAAACTCCTGGGGCAGATAACCAATAATGCCCTGCAGCTCTTCGCGCTTTTGCTGGGTATCAAAACCATTGATATAAACCTTGCCGTAACTCTGCTCCAAAATGCCGCAGATGATGCGCATCAGTGTGGTCTTTCCGGCACCATTGGGTCCCAGGAGTCCAATCATACCTGTTTTAAACTCCAACGAGACACCCTTGAGTGCTTTAAAAGGTGTTTTTTGCTTGCCGATGACCGGAATACTGCGCAGCAAACGATAGTAAGAACGTCGCCAAGTGGCAAAGCGACCGCTTATACGTTCAATATTCAACGCTTCTTCTTTTAGCTTTTTGCCAGATTGACTGAGCACCAAAAACAAGTACCATAAAACACCCACTATGATGGCCAGCGGCAACTCCTCCCAGCGAAAAACAAATACCACCATACTCAGCATCGGATAAGTCAAGCGGATGATTCGCCGTAACTGAAGGACGCGTCTGTTTTTAGCATCATCATTCTTGGCTCTGAGTAAAAACCAGTCATCATAAAGGCGCAAGAGTAAGAAATAGTTGAAAATAGTAAACAACATGCCCCACAACTCAGCATCTAAATACCACCAGGTAAAATACACTGCGAAAGCCAGCAATGGCAATTGCCACACCAAGTGTTTGATAAATGCTTTTTGCGAGAACTGCCGCTTGCGTTCTATCGTTTTTTGCTTATTTACACGTGCCTTATATTCGCGCACAAAACGGTTATCCCGGTCATATACTTTCACCAGGTTACGAATGGTAATATTCACTTCTTCATCCTGTGCTACCAGGCTTGTTTTCGCCGTTCGAAGCGATGACTTTATAAAATAGATTACGGCGGGCACTCCACTGATAATGAGCACACCGTACAATAATTGCCAGGCAAAGGACGTATCGCTGTAAAAATACACCAAAGCCAGTCCGCCTGCCCACAGGGCATAGATCAATAGTTTCAGTGCAATATTCAATTCTCGTATCCAGTTGAGTGAGCTGTTCATACCAAAGGCAAAGGTTGGCATAAACACCAGTGTCAGCAAAGTGCTAAAGCTTAAACCACCCACAACGGTAATGGCAAAGGGAGCGCCCAGGGCACCCACATATTCCGATTTGCCCATGGCCAGCGGCAACATAGCAATAATGGTAGTAATAGCCGTAATGGTGATAGGTCGAATACGCGAAATACCGGCATAAATAAGCGCTCTTGCCGGCCGATATCCCTCGCGTTGCAGCTGACGTGAATAATCAATCAATAGAATACCATTATTCACCACCACGCCCAGCAGGATAAGAAATCCGATAAATGTATTGAAGCTCAACAGAGAATTACCCGTAAGCACCAGTGCCAATAAAGAACCGATAGCGGCCAAGGGCACCGAGAAGAGCATTACCACGGGAGCCGTTAGTGATTCAAATACAGCGGCCAGAATCATAAACACCAGCAATAAGCCGATCAAGCCCAAAAATTTAAACTCATCCAGAAAATTATTTTCCTCATGTACTACCTTCATAGATACCCGGGACGATACGGGCACCGATGCCACCAACTCATCCACTTGCGTGCGTGCATCTTCCAGCAGCCTCTTTGAATTATTCACCTCATCTGAAAAACGATAGCTTACCTCTATCTGCTTCTCCTGGTCAACGCGGTTAATCTCGGTTCGTCCCGAGGCGTAGCTGATTTCCGAGAAATCCCGCAAGGGTACAATGGCGCCACTACTGTTGGTGACATTCAGCTCTTGTAAGTCCTCCATAGTCTTGGGAGGTATCTCATCGGCTTGGTTGTCATCTACCGTTTTCATAATGATGTCGTAGGTTTCGTTATCTATTTTAAGCTGACCGCCCGAACTCACCTCCGAGCGAAAGGTAAATAACTCAGACACCACATTAGACGGTGAAATATTCAACAGGCCCATGAGGTAGGCATCCATCCCCAAATGGATTTCAGGACGCTTACCGGCCACTGAAATACGTGCCCGCTCCAGATTTTCAATGTTATTTTCCAGGTAGTATTTAATATCATTGGCCACCATCAGCATCTGATCATAGTCCTCGCCCTTAATCACCACCTTTTCTTCCTGGTCGCCCAGCCCCAGCATGGCCATCATACCCAGTCCCGGGTTGGAGCCAAAACCGCCACCACCGCCCATTACCCTTGTAGAGCTCTGCGTAAGGCTTATCTCGCCACCTTCCACTTCGCTGATGCGCTCCTGTATATCGGCACGTATCTCTGGAATAGTGCGACTGGCAATTGTTTTATAGTTCTCTTTTAAAATAACCGATACCGATGCTTCATCGTCAAACACATGCACCACCACATCTTTCTTCTCCTCCAGGCTTTCCAGGCGGCTCTCAATCTCCCGAACTACCTTATCGGTATTGGTCAGCATGGAACCCGACGACATCTCAACACCAATATTAAACTCACTTGTCTCCACTTCTTCCTGTGAGGATAGGCTCACTCCCAGGCTAAGGATTAGCACCACAAAAAAGACCAGCAAAATACCTATTACGGTTGTCGCCGGGCGCCGCAAAGTCGCTTTCAGCAGCAACATATAATATTGTACCATCCGGTTATGCAAATCCAGTTTTTCCAGCGCTTGTATGCGATGACGCACAATGCCTGAAAGAAACAAATGCGATAACATGGGGATCAGAATCAAGGCCACCAGCAGAGAGACCACCAGGGTAGACACAATGGACACACTGATGTGCTTGGCTACTTCGCGCAGCAAGAGCTCTTCGGAAAAAACAAAGGGCAAAAAGACCGAGATGGTGGTTAATGTAGCCGCAATTACCGAACGCCACACTTCTTTGGTTCCCCGCACTACACTTTCTTCACCGGCATGGCGCTGTATTGAGGCCACCCGATAAATGTTCTCCATCACCACAACACTGTTATCGAGCAACATTCCTATGGCCAGGGCCAAGCCCACCAGCGTAAGCATATTAATGGAGATATCTGTGGCAAAAAAGAAATTAAAAGCACCATATACCGAAAGGGGCACCGACAGCATGACCATGCCCACCAGCGGAATATTGTTGAGGAATATCCACAAAACAAAGAGCGCCAGGATACCGCCGATAAAAGCCAGCTCAATAATCGAATCAAGGTTGCTTTCCATGGTTTCAGCCTGATTGGTGATCACCGTCAATTCTATCGCCTTGGCTTTGTATTCGTCGTTTATCTCGTTGATTAGATCGATGATATTATCCGATAACTCAATCATGTTAACCTGCGCATCTTTGGCTACGGTAATAGCAACCGACTCCATACCATTCACCCGGCTGTAGGAATCTTCTTCCTTAACACTAAAGTTAACCTGTGCCACATCCTTCAACAGAACAGGACCCTCAGCCTTCACCACAATATTTTCTATATCGCTGATGCGTTTATAATCGGCCTCCGCTGTTACATAATACTCCTTTTGTCCCTTAATAACGCTACCAGCAAACATCTTCTCATTTTGGCCCGATGCTATCAGCTGACGAATACTACCAGATGTAAGGCCGTAGCTATCCAACACATCTTGTCGGAGAATGATTTCCACGGACTTCTGACGCCCTCCTGACACCTGAATGGAGGATACTCCATCCACACTTTCCAATTTAGACTTAATCTCCTGCTCAAAAATATTACGAACGCGGTCAACGCCTCCTTCACCCCGCATTTGCAAGGTCATAAACTGGCTGGTCATCTGCTCCACATCGGCTTTAAAAACCTGTGCCATCATATTATCCGGCAGCACATTGGAGGCTCCTTCTACCTTCTCCACCAGCTTCAGGTAACTGTATTTGACATCCACACTGCGGCTGAGGTACACAAAAATCATGGCACGACCAGGTCCCACACGCGTTTCTATCTTTTCAATACCTTCCAATGTACTCACCAGGCCTTCCACCGGTATGGCTCCCTCCTGCTCCATGTGCCTTGGGTCTAACTCGGTATTGGCCTGCACACTCACAAAAAGGAGCGGATATTCAGTATTGGGAATAAGCTCAAAGGACAACTGCCTGTACGAAATCACCCCTAACATGGTTAAGGCTAGAAACAGCATACTGACAAGCACCTTTCGGTTGATTAATTCTTTCATATACCTATGCTATTGGGTTGATTGAAACAGACGGTCGAACACGTAATACACACAAGGAATCACGACCAGGGTTAACAGAGTGGAGGTTATTAAACCACCGATAACTGCAATGGCCATGGGCGCACGCAAGGAGGCGCTATCGCCAAAGCCAAAGGTGAGCGGCAGCAGCGCCAGAATAGTTGTCAGGCTCGTCATTAAGATAGGACGAACACGCTGTTGACCGGCTGCTACAATGGCTTCTCTGAGTTTTAAACCGGCCTTTTTGTATTGGTTAATGGCATCCACTAAAATGATGGAATCGTTAACCGCTATACCCGCCAGCATCACAACACCGATGTAAGCCATGATGTTAAAGGTATGTCCCAGCACAAAAAATGCCCACACGGCACCCACCCCTGCCAATGGGATGGTTAGCAATATGGTGAAGGGATGTAGCAAAGATTCAAATTGCGAAGCCATTACCATGTAAACCAGGATAATGGACAACAGCAAGGCAAATTGCAGGTTGCCAAAGGCATCTTTACGCTTTTCCTCTTCCCCTAAAATAGTCACCTTCGATGTCGGGTGAATATCCAATTGAGCAATACTTTGCTCCAGGTCGGCCACAAAATGATCAAAGGGTCGCTCATCGGCCACCATGGCACTAAGACGAATCACTCGTTTTTGATTGTTGCGTAACACCTCACGTGGTGCCCGACCTATCTCAATGCTGGCTACCTCCGATAAGAGTACATCCTTCTCGCCTTGCGATATTTTTAAATAGGCCAGCTCTTCCAGTTGTACATCAGGTGTTTCCAGTTTAATGTCAGTTAGCTCGCCATTCAGCTCCATGCTGCCCCCCTCTTTTTCCAACAAGTAAGCCGACAAGTTATTCATGATAGTGGATACATCAAGGTTGAAGATACCCGCTCTGACACGGTCAATAACCACATTAACTTCCGGTGCTCCATCTTCAAAGGAGCTTTTCACATTATATATCTCCTTATTACGACGGATGGCTTCCGTTAATACAAGCGCCGACTCTTCCAGCTTTTGAACGTTGTTATCCTCAATTTCAATTACCAAAGGGGCTTCGTTGGTTCCCAAAAGTGTTTGTATGGCCGATTGCTCCTGCACAAAACGCATCTCCAGGCCTTTCACACCTCCATATAAAATGTTCAGTGCCTCCACCATTTGGGTAAAAGAAGCATTCACCTCATCATTCAACACCAACTTGATGTACCCGGTATTTTCACCTTGTTCTGCAGTAGATACGGTCTCGCCCGATGATTCGGGGCCTGCATGGGTATAAATCCATTTTAGTTTATCGCCCCAGGCATCCATCACCATCTGCTCCATTTGTCTTAAGGTAGCATCTGTGCGGCGCAGAGAGGTGCCTGCCGGAAACACCGTTTCAATGGTTACTTCGTTAGACTGCACTTCGGGCATAAATTCACTGCCCACGCGGGGAATAATTAAAGCCGTTAGAGCAATTACAAGTGCAGCACTCATCAACACCCAGGTTCTTTTCTCAAGTACATAATTCAAGAAAATATGGTATGTTTTAAATCCTGTTTCTTTGGGTTGAGCGCTTTGTTTTTTAGCATTTTTAAATACATACTTACTCATCACCGGTATCACCAACAAGGCAACCAGCAAAGATGACAGTAATGAAAACGCCACCGTCCAAGCCTGATCTTTAAACAGCTCGCCCGATGCGCCGTGTAAATAAACGATGGGTAAAAACACCACAATGGTAGTCAGGGTGGAAGCCGTTAAAGCCCCGCCCACTTCAGCGGTTCCTTCAATGGCCGCTTGCTTTACCGGAATACCTTCTTCTATCTTGCGCACGATATTTTCGACCACCACAATGGCATTGTCCACTAACATACCTGCCCCCAGGGCCAGACCACCCAACGTCATGATATTCAAGGTCAGCCCATTGAAATACATCAGATTAAAAGTGGCAATAATAGATACCGGAATGGCCAGGCTCACAACCAGAGTAACCCCAAAGCGTCGCAAGAAAATAAAGAGGACAAAAACAGCCAGGATAATACCATACAAAGCACTCTCCTCCACTTCGCCAATGGCACTTTGTATAAAAGCGCCCTGGTTATTCACCACCTGCAACTTATAACCTGGCAAACGCTGCTGAATTTCCACAAAGGCTTCTTCCAGCTTTTCAACAGCGGCCACCGTATTATAGCGGGTCTCTTTGTAGATGGAAATCCCCAGACAACGTTGACCATTGAGTCGAACAATGCTTTCGGGCTCGCGGTTGGCTAATTCAACTTTGGCCACATCTTTAAGTAATACCGGCGATGACTCCTGAGTATTAGCTGATGAAGCACTTTCGGAAACACGGGTCTGATTCAGTTTTACCACCAGATTTTCAACATCGTGCAAGGCACTTAAGGCACTCAGCCCTTTAATAATGTAACGCTGTCCCATTTCTTCGATGGAACCACCCGACACATTTTGATTAAAGTTAGTGATGGTATTTAATAAGGATGATGTACTTAAGCCGTTAGCCCTTAGCAGCTGCGGGTCGGCCACCACCATTACTTCGGCTTTTTCTTCCCCCGAAATGCGTATATCGGCCACCCCTTCGATGCGAATTAATTCGTTACGGATATAGTTTTCAGCCACCTTGCGCAGGCTGTTCATATCGCTTATCTCATCATTGCTGAATGCCGCCTTAATTACCGCAGTTGCATTGGGGTCGAAGCGAGTAACGTTTAACTCCTCCACATCCTCGTCCTGGCTGACCGGCGTTAGTGCCTTTTGCAAATCCAGAAAGGCCTCGTCAATGTCTTTTCCCCAGTCGTATTCCACCGTAACAACAGCCGAGCCAATACGGCTCACCGACGACACGTTGAGCACACCACTCTGACGCACTGCCAGTGCTTCCACCTGCTCCACAAAACGTTTTTCTATCTCCTCCGGCGAGCGCTCACCCGATACAATCTCGGCATAGATACGTGGGTTCTGAAGGTCGGGGAATAGATCGGTTCCTAGGCGTGACAAGGAAATGATACCCAGCAGGATAATACCCAGCACCAACATGAGTACCGTAACCGGATAATTAACTGAAAAGCGTGAGATTGCTTTCATATTTTGAGTTATGAGTTATTAAGGATAATGAATGATATTGGTATGTGAGATTTTATCACAGTGGCAAATCATCAAAATTATTTTACCACCTTCACCTTGGAACGGTCCTTCAGGGTTTCAAAACCTTTTATTATGAGGCGTTCATTCACCTCTATCCCTTCCAGCACTTCCACCTCACTCATTGTTTCGATACCGGTGCGGATATAACGCTTTTGGGCAGCCGAATTCTTTGCCACAAACACCACTTTGCGATTCCCTTCTGTAATAATTACCTCCTTGGGAATCACCAGAGCACTATCGCGCTGGTCTACCACAATCTCAGCCTTAACAAACATACCGGGCTTCAGTAACTCTTGGTCGTTATCTACTCTCAGACGTCCTTTGAATGTACGTGCTTCGATATCAATAGCCGGTGACAGCTCGGTGATGCGCCCCTTCAACGTATCGTTGGGCAAGGCATAATTCATGATATTGGCCTCCTGATTAATTTCTACTTGCCCCAGCAGATTTTCCGGCATACTCAAATCCATCATCATACTCGTATAATTCATCAGGCTAAGTACTGCTTGTCCATTATCCACCCTGATACCCGGCGAGAAATAGGGTAAATCGGTGATGACACCGCTAAAAGGTGCACGAATGCTAAGTTTTTCAATACTAAGGGCTGCATTTTCATAGGCTTGCTCCGCTGTCAGCAAGGTTTTTTCTGAGTTAACCAGTTCGCGCTTGGTGACACCTCCTTTTTCGTATAAAGCCCGTTGCTTTTCGTATTCCATAGCTGATATTTCCTTATCCAGCTCGGCACCCGGCAAATTGGCATTATTGGTATATTCCTGATCTTTCAGCAGAATTACCAGCTCATGCTGCTTCACTTGATCGCCCATTTTAAAAGGCTTTCCGGTACGTGGATTCCTTTGCAAATGGTAATGCGCCGCCAACTCCGTTTTCAGATTCGCTTGGAGCTCGGGGCTGATGGAGCCCGTTGTAATCAAGGTTTGCTCAATGGGTTTCTTCTTCACCTCCTGAACCGACACGTTAACCGCCACATCGGTATTAAAACTGGTTGCTTCATTTTTACAGGAAAAGAGGTTGATAAGGCCCAAAGTAAGTGCGATGAGCTTTGAATATTTTATGGCTTGCTTATGAATTATCATGGTTGTAGCTATTTAATTTTGGTTAGTATTGATCAATAGGAATGCATAGGGCCGTACAGATTAGATTTATTGAATCATCTCATATTTCATCACATCATCGATGATACTGTTCTGCTGCTCAAAATCATAGAGGGTTTGAAGCTTCATATTCAGCAGCTCCAGCTTGTAATCGATCAAAGCAGCAGTTAAGGCATTTTTTTTCTGGGTTAGCTGATTTTGAAACAGGTTCAGATCCATACTCGTCAGATCTCCATTACGGTATTTCTCCAGGTTGATTTCGTAAGTCAACTGCGCATTTTCTTCGTTCTTTCGGGCAATATCGATCTGTATTAATGCATTGCTAATGCTTCTGTCGATTTGGCGAATATCACGACGGATGGCTTTTTTTTCATCTTCTAAATCATATTCACTAGTTTGTAGTTCGGCCTCTGCAGCACGCATACGCGCTTTCTTTTCGCCCCAGTCGAACAAAGGTATTTCCAGGCTAAAGCGCACATCCTCATTATCGGTAGGGTTATCGTAAATACCCTTTACTTTTTCATTCTCACCAAATAAACCCACCGATACATTCAAGCGGCCTTGAAACTCATTGGTAGCATTGGTTCTGATCAACTTAAACTGGCCGGTCTCAATATCAATCTGTCGCTGCCGTATCTCCATCCTGTTAGACAAAGCAAAATTAGTAGCCATATTTAAATCGATATCAACCGGTAAAACAGACACTTCGGCAATGACCATAATCTCTTCATAAAGGGACATACCCAGCATATATTTAAAGTTATCCTTTATGTTCTCAAGCGTCACTTCACTGTTTTGCACCGCCGACTCACTGGTCATCATATCCAATTCGGCCTGTAGCATTTCTTCTTTAGCCACCAGCCCGGCCTCCACTTTGTTACTGATGATCTCAAAGCTACGTTTGCGATTCTCCCACTCCTCGCGCAAGGTAATCACCTCCATCTGCTTCTGATAAATCTGATAGAAATACTGTGTTATCTGACGTTCCACATTCAAGGCTTCGAGGGCATATCTCAACTTGGCATTTTCATGGTCAAACTCCAGCTCTTTTAGGGTCATTTTGGTTCGGTTATAGGTAAACAAAGGCTGATCTAATACCAAACGCACATTATTACTAAAACCTTCAAATGAGTTTGCAGATAAGGAACCACTATTTTTCTGCCATCCAAACTCGTTTTGCAAGGCAATTACCCCATCGGTCCATATGATGGGCTGACTCACATCAAACACACCATTGCTACTGGTGCTCTCTGCATTAAACCATTGCTGCCTTTCCTCACTATAGCTGCGTCGGTTCGAATATACATAGGGATTAAGGTTAAGTCTGAAGTTAGAACGCAGCGAAGCCCGCTGTGCATTCAATAATTCACGTGTTCGCTCCAGGCCCAATCGCGAGCGCACAATTTGCGGACTGTTCTTAAGTGCCTCTTCTACTGATTGTGGCAATGTCATCAGACGTTGTGCCGGAAGCTGCACAAACCCTGTAAATAAAAGCATTGCCGGGATTATTAGTATCTTCTTCATGAATTGGGATATTATTATCTGATTATTTCTTTATCCATTTTACTGCATCCGCTATCACATAGTCGCTATTGGTTACATCAGAAAGCTTTACGGAAGCCTGTCCCTCTGAGAAATAATATTCTCCCAGATACATCCAGCCGTAATTATCGTTATTCGTCATTACTTTCACCTGTTCCTCGCCGTCATCATGATCAACCACAAAGTTGTAATTGGTTTCTTTATTCTCGCTATTGCGCCTACGCCGGAAACGCTGAACAATGCGCGGCACATAGGCATAAACATCATACCTGCCCGCCTCTTTCAGTTCCACTTTCCAATTGACATAGCCTTCACCGATGCCTTTTCGTTTATAAACAGCAGATTTTAAATACTCACCAAAGAACTGTTCGCCCACAATGGGTTTCCAACTCACGGGATGATTCCAGAAATGCATCATGCCATAGCTTTCATCTTCTTCCTCCTTGTTTTGCATCGCCACCCACCAGTCTTTCACCGTCCGGCTTTCTCCCGTATTAACAATGGTAAAACCACTGTCTTCGTTATCTACAATAACTTCAGATGCTGCCGCATAGCGAAGCGTTTTAGCGGAGGGACGCAGACCTTCAAAGAAACTCACCTTAGTATTACGTTTCACCGCATTCAAAGTGAGATTTTGCGCTGAAGGAATATTGGCTGCCAGAAAAGTATTAACTGTTATATCACGCGGCTCTTCATCGAGTAAAAAACCAAGCTCGTAAGTTTGTCCGGCCTTTAACTGATAGCTCTGTTCGTTACCTTCCTCCGTATTCATTTGAAAACGCGAACGAAAACGGCCCCGTCCGCTCTGTTGCATACCTTCACGCACTGTAAAGCTCAATATCCCATCGGCATTTCCTTTGTTGGCCACCCGCAGGTTCAGGAAGTAACGCACCCGATTACCATCCTTTACTTCAAACACATCCACCGAACTAAAGAGAAAAGCAGCTTTATAGGATTCGTTCAGCCAATTATCATATAAGGCCATAAAATCAGTACGACTGATTTGACTCATTAAGCGCTTAAAATCTTCTACCCTTTGATTTTGAAAACGAGTGTCACGAATTACCTTATCCAATTTCTTATCAAAGTCGGTCAGCCCCACATCAACCTTTAAATTGGAAAACAACTGGCTTCCTTTGGATGCAAATACATTACCCAGAGTATTCACATCTTCCTTCTCAATCAATTCTTTCAGACTATTTTCTCTCAGCTTCAGTATCACTTCATCGTTACTGGATAAGCCTCCAAAATCACGACGTCGTGTTTCGCTCAGGCGCTGATGCAGATAATTTTCCATGGCAATGGTAAGTAAAGGGTAACCCTCCTCTTCTACTCGATTGGCATAGGTAAAGTACAAAGGAAATACCTGGTGACGACCCCAGTTTTCAACATGGCGCTCGGCGGCTTGTCTACGGCCAAAGAAAAAGCGCGACGGACGAATGAAGTTACTGCCCAGGTAGTCTTTCAATACCTCCACCTGCAACTCCTTCTCCGATTGCTCTTCATTGGAGCGCTCCTTTCTTCGGTCCACACGTCGACGAATGCTATGAAGGTCATTTTGCCAGGTTCCGCCTCCACTTTCCGGGAATAGTACCATCTCTGGCATCACACTCTCTGTAGCCAATGACCAGTTGCGAATATAAGTGTAAAAATTAATGGGTGTTTCAACCACCGAGAAGCGCTCAAATGGATAATCAACGCCTAGTTTGCGTTCAAAATCATCTTTAATATTTTTGATAATATGCGGAATGGTATCATTAAGTTCTGTGAAATACTCCTTATAGGCCACGTGCCTTTTATGATGATAGAGATTAAACTCAACACTATCCACCCTGATAGAATGGTGCTCATAATCACCTATTATTAAGCTGTAGGCATTCAGTGGCTTATCATTTATAAAACGATAGGAAGCAATATCCAGACTATCCTTTTTGCCTTGTGCGATAACATCTAAACCGGGAAAAGTCTGAACGGACAGCTTCATATGTGTAAAGGGATAGCTCGTCCAATATTGTTTATCAGCAAGCACCGGGTACCATGCTGATTCGCGCGTGAGCAACACGTAATCATCTTGAATAAAGCTGTATTGCTTGCCTGCGAGCAAAGGATCAAGACGATTCTCTGCCAACTTAACTTCTTCATCAACATCCACATACAGTGCTTCATCAGTAATCGTTCCTTTATATTGCAGTTCCAACTCAAAAGAATCCGTTGGTAAATCATTTGCCTGAATGGTAAGGATATGGGCATCGCGCTTGAAGGACACCTGCTTTGCATTGATTAAACAAAGGTCGACCTTCAATCCCGGATTCAAAACGAGTTTAAGGCTACTGTCCCCGTCATTAACCTTTGAAATCTGCATCTCTGCCTTGCATTCAATAGCTGTAGGATGATGCCTCAGCTCCATTTCATAGGCCACTATTTGATAAGCCGATGGTTTTAATTGCTTGTTAAGCGCTACGATTTTATCCTGAAGGGCACTTCCCTCACTGTCATTTATGTATAATTTACCTGTTAGCAGGGCAGAAACACCCAACAAGGTAAACATTCCTGTTAATAAGATAGGCTTATTGAATTTTTGCTGCTCCAGTCGCGGTAAGCGCCAGATAGTGGCCAAAATAAAGAAAGTACCCAGAAGAAAATATAAAAGACGATGCTGTACTAAGTGAAATACATCCTGAAATCCTGTAAAATCGGAACGCATAAAAGGCGTGAAGAATCCCAATACATCGAATAAACCTAAATACCTATTGCCCAAATAAAACAATGATAAGGCGATAAACCCCAGGAGTAAAACAAAGGTAACAGCCTGGTTGCGGATAAGCGTCATGGTAAAAAATGACAGCCCCAAAATAAACACCAGCGTGGGCATTGAAATAAGAAGCGGATAGGCAATATAGGATATCCAGTCAATGGGTGCCTCGTTGCCAATCAGCATAAATACCAAAGCACTAAGTAAAACAATGGCGTTTAACACCACAAAAACCTTTAATACACCAAAGGTCTTTCCCAGCACATACTCGGTGTTGGTCATGCTTCTGACATAAAAAGCCTCGGTGGTATCCAGTTTTTTATCGCGCCCCAGGAAATCGGCCGACAAAAACACGGCTATTACCGCCTGTGCAATGTTAAGCAGCCACAGATTAAAGTAAGGCGCTGCCGACGGCAATACGCGCCCTTGCCATCCTCCATCAGCTACAGCTGCAATGCCAAAAATGTTAAACATCAGAATAAAAGCCAGTATTATGATGGAAAAGATTCGAAAGAACCAACTTCGAAACAGGGTTTTAGATTCGAAGCGCGCAACAGTAGAAATATTGAAGAAGGAAATCATTGATACTGAAATTTTTCGTTGGCCACATATTCCATAAAATACACATAGGCGTGCTCCAGATTGGGTTCTACGGCAGTCGTTTCCCACCCATTCACTTCGTTGGCCACAAATTCTATTTCATATCCACCGGCACCCGGCACGGAGGTAATAACCGGATACTGTTCGCTAATGAGCTTCATCTGCTCGAATGACACACTGGCTTTAAAAACATGACCCGCTGACTGATTAATGAACTCCTCAGGGGAGCCCTGAAAATGAACCTGCCCGCGATTAAGCAAAGCCATTTGCCGGCAGGTGGATGAGATATCGCCCACAATATGGGTTGACAAAATAATGATGACTTCTTTTTGACTAAGGTTAGATAGGATATTACGAAAACGAATACGTTCTTCCGGGTCGAGACCTGTGGTGGGCTCATCCACAACAATTATCTTCGGATCACCTATCAAGGCCTGTGCAATCCCCAGACGTCGCTTCATACCCCCGGATAGCTTATTGGCATAACGGTTGCGCACATCAAACAGCCCCACCTGTTCCAATAGCTCATCAACGGCTGCTAACCTATCCTTTTTACCTTTAATACCCGCCATTGAAGCTGCATAATCCAGAAACTCCCAAGTGCGTAATTTGGCGAAGAAGCGGAAGTCCTGAGGCAGGTAACCCAACATAGAACGCACCTCGGCACGATTTTTTGATAAAGGCATGTCGTTCACCATTACCTCGCCATGTGTGGGACGCAGCAGGGTAACTAATATCCGCATTAAGGTTGATTTACCGGCTCCATTGGGTCCCAGCAGGCCGAACATACCCGGATTAATCTCAAGGTTAACCTTATTGAGTGCCCGAAAGTCATTTTTATACACCTGACTAAGGTCGTTAATCTGTATTTTCAAAATAATTGAGTTTAGGTTACTTGGCAGCAGCTAAAAGCGTACCAACATAATTATTTCATTAAACAATAGACTTTTAAATATTTAAAAGCTTATTGATAGTGTTCGATTCTGATACAATATGTTCAAATTCGAACACTATTGCATCACTTGCCAACATGCTGCCCAATAACAAGTCTCAATTTACAATAAATATTGTTCACAAACGAACATAGCTAATAACATAATCATGTTGAACAAGCATATGACGCTTCCTGATGCAAATTCCTGCGAAAAAAAATATTCACTTCTTCCTCCTGAACATATGCGATTTAGCCCATCTCAGAGCCCTTGAAAGGAATCCAGCACAAGAAAAAAGGGCATTTTTTATTTGAATAACCGAGTTGAACAACTATCTTTGCATCGCTTTTAAGGAAAAGCACTAAGAAATGGTCCCGTAGCTCAGTTGGATAGAGCAACAGCCTTCTAAGCTGTGGGTCGTGGGTTCGAATCCCGCCGGGATCACTTTTAAGATATTCAAAAACAGTAAAAAGCGCTTAAAATCAATATTTTAAGCGCTTTTTGTTTTTCTCTAAATGTCAAAAAATAGCATAAAATAAGGTATCAATCGAGACTAAATCGAGACCCATTCCAAATCCGACAAAATAGGTCTCGGCAAATTGTAACATTCTGATATTTTGAAATTTAAATTGGTGTGTTTTGATACTCTTTAGGTTTTGAAATAGTAATTCACCTACATAACTTAGAGACCATCAGGACACAGAATTTTTTAACTTTTAAAACTGTGTGTTATGAGAATTACAACAAACTTCCTTTTAAAGACATCCAAACAAAAGAAAGATGGCTCTCACCCATTATATATAAGAGCCACCTTATCTGGTCAAAGAATTGAACTTTCAACAGGCATTTTTATTAAGGCTGAATTTTGGGATAAAGATGGACAGCTTGTAATTGGTAAACATCCCGATGCGAGATTATTGAATAAGCAGCTCAATAGAATAACCTCAAAAGTTCATGAGGTATATTATAAACTAGAAGCTCTCGGCGATGATTTTGACATTTCTACTATAAAAGAACATCTAATTGGTTCTAGTTATTACTATCTATTAGATGTATTTAAGTTGGTTATACAAACAATAGAAAAGAAAGTCGGTTTTGGCTATGCAAACGGTACATATAAACACTACAAAACGACCTTAAAAAGACTACAATTGTTTCTCAAAGAAACCAAGTATCAAGATGACATCCCCTTGCACAAAATTGACTACAATTTTTTGAACGCTTTTGATACATACCTAAAAGTAAAGCATCACGTAAGCGATCATTCTGTTAGCAAATACCACAAGCAATTACGGAAAATTTTAAATGATGCAGTGGCGATGAATCAATTGGATAAGAATCCCTATTCAAACTTTAAAATTAAACATTATAAAGGCAAACGAGATTATCTTTCCCTACAAGAGATTAATACCTTAGAAACAAAAATATTTGATATTGAACGCATTAGTGTCGTTCGAGATATTTTTATATTCGCTTGTTACACTGGGCTTTCTTATTCTGATATTGCGAGCTTGTCAAAGAGCAACCTAATTTCAGGTGATGATGGTGAGTTATGGATAGTTGTTGACAGAATTAAAACAGGTACACGTTGTCGCATCCCAATACTGCCAAAAGCTAAAGCTATTATAGATAAATATCAAAATCATCCAGTAAGCAATCAGAAAGGTAAATTATTGCCAATCAACTCTAACCAAAAGATGAATTCATATCTAAAAGAAATTGCTGATATCTGCCAAATAAAGAAACAATTGACTATGCATGTGGCTCGACATACATTTGCTACTTCGATTACGTTAGCCAATGGAGTACCTATTGAAACCGTAAGTAAGATGTTAGGTCACACCTCATTAAAAACTACTCAGATATATGGGAAAATTATTGATTCTAAAATCAGTCAGGATATGAAAAAACTGAAAACACTGCTTTAAAATTGTTTGGATTTTCACCTCGTTATTTGGGGAACAAATGGCGAGGTTTTTCATTGACTCTCGTAGAGCAAGCATTTCGTTTTTAGGTACCTAAAAACACATCTTGCATCCACTTCGTAAGAGATTAATTTAACCATTGTATTAGCCCAGTTTCAATCTCAGAAATAAAACTTAAATCGAACCCGACTAAACCTGGTAATAACTTTCTCTCTGATATGGATTGAGGTATTTGATATCGCTTAAGCCACCTATTAAACAGGGTTGGTGTCATTTGCAAAAGGAAGCGACTGGCAGCGTATTACAATGGATGGGCATGCCCTCTAAAGGTGTAAAACTTGACTGTATTTCCATAAATCGTCAAAGAATAATCAAATGGCTTATAGACAATGTGAAATACAGCTGTGTTTCACCCGCCTTCTTAGGACATCATGCTCATCCATTGAGCATCAGGCGTCGCTTTTGCTAATCACACCGCCCGTCATATCTTTGCGATTGCGATATCAAAGGCTATGGCTTAAAATACTTTATTAGGCCTCAGCCACCTAACCCGTCTTTCTGTTGAATTGGCAAGAACAGCTTGGCTATGTAGAATGAACGGTGGTGATGCGCTCCATCTAAAACCAAGCATTTAAATGTTTACCAACTTAGCTTTAAAACGCCATGAAAATTATCTCAATAGCAATAAGATGTTCAAAACGTTCTTAGATACATGACTTTAAAGTGGCTAATTTCGTCGCTCCTTCGAATCCTTGAGAACTAACAGGCTAATCCAACGGCTCTAAACGCAAATAAAAGTTTCCACCATCCACATTTGTAAAGTATTTTTTCATTGGGATTGGTCCACAACTTCCATTACCGAGTGCTCCGTGTTCAAAATCAATATTTAAAATAGTAAACGGATTACTTTTAAGCTCGTATGGATGTGAAGCATCATCTAACTCTTTTGTCGTATACCTGCGCATTGAAAAATTAAATGGCATTTTTGATTTGACTGCTAATCCTTCGGAAGTTTTGGTTTTGGCTTCAACCCACCTTATACCTGATTTATTACCATTTTCCTGCGGACGAGCGTAATTAACAAAGTGCTCATCTACATTGGCTGAATAAATACCCAACTGCATTCCGGCATTTCGGTCCTTATATGAGCTGCCAGGCCCTTTTCCATACCACGTACTTTCGGTGATATCGGCAGGTAATTGCACCTCATAGCCAATACGAGGTAAAGTAAAAGGCTTAATCTCACCAAAATAGTCTACTTCAAGATTGATATCAACTGTTCCATTAGAATACACAGTTATCTTTTCAATAGTGTGAAATCCACTATGATTATTCTTCGCCTTGTGCCTTTTGGCTACCTCAATCAAAACCATAGTTTTGGTATGTCTTACATCACATGATAAGACTTCAATTTTAAGATTCAGGAGATCAATGGCATCCCACTGCGAACGCATCTTTTTAATCTTATCATTATCAATGTATGCCCGTGCGAATGAGATGGCACAAGCTCCATCAATCATAACTTTCTCATTTTTAGTTAACTGAATGATTTCCCCTTTCGCTTTATCGAAGACCAATTGACCATCCTGAAAGAAAATATCAATATAATGCTCATTGCGCTTCTTCAGCATGAGCTTTTGACTGAGCTGAGGTACGGGTAAGTTCAATTTTGCTGGCTGTATAACGAACTCTTCCCAAGCTACCAGATGCCCTGCATTAGCCCATAGTGAGTTATTTTTAGTAAAGGCTTTAACCTGTAGTACGTATTCAGCATCAGCATCTTCGATATTATTCCAATTGTGCATCTTAAACACCCCCTTTTCTAAACCAGCCAAATTCACATCCATGTTTCCATTATTCACGGGATAACCATTCCTTAATAACTGCCATTCAAAGGAAAAATTTGATAAGTCCGTCACATGAAATTTATTACATAGTTCCAGGAAGCCTTTTTTACTGTCTAATAATTTGAATGCAATGTTCTGATATACCTTTTTTACTTCTATTGTTTTAGGAGTAGGCGTTAGATCTGACATCATAATGCCATTCATACAGAAGTTACCATCATTAGGTGTATCGCCAAAATCGCCCCCATAAGCCCAATAGTAGTCGCTTTCTGGTTGCAAACAGGCCTTGTGCGCTTCCTCCACATCTTTGATTTGATTACCATAAGTACCATCAATATGTTTTGTTATGCCCTGATCTGCCCAATCCCAAATGCATCCACCGATTATATGGGGATACTTTTCAAATACATCAATATATTCTGGCAAATTGCCAACACTATTGCCCATTGCATGGGCATACTCATTCAGTAAAAATGGCTTATCCAATTCCATTTCACCAATACGAATCATATCCTCAACAGACTGATAGCGACCAAAGCTATGTTTCTTACCTCCTTTCCAGATGCCTCCTCCATAGGTGTCATAAGAAATAGGTTCTTCACTCGAATGGTAATGAGTTGGACGTGATATATCTATTTCTTTGGTACGTTTTTGCATGGCCACCATATTAACACCATTACCGGCCTCATTCCCAAAGGACCACATAATAACACACGGGTGGTTTTTATCGCGGTGCACCATGGCTTCCATCCGCTCAACATGAGCTTTTTCCCAATTGGCATGCTTAGCCGGTGAATTGGCTCCATATTTCATGCCGTGTGATTCTACATTAGCTTCATCAATCACTAATATGCCATACTCATCGCAAAGTTTATAAAAATATGGTGAAGCCGGATAATGTGCGGTACGAACGGTGTTTATATTATTTTGTTTTAAAAGCTTAACGGTTTTTTCGATCCGTTGCTCAGGAATATACTTGCCGTAAACAGGATCATGTTCAACAATATTTACTCCTTTTATGATTAGTGGCTTTCCATTGAGTAACAGTTCATTTTTATCCGAGAAATCTATTTGACGGAAACCTACCTTTGTAGAGATCCGATCAATTTCCAGATTATTTCTTTTCAGCTGTAGATGCAGTGTATACAGATAAGGTGACTCATGCGACCATTGGTTTACATGCTTAACTGATTCCTGAATTGATACATTCCACTTATCATTATTATTGTTTAAGCCTACTGATCGATCAGCATCTATCAGAACATTTCCTGCGGCATCCTTAAGTACATAACTAAGTGTATAATTATTCACGTTTTCCTTGTCTCTGTTCGCTACTTCTACCTGAATATCAATTGCAGTTTCACCATTTTCAAGTTGTGGTGTAGTAATAAGATAATCATACAGATGGACCTTTGGCTTTGTTATCAGGTAGACATCTCTGAATATACCAGACATACGCCACCCATCCTGATCCTCGAGGTAACTACCGTCGCACCAGCGAAATACTTGCATGCGGATGGTGTTATTACCTTCCTTCAGATAGGAGCTAATATCAAACTCGGCTGGTGACCAGCTATCCTGGCTGTAACCAACTTTCTGATCATTAACCCACAGATAAAAAGCCGAAGACACACTCTCAAAACGGATGGTGTAAACCTTATTTTCATTAAATTGCTTCATTGCAATCTCACGTTGGTAAATTCCCACCGGATTTCCGTTCGCACCACTGATATACGGTGGATTCGCATCAAAAGGATAGGTAATATTGGTATAAATCGGCTTGCCATATCCTTGCATCTGCCAGGCTCCAGGAACTTCAATTGAATTCCATTTATCTGGAATCGCATTGCCCGGTACTTGCGAAACATCACTATACCATGCAAAATCCCATTGTCCGTTTAAGGATTCCACATCATCTGATGTGTCGTTATAAAACAGCGTAGAACGAGGTGCCAATTTATTTATTTGGGTTACCTGTTCATTCTCCCAGTCGTTTTGCCCAATAACAGGAAAACAAAACATACAGAACAGAATTATTAGATAGGTTTCCTTGAGCATCGTGGATAAACATTTGAAATGAAACATACTGAATAACTACTCAACCTCAATAGTGATTTGAGCTGCACTTAATTTTTCTGCGGTAGCTTTAATGTTAACAAGCCCACCCTCGCCAGCTTTACTTTTAATAATCAACATACATAAACCATTAAACGCTTTGCGATGATCAGCCTGAAACGGTTCTGTAGTGGCAGCATTTCCATTTCCTACCGCAGCAATACATGCTGGACCTTCCACATCAAATCTAACCATATTATCAGCTAACGGGCATAAATTACCATTCTCATCTTCAACCCGAACAGTAATAAATGATAAGTCATACCCGTCGGCTTTAATTGTATTTCTATCAGGAAGCAGCTTTATTTGGTATGGTTCACCAGCTGTAACAATTATTTTTTCAGCTACTGCTTTCCCATTATTGTATGCCACAACTTTTAGTTGGCCCGGCTCATAGGCAACATTCCAATTCAAACGGTAAGGCGAATCCCATGTTGTTTCCGGCTTTTTCCACCACACGAAATCCGCAGGGATGGTGGTTTTATCTTCTCCCATCACTTTTTTACCAAGTGACTTACCATTTAAAAACAGTTCAGCTTCATCACAATTGGTATAACAGTACACCGGTATTGCTTTGTGAGGTGAATCTTCCCAGTTCCAGTGTGGCAGAATATGCACCATTGGTTTCTCAGTCCAGATACTTTGGTAGTAATAGTAGCGATCCTTTGGAAAGCCACATAGGTCAACAATACCAAAGTAGGAACTGCGCGATGGCCAATCCCCAGTCCATTTGCCGTGTGTCATATTGTCTTTGCCATTATAAGGAGTTGGCTCGCCCAGGTAATCAAATCCTGTCCATACAAATTCCCCCAATGAGTGTGACATCGTTTCCTGAGCATTAGTCTCAAAATCTGGCGGATAAGCCCATGGTGGACTTACAATATCATAACTGGTTACTTGTAACGACTCATGCTTTTCATAGTTTTCAATTGGTAAATGATAAACACCTCTCGAACTCACTACAGAGGAAGTCTCAGAACCATACACAATAAAATTTGGATTATACTGGAGAACATTCGTATACTGAGTAGGCTTATAATTTAAGCCAACCACATCAACAGCATCGGCCAATCCGTTTGTAATACAGTGTGGATACTGACTAAGACCTGCGGTCACAGGACGTGTAGGATCTTCATCATGACAGATATTAACCAGGTGTTTAGCCAATTTTCCCCCGTTCTTTTTTCGCTGCTCTTTTATCTCATTACCAATGCTCCACATCACTACTGAGGGATGGTTACGATCGCGTTTTATCATATCCCGCAGGTCTCTCTCATGCCAATCATCCCAATACTTATTATATCCATTTTCTACTTTTCCGGCTTTCCATTCATCAAAAGCTTCTACCTGAACCAGTATACCCATCTTATCACACAACTCTAATTGTTCAGGCGATGGCGGATTATGGGCCGTTCGAATGGCATTGACACCTAGGCCTTTCATAATTTCCAGTTGACGTTCTGTGGCCCTGTAATTAACCGCTGCTCCCAAAGGGCCTAAATCGTGATGCATGCAAACGCCTTTAAACTGCACTTGTTTACCATTCAGTAGAAACCCATTTTCCTTTGTATATTCAATCGTTCTAATTCCAAAAGTACTTTCATAACTATCGATATAAGCACCGTCTTTCTTAAGCTTGGTCTGAACCTTATAAAGATAAGGATTATCCAAATGCCATCGTTGTGGTTTTTTAACAACCAATTGCTGGTTAACCTCTGCTTGCCTGGCCCCCTCGAACACAACATTGCCTTTACTATATGCCACGTTATGTCCCAAAGTATCAATTACCAATGTCTCTATGGAGAACTTACCTTTTAAGAGTTGCTTATTTTCAATCGTAGTTTGTACATTAAGTAATGCTTCATCCTCATTGATTTGTGGTGTTGTGATATAAGTACCCCAATGAGCCACATGAACTGGATGTTTTATCTCGAGCCAAGTATTCCGGTAGATGCCAGCTCCCGGATACCAGCGTGCCGATAACTCTTCTGGATTAACACGCACTGACAATATATTTTCTTCTCCGAACTTGATGTGGGGTGTCAAATCGACTTCAAATCCAATATATCCAAATGGCCGTTCGCCAACTTTGTGTCCATTCAGATACACTTCTGCATTGTTCATAACGCCATCAAATTCGATGGTTACACAGTTACCTTGCTCCGCTTTGTCAACAATGAAATGCTTGCGATACCAAGCAGTTCCGTATACGGGTAATCCCCCGGTACGTGCATCATTTGACTCATCAAAAGGCCCTTCTATGGCCCAATCATGAGGTAAACTCAGCTTTCGCCAATGGGCATCATTAAATTTACACTGATGCTCCTGACCTGTTTCGCCTTTGCAAAACAACCAATCTTCATTAAACGATTCTCTCGAACGAACCTGAGGTGATGAGCACGAATGGAATACGGTGACCAGCAAACATATTATGAATAAACTTATATAACGCATGTTTATTATCTTTTTACAACGATTTTAGTTAGGGAGTTTTTAGGCAAATGCAGAATTAAACGATCGTCTTCCACCTTGACATCGGTTCCTGCCAGATGGCTTTCTGACATCATCGTATCTACAAAAGATGTCGCATTGACGGCTCCTATCTCATAGCCCTTTATTTTAATACCTGTCGACAGCGATTCCCCTGAATCCTTTTTGTTCAGGACATAAATGATCAATTGGTCATTGACATCATCACGAATTGCGATGTCATAAACATCACTGATCATTGAACGGCATTCAACCTGTTCCCTTCCCATGGCATCGGCAAACAATTCAAACATGGTAACTGAAGGATTCTGACTATAATCATCAGTTGGGTCAAGCAAATATCGATTCACAGTATTTGTTCCTTGTTCTGCAAGTGGCCAGTATGCACCCCAAAAGCAAGCCATGTGCATACCTGCATCTATGTATTGCGAAAACATTTCTGATTGCATTAACGCGGATTCAAATTTAGATGGATGTGAGGCTTCAGATGCTGAAGGACCAATATTCCATTCATTACTTGCCAGCTTGATGTGAGGATATCCCAATGAGTTCATTAACGGTTTAAATGCCATTATTTCATCAGCATAAGAGCCGCCATTATACCATTTGTTTTTAGTACTCATAGGGCTGTTATCTTTCCATAGATTAAAACTTGATTCACCCCATTGCCAGTACCAGTGAACTTCTACTATATCGATATGTTTGCCGGCTGCTTCAATCAAAGTAATCAGCGAATTATTCTCACTTGTAATATTATGTTTCCAATTTACTATAATTTCAATATCAGGATTTATTGCTTTCATCGCAGGCACATACAAATTGATCTGTTCGGCATATTCTGCGGCCGTCATCTTATAGTTGGCTCCATCATGATAAGGTTCATTATCCAGATACCAGTACCTGACAGCATAGCCATGTTCTTCACAATACTTTACTAAAGCCACAGCTTCATCAATACCATCCTGCACACGGTCATATTTCAAACCTGATCCCATATTGATTCCGAGCATTGGTTCTGCATCAATTGCCTGCACATTCATCATGTACTCATCAACATCCATATACTCACGCGGATCCTTATCATTGGCGGTATCGTAGTTTGGATTCCAGTTATCTTTCCATCCTTCCCCGTTTAAGTTATTCCAGTGATAACGGTTAACCAGGGCCCCACCAGGATAACGTAGAATTCCGGTATTAAAACGCTTTAACATGCTTGGCATCATACCTTGTCCATTCTGCCACATCTCATCCTTCTCAAATGAATAGATCGTTCCAAATCCCATGAGGAGTGGGCTGACTCTACCCTTTGGTAAATTGGCATCCACCAGAATATCGTAAATCGTTTCCGTTGTGTCGGGTGTTAAGCTCACATTATTATTACCTTCCCTACAAGCCACAATAGCTAATATGAGTATCAATATGAAACTAATATAGGTAAAGGAATATATCTTATTATCATTCATAATAACAATTTAGACGGTTATAAATACACCTTGAATAAGATGCGCAGCAAAAAAATCATGCCTCCGATTAGCAGGATGACAATCAATGCCTCAATCCAATGTTTATTCACTAAGGTCTTCTTCATACTTTTAAAAAAATTCTGTAGAAACAAACATACAGACTTGCTATTGTTTAGCTTTTCATATAAAGGTCTATTAATAACACATAGGCATCATGCTATATATGTGTTACATCTTGTCGTATTTGTGTTACTCAATTGCATTATACGCTAATTATAAGCAACATACAAAACACCTATCTTCTGATAGTTAGTTATTTTTAAAGTATACGATCGCATATTTACGATCACTCAAAAAATTTAATTAGTTTAACTTAATTCAATCTTTATGAAACAATTTCAACTTTTACTCCTATCTCTTTTTTTTGCAGCAAGCACCGTTTCACTTGCCCAAACAACGTGGTATGTTAATGGTGCAAGTGGAGACAATGGTAATGACGGTCAAAGCGAATCCTCAGCTTTTGCCACTATCTACCACGCAGTTGATCAGTCATCGGATAATGATCTGATAAAAGTGGCTGCCGGTACATATACACACCCTAATATCTTGATTAATAAAAGCATTACCATTAAAGGTGTGGATAACGATGCCAATGCTGTGATCATTCAGGCTCAGGCTAACGAACCTGATTATATTGGTACAGGTGCAGAATCAAATAAGCGAATAATAAGTCTTGGAGCATCAGCCGAAGTAACTATTAAAAACATGACTCTCAGATATGGAAACAGTACCACGGCAGGTGGAGCTATTGCCGTATATGCAGGGCAATCGATCACCATTGATCACTGTAACCTATTAAATTGTTATTCGGGTGCAAATGGTGGAGCTATTATATCATGGGGCAGCATAAACATCACCAACAGTTGCATTGCCAATAACGTATCTGGTGGTTTAAAAGGTGCTGCTATATTTGGACAATCTTCTAATGATACCCAGCTCAATGATATCACGATCAGTAATTCTGTTATTTACAACAATTCTGTAACCGGCTCAAACAAGGATCAGGGAGCCGCTATCTTTTCTGAAAATGCAGATGCCACTAGGGGCACAATTACAATGAACAGCTCAACGCTGGCTTATACGAAAATTATAAATCCGGCAAATAACCCAATGGCTGTAGGTATTCGTTTTATAAAAGGGAAATCACTTACCCTCACCAACTCTATCCTGTTTAATTCACTAGAAAATAAATGGGGAACAGGTCTTGATATTGGTGGAACAGATTCAAAGGTATTTGAAATAACCGAAAGAGGCATCAATCATCACAATATCATCTCTAATGCCTATGCAACTGCAATTGGAACAGACTGCATCGCCGGAGAAAGCGCCACAGAAGCCGCCATTAGCTTTGGCACATTTAGAAAAGGTGCAAATGGCGTTTACACCTTACCGTTGCTAGCAGGTAGTGTTGCTATTGATGCTGCTGATGCCACAACTGCTGTATCAACGGATATATTGGGCACAAGCCGTGGTAGCGCACCGGATATGGGCTCCTTTGAATATACGACTGCAACAACTGTTCAAAGAGAAGCAATGGAAGTATCGATAACTCCTAATCCAAATAATGGTGCATTTAAAGTAAAAATCGCCAATTCAGACAACAGTCTGCTTGAAGTGTTTGCATTAAGTGGCCAAAAACTCTATTCGAGCCAATTGGTTGCCGGAACAAACAGCATTGTATTACCATCTGATATAAAAGGCATCGTATTGGTTAAGCTTATTGCCAATGGACAAACCTGCACTCGTAAAATGCTTATTAGATAAAAGCCTGAAAAGTTAAAACAAGAAAGTCCTGGATGTAATACATTCAGGACTTTTTTTGGGCACTAATAGTTGTGTTTACTTATATTCTTTTGGCGATACGCCATACATGGCTTTGAAGCTTTGTGTAAAATAGGAACGGTGCGAAAAACCAACCATATACATCACTTCACTCACATTTAACTGACCTGCTTTAAGAAGCTGGGCTGCTCTTTTCAGTCTGATGGTACGAATAAATTCTGTAGCAGTTTGTCCTGTCAGCGCCTTAATTTTACGATAAAGATTAGTGTGACTCATTCCCATCATTTCACTCATTGTTTTAACATTGAGTTCAGGGTTATCCATATCTTTCTCGAGCAAGTTCATCAGATCTGACAGGAATTTTTCATCCAACGATGTTACTGTTACCTCTGAAGGCTCCAGGTTGGTTTGCTTTTGATAGACCTTCTTAAGTCGTTCTCGCTGTTGCCACAGATTCTTGATGCGTACCTGCAAATAGGCCATACTGAATGGCTTTTGAATATAGTCATCTGCACCTGTTTCAATACCTTCAGTTTGACTTTCCAATCCACCTTTTGCTGTTAACAAGATAAGTGGAATATGGCAAGTTCTGAGGTCATTTTTAACCTTATTGCACAATTCAATGCCATTCATCTGGGGCATCATCCAATCAGAAATAATGATGTCGGGCACCTCTTTTAATGCCAGCTTATGGCCTTGCACACCATTTTCGGCCGAGATTACCTTATATTGCTTCTTTAAACCGGAAATAATATACTCGCGCATATCATTATCATCCTCAATCACAAGGATAAGTATTTTTCCACTTTCCTGCTCCAGGTTAACTTTAGCGATCTCTTCGGAGGCGTTCTGTTTAGTTTCAACCTCTTCCGCTTCTGCTTCTATTAACTCAATTTGCTCTTCATACTTATCAAACTTATTTCTATCGAAAGGAATGGAAAAAGTAAAACAACTGCCATTATCCGGTTCACTTTCAAGCTTGATTTGTCCACCGTGCATAGTAACATACTCTTTTACCAGTGACAAACCAATACCTGTACCTTGTTGATTACTGTAATTAGGTGAAGCCTGAGTATTGAATCGATCAAAAACATCAGATTGAGCATGTTTACTGATGCCACAGCCATCATCGGTGATGGCGATCTGCACTTCATTCAATTTGCCTGCCAGCTTCCTTGCATCCTTCACTTCAATTCGGATAAATCCGCCATCAGGCGTAAACTTAAAGGCATTGGAAAGTAAATTGACCAATACTTTTTCCAGTTTCTCCATATCGAACCACATCATTAATGATGATTCGCTGGTATTGTATTGCAGCAGCATATTGCGCCGCTCAGCTTCCTCTTTAAATTGACCAATAACACGATCGCAAAAACGAATAATATCGTACTCTTGAACGGATAACTTCTCTCCACCCCTTTCTATCTTACGAATATCAAGTATTTGGTTGACCAGATTCTTAAGCCTGTCGGTATTTCGCTTAACCAACATTAATGACGATTTGATCGGTTCATCAGGCTCCGATGCTAACAAGTCATCTACCGGGCTACTGATAAGTGTTAGTGGCGTTTTTAGTTCATGTGAGATATTGGTAAAAAATCGTGTTTTTATTTCTACCAGTTCTTCACTTTTTTGGCGCTGCATCGTTTGGAATCGAATATCACTGTTCGCTTTTTCCCTAGCTATAAGCAACTTCCTGGATATGACAAACAACATAACTAGAACAACAACATAGAATATTATTGCCCACAAAGACAAGTATAAAGGAGGTTTGATCCTAATAGCTATTTCACGCCATTCATCATTGAATAATCCATATTTATTTGATGCTTTTACTTTCAAAGTGTATTTACCTGGGCGCACCTGTGTATATGACACATAGGCCTGGTTTGGCAAGGTCGTTCGCCATTCTTTATCATAACCATCCAGCAAATACATATAACTACAATCTTTACCATGGCTATATTGCAATGAAGAAAAATCTAAACGGAATGTATTCTCACTGTATTTCAGCTCAATATTCTCCATTTCATTGATACGACGATTGATCACGTATCGGTCATCACGCATTCTGAAAGGTTTAATATCTTCACTTAGTATTGAGAAGTTGGTCCAGTTGACTTTAGGGATATTTGTGTCAATTTCAACATCATTCATATTGAAAGTCACAAATCCCTCTTTCCCATAAAGGACAAGTTTATCATCCTCGAGGATTTCTACATTTAAAATTGATCTAAGGCCTAAATCTGCATTGGGAATGCGCAAAAGTTCGCGACTTGATAGATCAAAGAAGTAGAAGACATTATTTGAAACCAAGTAAACTCCTGATCCCACAACTGCTACAGATTGAATATCAAAGGTAATCTCTTCAACTTTTTTGAACCTTACCTCATCGGTGTCAGTATAAAACAAACCGTGATATGTAGCAATCCATAGTGTATTACTTTTATCAATAAACAAATCACCTACATACTGATTATTCGCATTAGGGATAACATTTAAACGTTCAACTACACCTCTTAATTCATCTATTTTATTAAGTCCCTTACTAGTTGATATCCATATATTATCTTTTTGATCTGCAATTACATCAGTTACCCTGTCCGAATTGATAGAGTTTCTGTTGTCAGACTCGTGACGGAAATTATGGAATTTCAGTTGCCCTTTCCCATCTTTTACCACCTTATGCAGACCTTTATCGTATGAACCGATCCATATTGCGGAACTACTTTGAGCAAGAACATGAATATAATTTGTTTTTAGCGCGTAATCATTATAAACATCAGCCTCATAACTTTTAAAGTCAGCTATTCGACTATCATAAGTATTTAAACCTCCTGGAGTTGATATCCAAAACATCCCGTTATTGTCACAAAGCACATCACTAATTTTATTGTGTAGTAATTTGGGAGGCAAGTATTTTTGATATTCATTATGTTCTTTATTATACTGAATCAAACCTTCCCTGGTGGCTAACCATACATCTCCATTCCTTGTGCCACATAAGCCTGTGACATTTAATTCTCCTTCCAGTACTTTCGACGACTCATAAAACCTATTGAGCAACACCTTACTACTGCGCAGGTACATCTTATCAATTCCATTGTCAGTTGCCAGCCATAGGTTTTTCTGTCGATCAACAAATACCTGGTGAATGACGTTATTTGCTATTGAAAAGGTATTTCTATAGTCGTGGAAATAATTATAAAACCGCTCTTCAGTTGTATTAAACAGATTCAGGCCCAGATCAGTTCCCATCCACACATTAGCTCCATCTACGCAGATTGACTTGATCACATCATTACTAAGGGAATTTTTGCCTTTAACATGCCGGAAGTTTGAATAGTCACCAGTTACAGTATTGAAAACACATAAACCTGTTTCGGTTCCAACCAATAATATACTATCCGAATCCTGATAATGCGGTTGAATACTTAAGATCAAGTTGTTATTTTTTAAACTTGATTCAGGCTGCAATCTGTATTTCTTTACTTCTTTCTTCTTCCTGTCCAGGCAATTCAATCCATCAAAGGTTCCGATCCATATACGCTGATCTTTATCTTCATAAAAGCAACGTACCATATTATGACTTAAACCACTTCCCATTTCGGCCTGGTGAAGATAACGCTCCTGATACCTCCCTTCGTGATCGTAAATAAAAAAACCAACTGCTGTGCCGATAAAAATCTCATCATTCGATCCAATATGGATAGTGCGACACTGAACTCCCCTTAGGTATTCATCATCAATTCGTTTTGAAGTTTCTGTGGTTTTATTGTATATAAAAACACCATTTTCAGTACCAATCCATATTTGCTGCATCTTATCTTCAGCCAGAGCATTTATGGAGCCAAATGACCCTGGTATTCCATCAGATACTAAATCAACCTGCCTTAGGTAATAGGCATCATACATGGCCAATCCGTTGGAAGTGCCAAACCACATAAAACCTTCTGAATCTTCTATCAGGCATTTTACGGTAGAATTAATGCCAGGTGGCAAAACCAAGTGTTCGAAGCGAACATTTTCATTGGCTTTAGATAAAAAACCTATAAGTAATAAGCCTAAACTTACTATGTAAAAACACTTTTTCCCTTTACTCATAATTCAAAAATACCATTTTTAAAAGATAATTGAACTTAAAAAGTCAGGTTGGTGGCTATTGGGTCATCTTATCGGTAGATCACTACTTTTTTACTGACATACTTACCTTTTTCCTCGATACTTAAGATATAAATTCCATTGCGCAAATCAGGATCAATAGTCATCTTCAATTGGTTAAAATTAGGGTTTATATCCATTTCTTTTTGCTGTAACAAGGTTCCTTTTATATCAGACAAAACAAGCGATACTTTTCCTTTTTTTACACCATGCACAGTTACCATCACCTGATCCTCTACAGGATTGGGATAGATAGTCATCGACTCTTCTAAAACTAACTCAAGATCATGTATGCCCACATAGGAATTATTTCGATTATCGGCACCTATATTGGGTACTGAATCTGATACGCCAACCGGATTGCCAAACATATCTACATTGGGTGTGATTGCAATATCCTTGAAAATTCCCTTACCGGCCATTGGAAAAACAGGTTCAGGAAATTGTTTCCCTGCATTAATAGCCGGACTATCATCAGTAACTCTATAGTCTTCACTTGTTAAACCACCTCCATTCACATATAATGGATTGCCATTTACAGGACTACTATCATAATTTTTAAATGTACTGGTAATGTTGCCGTAATATAGGTTATTTGACATGTACAACTGGCTGCCTGGCTCAATTTCCATTGTTACCTCCTGTCCGATAGTAGCAGCTCCGGTAGCTTGAAAAATATTATTATAAACGAATATGTTTTTTCCTACAAAGGAGATATCCGGTGTAATGGCCGCATCCACATATACCGAATTATTATAGATAAAGCTACTATCAGATAAAATGTCACGATCTTTACCGGCATAAGCCGATACCCATAAGGTATTCCCTTTAAAATCTCGAAAACCATCATTCACACTCACATTAAAACGATAGGTTGAATTCACATTGTCGCCCAGTATCTCAACAAATCCACCTTCACTATCCTCGCTATAATTGTACTGCATAATAATATTGCGATTTCCAAAATCGATGTGTTGACTATAGGAATCGGCATAGCCACGAACACTATAGCATTTGTTATATTGAGAGATACCATTGCGACTACTGAAGAACCAAACACTACTCCCCCGGTTGGCCATGCGTGGATCGGCATCTGACCCTGGCTCTTCAAAAATATTGTGTTCAATTAGGCAGTTATAGGTTTTGGTAGGAAGAATACAAGTTCCGCCTGTTTGGTAGAAATGATTGTTGCGAAACACCAGGTTCATATTTCGGTTGATAGAATCATTCCCTACACCTTCATCTCCTCCGGCATGACCGGTTTTTATGCCTAAACGGGTAGTGCGGGCTATATAACAATTCTCAACCAAAACATCCTGAATATTACGTTCTTTACCTACTTCCGTATTTTTGCTTGTAAAAAAGTTAATAGCCGAAACTTTTATAGCGTTAAAATCCTGATTTTCTGTAGTTGGCGCAAAAATATCACGAACGGTCAGATCATGAAAATGATAATTTCGTAGCGTATCAGGACCTGTATTCTGAACATCAATACCATAGGCCAGGTTATCAGACACACCGGCACGAGAGGTCTGACGATCATTGGTAATTTCGAGAAACGCCAATTCAATATTATCATGATTGGTGATTGCAACCGTCGCTAGATGTGCACCACCTTCGGCTAATGCACCATCCAGGACTGGCAAATCTCCTTCACCATATTTTCCAAAATACAAAGGCATGTCCTTTGTTCCGGAGCGACTGATTTGCAACTGACCGATAAAAGTATCCCCGGATTTAAACAGAACCGAATCACCCGGATTTAGGAGTTGATCACTGGCTCGTGCCAGACTGGCCCATGGAGCTTCAGGTGATGTTCCTGCATTAGTGTCGTTTCCCGAAGAGCTACTAACATAGTACTTCTGTGGCTTAAAGTCGCCTGACTCATCAATGAGCACTAACCTGTCAAGCAGTGGCGAGCCAAGACTTTCCTCGGGCCTGAGCAATATGGAATTTGTACCCACCGAAAGCTCTACATCAAAAACTGTTTCGATGGCACTCCCCTGATAACACCAGACACCCGCCGGAAACCCTTTTGTTCCCAGCGAATTACCATTCACCTCTATTACTAGATCCACAGGACTAGCATTAAAATGATAAACCGATAGTTTGTAGTTACCTGCTTTGCTTAGCTCAATATTATTAAAACTAACGGTATTACTGGCTTTATTGGACAACTTAACAAAGAAACCACCCGACGCATTGGCACAGCCTTCAACAACCTCAGTTGCTCCGCTCAATGTTCCATCTTCGGCTTGGGCTTGCCATACCACTGTTTGGGCTGTTAAGGCTAAATAAAAAGTTAAGCCTGCCAATATGAATATACCTTTCATCATCTTATATGTTTTGTCACAAAAATATCCATCTCCAACAATACACATTAACACATATCTGACAACGATTAGCAAATATATGCAAACATCGAGCCCACTAAACAAACCCAATCATCACATTTACAAATACTAAGACACAAACATACATTATTATTCAGAAGTTATATTCAATCAAATTCGATTCATATTGCAATTTTCGTTGCGTATAAAAACAGAATTAGTATTTGATAGTTACAAGGAGAATAGATCAGGTAGATGAATTATTTTACAGGGGTCTTTAAGCGCTATTTCAATTAAAAACAACTCTAAAATAAAACTGGCAACCAAGTTTCCCCAGTTGCCAGTTTACCCTGTTATGTTACAATTATCCTTCAATAACTATATTGATTTGCTTGCTTATTGACTTTCCTGCCTTATCTTTTAATTCAAGAGTCAAAAGGTATTGACCGCCTTTACAATCGGCAGGAATATATTCTTCAAACAATTGGTGGTTGGTTACTTCGTCTTCCTTTCCAGTTAAAGCAATTAGCTCCGGATTATTGACTGGTTCCCATGGATCTGTTATACCATTTGATGATTTAGTCTGATTAAAGCTCAAAGTTATGGTTAGACCTTCTAGTTCCATATCATCAGTAAAAGTACCAGATAAATCCAGACTATTTCCCTTTATTACAGTGGCCCCTTCCACAGGTTTTGTTATTGTCATTTCAGGATTCATAACATCCTTTGGCTCCGGTTCCACTTTGCTACCGCTGCCACCGCATCCTACTGCAATTAACATTACCAATAAGAATACACTGACTTTCAAAATATTTTTCATAATAGTAGGTTCTAATATTTATTTTTGCGTTAATCTATCCACCATTCATCACCCCCAAGTGTCGGAAAAACACGATCTTTCAATTGTGCATTCCACTTTTCCCATTCTTCCAGAAGATGATTTGATAATTCTTCATTTTCGGCTTTTATATTCGTCTGCTCATTTAATTCATTCTCTATATTGTACAATTCTGGCGCATTGTTATCCTGATTATTATTAGCTACCAGTTTATTCATTCCCTGACGTATAGCCATGGCATTTTGCTCCCACTTGCGCCAGAATAGATAATCATGCGGTTCCTCTTTTGATTCACCCGTCAAATAGGGAATTAAATCAACACCATCCAAAGGGCGCTCAGCGCTTATTTCAATGTTGTTTTGTGCAACAATGGTTGCCATAACATCCATTGAAGAAATGGCTTTGTCATAAGTTTGACCAGCACGAATAACAGCAGGCCAACGCATGGCAAAAGGCACACGAATGCCACCCTCAAACAAGTCACCTTTTAATCCTCGCAAAGGTCCGTTATCAGATGCATTATTGTGTGCGCCACCATTATCTGAGAGAAATACCACAATGGTATTATCATTAATGCCTCCGTCTTGCAATGCTTTTAAAACCCTACCAACGCCATCGTCAACGGCACTGACCATAGCAGCGTATGTTTTTCGCTTTTTATCCTCGATATTTGGAAAGCGTGACAGGTACTTTTCTGTGGCTTGCAAAGGAGTATGCGGTGCATTATAGGCCAGGTAAAGCATAAAGTGCTCGCTTTTATCTACTTTTTGATTGATAAAATTGACCGCTGCATCGCTCAACTCATCCGTCAGGTAATCGTCCGTTTCAACCTTTTCTCTGTTTTCAATGATCTTAGTTCGATACCACTCCCATTTTTTTGTCACTTCCGAGAGGTCATTCAGATACAGTTCATCGTGGAAGTAATTGTGCCCACCCGATAGAAAACCATAGAAATAATCAAATCCTCTTTCAAGTGGATGAAAATTTGGATGTGTACCCATATGCCACTTACCTACTATGGCGTTTTTATAACCGGCTTTGCGCAATACCTGAGCCATGGTTTCTTCTTCCACAGGCAAGCCGGAAATAGGATTATTTGGATCAATTGAAGGGTTGGTTGTAAATCCGAAGCGATCCTGGTAACGCCCCGTTAAAAAACCAGCCCGACTTGGACCACACACCGGAAACGTAACATAGCCCTGAGTGAAACGAACGCCTTGATCAGCTATTTTATCTATATTGGGCGTTGGAATATCGGTACAACCATTAAAGCCAACATCGGCATAACCCATATCATCGGTCATGATCATTATTAAATTGGGCTGTTGCTTGCTTGTCGTTTTTTCCGTTTTACACGCCAACAAACCCAATAATAAACAGGAAAGTAAAGCAAATTTGTTCATTTGTATCTAGTTATTATTGAAATCGAAATATCACCAAAACTTTAATGGTACAATAACAGATAGCGAGCAAATATTATCACATTTATAACACTGTTTCAATAGATGAAAGCCACTGCTTTGCAAGTTCTGTCCAGTCTGGCGTGTTTATCGTGTTTATGCCCATACTATATCCGTGACCACCATTGGGAAAAATGTGCATGGTAGTGTTTACATCATTTTTAAGCAAAGCCTGATACATTCTAATACTATTTTCAACAGGTACAGCCTTATCATTGCCCGAATGAACTATAAAGGTTACAGGTGTTGCAGGGGTGACTCTTAATTCATTCGAGAATTGTAACACCAATGCATCCGACGGATTTTTCCCTAATAAACTATTTCTTGAACCCTTGTGTGTCACGCCTTCCTTCATACTAATGACAGGGTAAATAAGCATCATAAAGTTTGGATGCACTGATTCCTGATCAATCACATCTATCGGTTCATAGTAGGCTTCATTTAAATGTGTAGCTAAAGTAGAAGCTAAATGTCCTCCGGCAGAAGAACCAATTACCCCAATTTTGTTTTTATCAATATTAAAACTGTCTGCATTATACCTTAAAAACCTGATAGCACGCTGAGCATCTTGTATTGGTGCCAAATAAGATGTAATAACGGATTCGGCCTGTGGCATTCTGTATTTTAAAACAAAGGCCGCAATTCCCTGGCTATTAAACCACTTTGCATAATCGCTTCCTTCCCAATCATAAGCAACACCTGCATAACCCCCACCCGGACAAATTAACACTGCCATTCCAATGGCATTTTTCTTAGATGGAACAAAGATTTCTAAACTTGGCTTTTGAACATTTTCAATAAAAAGAATATCCCTTTCCGGAACTCGTTCTTCACCCTTTTTATCCTGATAGTTCGGTATCTGATTGGGTTCCCATATATTAACAAGCTGAGAACTAGCCACAGTAAAGTGCATTAAAGTCATAAAACAGAATAATACTAATGGTTTCATAGCATTTGTAATTTGCTCAAATTTATAGAAAACAACATGACTACCAACCTGCTATTTGCTTAATATAATCTTTTCAACATTGTTTCTGTCGATGACTAAATAGTAAACTCCATTGGCAAAACCACTTAAATTCAGGATGGAACCAGATGAGTCTTTAACCATCCTCCCCATTGAGTTATACACTTGGTATCGTGGCTCAATTCCATCACCATCGATATAAAAAATGCCTTTAGATGGATTGGGATAAATCTTAAAATAGGATGCCTTTAGGTCTTTAACAGAGGTATTTTCTTTAATATCCAGTTGCACACTGGTAAATACATCCTGATGTTTGTACAAGCTTGCTGTAATCGTAATCGTAGCATAATCAATTGGAATTAACAAACCCGTTGTTTGGTTGATAATGGCCTTACTTTCATCATCAACACTCCATAAAACAGGTATATCAATTTCCGGATTAAGACTGGCAGATAATTGAATGGGCACATCAACCAACAGTTCTTCATTAATCTCAGAAATTGTTAGTGTTGGATTAATCGCATCATTCCATATAACAACCTCTGTTGTACAATTCACCGACGGATAGTTATTCATAGTTGCAATAATTTTTACAGTCCCGGCAGCTTTGGCTGTCAACAATCCTTTTGTATCGATACTGGCGGAACCCGTCCCCTCAATAAGCGACCACGAATACGATTCCCTTGCAGGAATAACCATCGATTCAAATTGATAATCATTCCCGGCGATTAATTCATTTTCATTAAAATCATTAGTCTTAATCACAAGGTCGGCTGCATAAAAAGCAAAACTGTCAACGGCTAAGGGCTTATTCTGTGCGGAACCTATAAATAAATTCATGGCCACACCTTCTGCCCAGGAATCCTTGTTGGGCCTTAATGGCACAGAAAAAGTATGCCAATCAACACACTGATGCCCAGTAATGGTATTTGGTGTAACGGCTTCCCACGAACCGGCTGTTACACTGGTTTCCGTTCGTGTTGATGCTTCAAAAAAATAAACTTTGCCAGGTGTCAGATCTTTAACGTTTTTACGCATACTGATTGCACTCCCATTAACTGACACATTTAATGCAAATTGGTTTTCTTCTTCAAGCGCCAAAGTTGTTGTGGTAGCTTCTCCGTTTTTTTGCTGATAACCTTTGCTTAGCAAGTCATCTCCTTCACGATAACTTTCAAAGTTATCGTAAAAGAGATATGGTATCGCACTTGTTTTCTCAAAGCTTACTTCTGGCACAAGCGCTTTTAATTGCTCACGCAGTTCTTGCGCTATTGCGGCATATGTCTCATCAAAAATGACATTGTTCCATTCATTCTTATCAGTCGACAGATCGTATAGTTCCTCATCTCCTGAAGGGTAAAGAATATAACGGTAATCTTTTGAACGAACGGCATAATTTTGTTTTCCAATTTCTTCACTTGCAGGGTTAAAAACCGATTCTAAGGCGACATTCGGACCTGACCAAGTCATTGTATTAGGATTTTCCAAAAATGTTCTCAGACTATGACCATCCAGTTCAGCTCCGTTAGTGTTTTTTTTTGTTTCTCCACTCCAGTTACATAAGTCTTTAAAGGTGGGATAAATATCAATCAAGCCTATGGGATGAGTAACAACTGTACCTGCCGAAGAGTTAAAACCAGGGGCTTTAAGTATAAATGGAATGCGTGTACTTTCTTCCCACAAAGTATTTTTTGCCAATCGACACTTTTCTCCCATATGGAAACCATTGTCACCACACAATATGATGGTTGTATTATTGGCAAAGGAGCTGTTCTTTATGACATTATGAACTACCCCAACCAAACTGTCGGCAAAAGCGATACAGGCTAATTTGCTTTGCACATAACGTCGTAGTCCCTCTTCTGCTGTAGCGTAAGATACCAGCAGGGAATCATAGTCGTTAAAGCCGGAAGCACTATAATGATGACCGTAAGTATCCTTTAAATCATTCTTTAATATCTCCGGTATCATAACTTTATCCAAAGGATACATATCAAAAAAACGTTGAGGGACCACGTGGGGTGTATGCGGTTTCACACCTCCATAAGCCATAAAAAAAGGTTTATCACTGCCCTGAGCTTTTAATGTTTCATGTTCATCAATCCATAGCTTTACAAAATCAGCACTCTTTTCATCACACATCTTATCACGTTCATCAGCCGATATATAATTAAAAGCTGAGTTGGCCGTTATATTATTACGCCATCCTCCCGGTGGCACATCTGAGAGCGGGGCAAACGACCCGTTTAATAAACCTACATTCCGAAATGGTTCCGGTACTGACGGGTGACCAATGGCATTGGTTCCATCCCACGCATAAGGTCCCTGGTCTTGTTTCTCTCCCTTTACTTTTGATGGATCATCCCCGCTTCGATGAAATATTTTGCCGGTACTATAAGTTTCATAGCCGTTTTCAGCAGCATACTCCATAATGAACTTGGAATTGCTCAAAACCTCATTATCGGCAATACGGGCAAATCCAAAATTACCTGTTGTTGAAGGATACAAACCCGATAAAAAACTGGCTCTTGACGGTGCACAAATTGGAGCATTAGCATGGGCATTGGAAAAGAACACACCTTCATTGGCCAATTGGTCGATATTGGGTGTTTTGGCCTGGGGATGACCTCCCATTACGCCAATATAGTCGTTCATATCGTCCAGAACAATTAGCACGGCATTCATCCTTTCCTGTGCATTACCGCCCAGACAAATCAGTCCCAATAAAAGTATAAATACGCCTCTTAACATCTTATATTAATTTTAGTTCCTGACCAGTATTTTTTTTGTCTGCACCATTTTATCTGTATTCATATTGATAAAGTACAAGCCATTCGCTAAGCCGCTCACATTCAACATATGTTGACGGACTCCTTCCAGAGTCTTTTCCTTAGCCAACTGTCCGGAAACATCATAAAGCTTTATATAGGCTTTGGGTTCATTCATTTTAAATAAAATAGTGGCCTGTCCGTTCACCACTGGATTAGGATAAACAGAGAAGAAATCAGCCTGCACCAAATCATTATCAAAAATTCCGGTACCTTCCTGGTAGTCTTCAACATTAATCTCACACTCAGCAGATATGTTTGGACTGCCTGTCACCTTAGCTGTTATAATTGCCTGCCCCTGCCGATGTGTTAGCACATGTCCATGCTCATCGACCGTTGCAACAGCCATATTATTGCTGCTCCATTCGATGGCGTAACTACTGCTGGATGAATTAACTTCTGCTGTTAAGCGGGCAGGTTTGCCGGTGGTTAATGTGAGCACATTGTCGGACAGCGTGATGGTACTCGCTTCATCCGGACTACCAACTTTAACAACACATTGCTTAAATACTTGTCGACGATCTACAACCCTTGCCGTAACAATGGCATACCCCTCACTAAGGGCTGTGACCATACCGCTGTCATCCACCGAAACCACAGAAGGGTTATTACTGTTCCATTCGATCACATCATTAAAGGCATCATTGGGCAAGATGGAAGCCTCGAGCTGGTATGTATCATTGCTATTAAGTTCAATATTCTCACTAGACAAGTTCACTTCCGTTGCCCACACCAGCTCATCGTGTACCAAACCTAGAAAACGTGGGTGAATTAAACCCTCTTCCCATTCGGCTTGAATTGCTTGTAATTCATCTCGCTGATGCTTATAATCAGCATTCCAGTATAGATTCTGTCCATCTGCATCGCTTTCACTGATATTGGTATTCAAATTGTATAACCTTGGATTAGGACTTTCAGCCATAAACCGTATGTATTTCATATCACCGTAACGCACGGCATGACGATCCTGATCAAACTTACGGATATGAATTGTTTCATGGGGTCTTCCGCTTTCCTCGCCATTCAGATATGGGATCAGGTTAACACCATCCAGTGGTTTATCAGGATTAACTGGTGATTCTGACAGTGCTGATAAAGTGGCGAAAATATCGAGCGATGATACCGGGAAATCATACGTTACACCACCATCAATCTCACCAGTCCATTGCATGGCAAAAGGCACACGGTAGCCTCCTTCAAACACATCGCTTTTGCCTCCACGAAGAATACCGTTATCTGAGGCATTTTTACTTTCTGGGCCACCATTATCCGACAAGAAAAAAACAATGGTATTATCTTCTATATTTAACTCTTGTAACTTATCTAGTAATTTCCCTACACCCCTGTCAACCGCATGAACCATGGCTGCATAGATTTGACGCTTATCGGTAAGTGATGGAAACAACGCCAGATCTTCATCTTTCGCCTGCATTGGTGAGTGCGGAGCGTTATATGAAAGAAACAGAAAAAAAGGATGATCCTTGTGACGCGACACAAACTCAACGGCTTCATTGGAAAATTCATCCGTTATGTATTCATCTGTTTTTTCCGGTGTATGATTCCTAAGGATCCATGTCAAATAGCTTTGGTCCTCATTTTTTGCAGCATAACTATCCTCAATGGTCAGGTCTTCAGGAAAATACCTGTGCCCACCACCCAGATGGCCATAGAACTCATCGAATCCACGATTGAGCGGGTGATTGGAAATATGAGCCCCCAAATGCCATTTGCCAATAACACCGGATTTATAGCCCACTTGTGAGACCGATTCGGCAATGGTCATTTCATCAAGAGGTAAGCCCATAAACGGATCATCAGTACGATATAACGGGTTTCGTTCAAAACCAAAACGCTGCTGATAACGGCCGGTAATAAAACCGGCCCTGCTTGGACCACACACTGAATACGTTGTATAACCACTGGTAAATGTTATACCGTTATCCGCAATACGATCGATATTTGGCGTAGGAATTTCGGTAGAGCCATTAAAACCCACATCGGCATAGCCCAGATCGTCGGCCATTATGACTATTACATTGGGTTTCGTCTGTGCCTTTATAGTTGCTATTCCTGAAAAGCACAACATACAAAACACCAGAATATGACTATTCTTCACATATTTACTTAGGCTACACATCATGTTATAACGTTATAATTCTATCTGATAAAATTCTTGAATATACCTGAAAGTGATATTTGATTGATTAACCAAAACAAGTCAATAATTACCCAATCTCCATTATAGTTTCGATGATTACATATAAGACCATTGGCTTAATGCTTAAGCCATCTCTTTTTAGGATTAAAGTTTTCATTTTTTGTGGGATATTGCGCATCAACCTCTTCCTGCCATTTTTTTAAATCGGCCAGTAAATCATTAGCTAAATTAGAGTGACTATTGATCAGGTTATTGGATTCACTTAAATCATCTTTTAAATTGTAAAACTCATACTCTTCGGTTTCAAAATTCTGAATGAGTTTCCAATCACCTTTTCTAATAATACTATGAGGCACAGCACCTTGTTGATGGTAATGCGGATAATGCCAGTAAAGGGCTTCTCGGTTAATTGATTCGTCTCTTAACAATGGTGACCAATCAACACCATCCAAAGGGTTTTTTAATGGGACATTTGTTAAGGCTGCCAATGTGGGTAAGTAATCCATAGAAATTACCGGCGTTGAAATTACTTTTGTACTGTCCAGGGTATTGGGCAAATATAGCACCGTTGGAATTCGCGTTCCTCCTTCATACATGGTTCCTTTCCCCTCTCTCAGAGGGGCATTATTGCTTACTTTATGCTTTCCTTTGCCAATAAGCCCTCCGTTGTCTGAAGAAAATAGAATAATCGTATTCTCATCCAGATTAGCATCTTTTAAAGCTTTCAAAATAGCTCCCATTGCATCATCTGTATGTTCAACCATTGCGGCATATGTAGCATTTGTATGGTGAGCGTTGTCGCTAATGAGCTCTTGGTATTTTGCTACTTTCTCAGCCTTGGCTTGCAGAGGCGTATGCACATTGTACAACCAGAAATTAATGAAAAAAGGTTGCTTACTGGATTTCTGTTCTTTTATATAATCACAAACACGTTTAGATAAATATTCGGTGAGGTATTCGTCTTCCTGCTCATCCTTAATATGTGGATTTCCAAATGGCGAAAAATAACCATTGTAACCCAACTGTGTATCCCAACGAGGTGCGCCTTTCGACCAACCACCTACATTTATATCAAACCCATGATTTTCGGGCCAATACTCCTCGGTTTCACCCAGGTGCCATTTCCCAAAATGAGCAGTTTTATATCCGGCCGATTTAAAAGCTTCAGCCATGGTATATTCGTTTGTATCCAGTTTCATGTTCCAATCCGGAACACTTAGCTTTGCCCAGGGATATTTATGTCCTTCAATCCAATCTGTGATATGTAAGCGAGCGGGCGATTTCCCTGTCATGATGCTTGCGCGCGTAGGCGAACATACATTACATGAACTGTAAGAGTTTGTAAATAAATAGCCTTTTGATGCTAATTTATCAATGTTTGGCGTCTGGTGTAAATCACTGCCATAACAAGCCAAATCCGTCCATCCCAAATCATCAACTAAAAAGAGAATTACATTTGTCTGCTTCTTCTCTTTGCACGAAGTCAAAAGAACAAACAAAGCTATAATAACACCGTACTTCATACTTTCTACTTTACTATTAGTTTCTCAACTGCCATCCCATTTTCTTCTCTAATAAAATACATGCCCGAAGACCATGAGCTAACATCAACTCTTTGCATCCAACCATGTACTTCAAGTTTCTTGACCCTTATACCAAAGGCATTAACTATTTCTAAAGAAACGCCTTCTTGATAACCTTTTTTTAACTCAATGGTAATTATCTTGTTGCATGGATTAGGATAGACCTTAAAAACATCATTCATCAAATCATTAATGCCAACATCCTTTGTGGGCAATTCACTTAAATGGATCACGAAGAAACGGGCTGTTCCGGCCGGAATGGTGATGGCAAGCTCATCACTGGTGGATGATAAAGTGCCAATGGCTTCAGTCCCACCTAATTGATCAAACACCTGACAATTGCCATTAATAGAGGTACCAGCCTTTAGTTTCACGACTTTCTCCACAGGCGATAATTCCTCATTATCCATAAGAAAAGCAAAGTAGGTATAAGGATCATCCTTTTGTTGGGTGAATTGCCAAAAACAATCGCCATCTACATAAAAGTCCAGGTTATTACGCTGAGTCAGCACTTCGCTACTTATCGATTCTTTGGCTTCATTCAGTGACATATCGCTCCAGGTATCGCCATTGGTTTGGTAAGCCACATCACACCATGATTTATTCTCTATATCTGAAGCCTGTTTTCCAGGTACAATAGTCACAAAGCCGCCCGGCATTGATGGAAACATGTTTTCCCAACGACGCTTTGTTCCGTATAAATACGAAGTCGCATCTGTTTCCGGTATATCGGTATAGGCATTCCAACAAGCTAAACGGTTAAGAACATAGTTATCGGTCTCGGGCTGATACAAGTAATGGTCGTGATTAATGCTTTGCTCGGTGAGGCGGTTACTTCGATTATAGATACCAACCGAAACAGGAGAAATACCCTTTAGTTGCTCAACATCCGGTGAGTTCGGGTAAACTCCTTTATCAACCAGCTTTAGAAAATTTAAAATTCCTTTCTGAAAGACCTGTGTCCATTGCTGGTCTGCGTCGCTGACATCACCACGTTCGTATAACGGATTAATAAGTGCCGTGATTGATGTTGTACGGAATACTTTTGCTCCGAGGCTATATTGCGATAACATTTGACGCAAAACGATGTGGGCATTTCGCATACCACCCCATTCAGCTACACGGTTAGCCGACAGGTTGTCGCCAATCACGTTACACCCCCAGCCCTCTACATCGCCATTCATCCATAAACCAACGCGCTCGGCCAGACTAATGTCCAATTCGGTCACATTTGAATTTTCGACACCAGGTACCAGTATATCTTTATACTTTGGAAAATAGCTATCAGCCTGATTTTGTGATAAAGCGGTAAACGTTGCACCCTTTGCACATAGCATCACCATCGGCGGTGCCGCACCTATTTGTTCAGCACGAGCCAATAAAGCATCCAAGTGAGGGATGTAAGATTCAAAATCCACAGGTTCGTTTAATTCACGCGTGCGCGCCATCATGTAACATTCGCCATCAACAACAGAAGCCTCATAACAATCAGCCAAATCCTCCGGGTTGATGAAAATATGTGGTCCATGCCCTATTTTCAGGCAGAAATAAGCCCCTTTTTGAGCCAGGGCTGCACAAAAATTCTTAACCCCTTCAGCCGTAATACTTGCTTTATCGCATTCATTAGCCATTCCGTAAATACATGAATTGACGCTCGCTGCCAGGCGTATTTTTGTTGAACGATAGTTCTCCTGTCCACCTATTTTATCATACCATTCCTGCTGTGCATCATACACCTTTTGTGCCTGTACAGCGCTATTTTCAGGTGTCATCTCCCACCATAAGCTACTGGCAAAATAATCGAGGTACCAGATGGGTTCATCGCCTGTGGCTAGGGTTCCTGTAAACTGATCAATCTGATCTGTCAGTTGGTCTAAATTTCGGTCTACCTCACCTAATTTACCTAAACCGTTTATTGTTCGTGCTTGAATTTTCCAATTCGGGTTTGAGAAATCCACCACGTAAAAATGATCATCTCCATTGATAGGGCCGGACAAAACCATTTTATCAGCCCCACCATTTCTATCCTCCAAACAAGCACCATCTGAAAAGTGATACATACTATGGGCCCAGGTGTAAGCTGAAATAGTTAGTGTTTTTGTGGAGGAGTCATACTGAGAAAGAAACAAATCATCGCCATAAATAGTAAACAGCTCGGCTTGCCCATCGCCATCAAAATCACCAGGCACCCCATGTTGCATCAGGTATTTACCTGTTGCAGTTAGATCTACCTTATCAGATTTTTGAAAGCCATGGTTTTGAATTAAGAAGTTCTTTGCAAAAGTTCTATAGGCACTGAGCGGCATTTTTTCATTATCCGCCAACATCGTTGAAAATGTTTTGGTTTGGGGACCATCCTCTGGATGAAAAACACCCCAATGCGCTACCAACTCCGGACTGCCATCACCATCCACATCAAATACGCGAGGCAACTGTTTATCGGTAAAGCCTAGGCCTGACACCACATTATCAGCTACAGGATCGGCATCACCATTCCAGTATGCCGGTCGTTCATATGTAGCCAGGTCGATGATGTCAATAAAATTATTGCCTTCAAAGCTTTTGCGGTTGACAAAAGCAACTACCTCATCTGTTCCGTTTCCATCAAAATCACCAGCCGCCACATGACGCACCAGACCAGACACACCAGCTGCTTTACCAGTTTCGGGGCGAACGCTTTTTAGCAAAACGCCTGCATCATTGAGTATATAAACCAGCCCATCCACACCGGAAGTTACAATGACTTTTTGTCCACCCACTCCTGTGGCAACGGTTGCTGAATACAAGGCACCGGTGCTGATTTCTTTATCCAGCAGCAATTCGCCTGCTGATGATAGTATACGTAGATGTCCGTCGGTACCTGGCAAGAGAATTTCATCGCCGGTATTTTCTGAATACACCTCATCAGCAACAACTCTCAATCCCATGGTTGGAAGAGCTGTATATTCCCACAAACGATTATCGGTTGAAGGATCCGTAATTAGGTCCGGACGATTGAAAGCGATTACCTTTCCCTCTACCGTCATAGCCACCACATAATCTTTTGCACCAACGCCATCGAAATCAGCAGTAGCAATATGAATCAAATTATCACCTTGTGTATTGTATGGCTGAAAAGCACTTTGGGCATTTAATATACCATTAAATGCTACAGCAGTCCAAACCAAAACATAACGTAATCGCTTCATCCTAAAGTTTTAGTTTGTTAATCCTCCCATTTTCATCAAAAGTGAGTTCATCAAAACAGATGGAACGTCGGTAGTTATTGTTCGATAAATCCATGTTGTGATAGAACACGTACCATTTGTCCTTAAATTGAACAATAGAGCCATGCGAGGTCCAGGAACTCACTACATCCATTACCTCTCCTTGAAAGTTAAAAGGACCCATTGGTTTTTTACTTGTGGCATACACCAAAGTGCTGGATTTACCCCAACCATTAGAATATAACAGGTAATAGGTATCCTTACGTTTAAATACCCAGGGTGCTTCACCATAAAAACCCCCAAAATGCTCATTATCGCCTTCTATTCCTTTTATTTTTAATTCCTGTACATCTCCTTTTAAGGCCATCATGCTCTTTTTCAACTTTACCACTTTGGGTTCGCGGCAGCCAAAGTACATATAGGCTTGTCCTTTTTCGATAAAGACAGAAGGATCAATAGGTTCCTTGCCTATGTGTTCAACCTGACCGGTATTATCAATCAAAGGCTTTCCCAATTCATCTTTAAAAGGTCCAATAGGCGAATCGCCAACAGCCACGCCTATTTTAGCACGCCCTACTGGATAATAGAAATAGTATTTGCCATTTCGCTCGACACAATCCGGTGCCCAGGCCCACTTATCAGCCCAATTAATATCATCAAGACTAAAAACAGCTCCATGGTCGGTCCAGTCCACCATATTTTCAGTTGAAAAAACGTGCCAGTCTATCATATTAAAATAAGTGGCAGTATCTTCATCATGTGAGGTGTACACATACATTTTATCATTGAATACATGGGCTGAAGGATCAGCTGTATATAAATGTTTTACAAATGGATTACCTTCTTTTCTGAAATGTACATCCCTGAATGGCTTTAAAGCTGACGGCTCACCCGTTAAGTACCCTAGCGAAATTAAAAAACGATCTGCATCAATCATGGTTTGATAATACATCTCTTCGCTGTTTCCCTTATTAAAGAAAGCGTGTCCATGCCCATCGTAGAAAATCAAATCGCAACGCAGTCCCATGTTTTCCATTTTCTTTTTATAGGCCTTGGCCATTGGGGGCGTAAATAATTTATCCTCAGTGCCCACCATAATAAGTGTAGGTGGTGTATTGACGTGCAGATTATGGTGTGGTGAAAACTGCTTATAAAAGTCACCAACTCTTTCGTAGCCATAACCGTCTGGTCCGTTATTGAGAACAGGATTAAATAAGACGAGGGCTTTAGGTACACACGTTACAGAAGTATCTTCATCCGCTTCATTAAACCCGGCAAGCACAGCCATGGACGCTGCAATATGACCACCTGCCGAACCACCCCCTGCCACTATTTGATCTGCAGCAATACCCAATTCTGCCGCATGTGAATGTACCCAGCGCATAGCCGACTTGCCATCTTTGATACATTCTATAGGTGTAGTGCCATTGGCCTTTTCAGTTCTGTACTGGGCACTAATGGCCACCATGCCTCTCGAAGCAAGATATTGACTCTGTCCGTAAAAATGCTCAGGACTGCCTGACTTAAAGCCTCCACCATGAAAAAAAACAATAGCAGGCTTTGAATCATTCATAGTATGTCCGTCAGGAAAGAACACATGCAGGCTTAAGTCAACATCATCAATGGTTTTATACACAAGAACAGTATCTGGTTCTATAACAGCTGTAACAGCAGAAGAAACCATAAATAGTAAAGATATAATCAGAATATTTTTCATGCCTGTTATGCTCTATCGATATAATACAAAGCGTTCTACCTGATAATAATCTCCCTGAGTAATTCGGATAAAATAAATCCCATTGTTTGCATTCTCGGGCAGATGAATAGATAACTCTTTAATACCTGAATGGATATTTTCTGAATATATAAGCTGCCCCTGTATGGAATATATACTATAGTGAATCTCCTTGTTTGACTCACTTAATTGTATATTTAATTTATTTCGAACAGGATTCGGATAGACATTAAACAAATAACTAACCCTGGTCAAGTCTTCAATGCCCACCTGATGACCGGAATTATGAGCATTACTGGCACCAATATTAGGTATCAGATTCTCAATATCCATGGCATTTCCAAATATGTCCTCTGATGGAACAAGCAGCACATCAGCAAAAATACCCTGACCAGCCATAGGAAATTCAGGCTCTTTAAAAGAGAAGCCTTTATCAATGGCAGCACTACCTGACTGAATATTAAAATTGTCCGGAGCACCATTGGTCGATACCGGATTCACGAAGAGTGGATCTCCATTAACTTTTCTGGCATCCAGGTTGGAGAATGCTGTGGCCACATTGCCATAAAACAGGTTGTTGGATACATTCAGCCCTCCACCATTCTGCATATCTATCTCCACGCCACCTGAGCCTATCTGGGCACCATTCATGGCGTAGAATATATTGTTGTATATATAGGTATCCTCAGCAAAAATTGAAATATCGGGTTTACATTTTGGATCATCCAGATACACAGTATTGTTGTAGATGTAGTTTTCGTCTGAAGGTACCGGTGTTATATCTTTTCCTACCCAACCTGATAACCATATGCTATAACGGTGGTGACCATTGGCACGGTGGCCATCATTAACACTCACATTGTATCGAAATACACTATTCTCGCAATCGCCCAATATCTCAACAAAACCACCTTCGGTATCTTCACTGTAGTTGTATTGAAAAATGGCATTTTTACAATAGAAATCAATATGTCCGGCAGCACCATAGGTATCGCCAAAACCACGCGCTCGATATTGCCTGTTGTATTGCACAATGATGTTGTGTGAATCCCATATCCAGCAACCTTCTCCTCGTCCGTAATATCGATCAGTAGAAGATGTGTGGTCGCCCCAGCCTAAATCGATAAATTCATTATTCTCCACCAGTCCGTTGCACACTGATGCAAACACGACACCATCGCCTCCCAACTGCTCGAAGGTATTGTTACGTATCACAAAATTCCGATTACGGCCTTCTTCACTTACCGGATTATTAGGCGGATTAAGATTTCTGGCACTAATGGCGGTACTTCCCAGGTTGTAGAAATAACAATCTTCAATCAACACATCTTCGAATCGTACTTCTTTAACTGGCGTTACCGTATCATCATTTTTATCTGAATCAAAAAAGATACCCTTGGCATTGTAATAGTCCAAAGTAAATTTGCCTTCCCAGTCAATCATATCATAACCAAACACATCGGTAACCTTCAGATTACGAAAGGTCAGATCCTTACTGATGCCTCCCCATTTATTGGCAATAACCTTTATGCCATAGGACGTATTTGTTCCCCAGGTAATAGTACCGATGTTTTGCCGGTCATTCTTAATCCACAATCCATCCATCACAATATGGCTGGTATTGACCAGTTTAACCGCTTCAATAAAATCACCTGTTGGTATATTGCCAGAACCACTTAATATTGGCAGCTCACCATCACCATACTTACTAATTATTATGGGCTTATCGGGTGTGCCAGAACGGTTAATAACCAACTGCCCTTCAAAGATATCACCCGACCTGAAGAGAATTTGATCTCCGGGTTGAATAAATCCGCCATTTTTATCATTGGCTCCTGCCTCGGATACCTTAGCGATGGTCTTCCAGGGATTTTCCATACTTCCATCATTGGCATCATTTCCATCTGCGCTCACATAGTAGTTTTTTGCCAATAAACCGGCCGGTAATAACAAGATTACTAAGTGTAATATAAAACGTAATTGCATAGTCAAGATCTAATTTATAAACGCTGTAAAATTAGAATGCAACCAGCAATTTAACGGGCAGAAATTGAACAATGCTTAACGTAAATATGCTAATCATGCATTATTACCTCTACATTACATGCATTTTTGCCTTTCAGTCCATTGATGTATAATTGCTTAATACCTGTATTTTTAAGAGCTCCTGTCCATATGCAGAAATCATCCAACAAACCAACGTACCCTTTCATGCCCATTGTTTCAGATAAATCTGTTTTATAAGTTTCAATATTTGTGGCAACAGCCATCCAGTTAGCTTGTGATGTATTGACCTTGACATCGGGTTGAGCACATTGCTTATCTTCAATCAGATTACCATCAATAAATAACTTCAGCTCGCCAATTGTAGCATCTTCGTCAGGCATCACCACTGCCAAGTGATGCCATTCACCGTCGTTAATATGTTGATTATGCGTAGTTGCATATATATCGGGACGCAAGGCTACTTCCAGGTTACCATTATTAATGGATAAATTAAAAAATTGTCCTTGTCCCCAATACGATCCACTATTCAGAATCAGCATTCTTCCTTTGGCTTTGGTTCTTACCCAACATGACAGAGTACGTTTATAACCTTCGCTCATTGGTCCCATGGGCAAAACAAATAGCTTGGATGATTCTGTTATTTCAGCAGCCTGACCTAATATCCCCATAGCTGGTTTGACATTTTCACAAATAAGTGAATAATCGTAATTAAAACCACCGTCATTCAGATATACACATGGATATTGAATTGTAGCTAAAATGGGATTATGCTTTCCCTTCTTGGGAAAGGTTCCTTCCACACTACTTCTATAATTGCTTTTATCCAATTGCTCATCAAAACTCCAATGTATTTGCAAACCGTTGCTAATAATTGGTTTTAATAGACCCTCACCTTCAATAACTGTTTTTACTGATGACTTATCAATTTTAAGACTTCCCAACTCATCACCATTCTCATTCAAGGTACTAATAGAAAGCATATTTGGCTCCACATCTATTAATGTTATATTGGATAAATTATTGCCTCTCGCCACCAGCTGAATCAAGTCTGATTCTGTATCCCTGGTCACCGTATTCATATGCACCTCACCAGCCAGATACAAGTCCACCTTATACTTTCGCAACACATTTAGAATCTTTTCACTCTCTTTTTCATCCACCAACATACCACTGCTGGCATATTTACGCACCGGATAGATTATGGGCAAATGGGATTGAACCACTATGTGTTGAATAGATGGGATTTTCTGAGCTTCTGATAATACTGATTCAAACCACTCCATATGTTTCCTATCAATATCACCATTAATTACACCCTGACTTCCCAGGTTTTTATCCTGACTGTCAAAACGGAACATATCAAGCGTAACGAATAAGACATTCTTATATTGAACGGCATTGGAGGTATGCTCATATATAGTCCCTACCGGACGTGGCAATGCATTACCTATCTTTTGAGTAAATCTCGATTCTTTATTCTCATCCAGAGTAAAAGTATTGGCAAAACCCTGACGAAAGGTTGAAATGTATTTACTGACTTCACTGCCTTTTTGCCAGGGATTGTCACCCAACTCGTGATCGCCCACTGCCATTAAAAAATGTTCGTAACCGCCATCGTGAATAATATCCCACAATCCACTGTAACACAAGCGTGATGCTTCCTGAATAACCTCCTCTGTTGAGTATTGCGCATAATCTGGGTGAGATTTAAACGGCTTCATAAACTTTGTTCTGTACCAATGCCCTCCGTTACAATCGCCCGGCATAATGATCAACTCACCGCCATGTCGTTCCTTCATTTCTTTGAACTGTTCTGTTTGTACTTGAATTCGCTTACTGCGTTCAGGAATATTCTTTGCAAAGCCTTCGGCATTGTGATAATCTGGTATGTTAATAAACCGCCAGGTATCATACTCCTGTGCTCTACAAGTAATTTGTAATAAAAAAAATCCAATGATTATATATAAACAAATTCTTTTCATGAGTATTATTTTTTAAAATCGTATTTAAGCAAAAAGGCTTGAACACTCGCTATCGCCCCAACCCACTATGTTTGACTGACCTGATAGGATAAACACTTTTATTTTTTTCTTCGAACCTGTTTTGTTTTGTGCTTTCACTGCTGAAATACAGAGAAGAAATAGTCGTATTGAACTATATATTTTCATTGGCCTTGCATATTTGGTATCGATTATTATTATTTAGTGTTTATAGATTCTGGGGCCAATCTTATCTCATACATCTGCTCAGCAATTTTTCGACAAGCATCAATGGTTTCCTGATATGGCGTGTCACAAACATCCAGAAAACCAATCTGATAATTCTCTCCATCGCCACGCCCGGTTACTGCCTGTTCGCCATATTGAAACCAATGAGCCCCTACGATAAAAGGATTTTCCAAAGCACCTTTTATGTACTCATAGTACACTCGTCCTCGTTGATCCTGACTTTGCACTGAGCGCAGTCCGGTGTGTAACATGCCGCGGTCCAACGCACCAAAGTGAAATTCACCTATGATGATGGGTTTATCAATGTTAAGATCATGAAAAATTAAATCGTTAGGCACAAAACGATAGCGATTGAAACTGATTACATCGCAGTATTTAGCAGCTATGGGCACGATCCAATGCTGGTGCCCGAGATCCTGAGGATAATAATGGTTGTGAAGACGACTTCCTAAGTATAGCTTGTTTGGTGCCTCGGCCTTAATTACTTCCCGACAGGTTTTGTAATATAGATCAACCATTATTTTTCAAATTCCAGCAAATCACTCACTGCTGTCTTTCCGGTTATGGCTTTGGTAGAATTTAGAAATACTTTCCATGACTTAAAGTCACTGTTCCATGCTGAATTCAGTTGTTCAATGTTATCATACTTATCGCTCAGGTAATTCATCAGCTCAACTTTGGCATTATCTTCTGCAGGTAAAGTCTGCACTGTTCTTCCTATTGATCCCCAGCCATGCAACTCATTATCCACAAAATAGCCAATACAGTAATCATCTTCCCAGGTAACCGCATGTTTTTCAAAGGTCTTCTCCAGATTTGATTTATAATTTGGATGAAATACATTGGGAAACTTTAACTTACCTCCAACTTTTGGCCACGGAAAGTTCACACTGACTGTATAAGGCGTTTTTCGCTGAAGGTAGGTTGTTTCATCCGACCAGTTACCAAAGGTATTCATGCCCCAGCTCCTGAGACGCTGATGAGCCAGCTCACTGCTTATTTGTTGCCAGTCCTCACCATATTTACGATACAGGTTAGAACCTGTAAAGTTATAAGTCAGCACCTTCCCTTTTTCCTGTTTGGCAAATTGCATCAATGGAGTCCCTTTATCCGGCAAGGATGAGAAATATTTTTCACGTCCCTTTATTATTGTAGTGGCAGCAGCTTTTGCCACACCGGTAATACCATGGGACCAGAAGAGGCAGCCTTCCGGATCAATCATCCACCAGCGACCATCAATTTTCTCCACCCTGAAATGCCCCGTAGCTTTGCACTGCTTCCCTAAGGCCCAGCCACCATACTTGTTTCTTCCTTGTGGCGAAGGCTGTGCCATTAAATCATTCTTCTCTTTTTTAATCGCTGCCTGTAGTTCTTCATCAGTATGAATCTTTCCTTTCCAATCCTTATGCATGTATTGCCCATACTGATCCACAAAAGGGAACATGGTCTTTTGTATCTCTTCATATGACTTGGCCAGAAGGTTGCCCTCAGCCATGAAATTTCTGACGGCAATGATGGCAGGGCTCTTCGGATTGATCAGTGATAATTTAATCTTCTTAATATGCGCTGCATCCATTGGTACCCAGTGCCAGTAGTAGCCTCCCGGATATCCAAACATCCCTTTATAAGAGCGGGCCAGCGGATGCTCTTCCGGTAATCGGTACCCTTTGATGAGGATGCGCATCACATTTGTTTCACCCGGATGGATAACCAATACTCCTTCGTTCCAATGGTAATCGCCAATATGCGCATTCAACAGGACGGGCTCATTTCCCAGATTAGTCACCTCAAAGGCAACAGACGAGTGCGAGCACAAATCCCAGCTCTCCGATGGTGAATGTAACTCAACCAAGGGTGCATCGGCTTGCAGCGTAATATATAACACCTCGTCCTTAAGACCGACAGCAGCACCTTTTGTTTTAACAAATTCGGCGACATACGTTTCACTCAGATCAACTAAAGGCGTTTGCCCAATAATGTTGATTGATAAAAATACATGAAGAATAAACAGTATGCATTTCGGGCTTTTCATTAAAAAAATTTTAACCAATTTGTAAAGCACTAAAAGTAACTCACAGAAACAGAACAAACAGGCGCATATTTGACAATGCTTAACTCAAATATTCCAATTTTGACCACCTTAATTAATTTGAACATGACAATCACTTGTTACTGATTGGCGGGGTAAAAACACAAAGAAAAAGCAAAAAGCCCCGATGGAAGCTTATGATCATCCCCTAGGCTGGTATTGTGAGATGGTTGCTATTGCTGATGATAGATTTTGAATCTTTACTCATTGTTTCTTCAATGTTTCTTCAATCATTAGTCAATATTTACCATTTAATTAATGAATAATCATTGACAATTATATCTATATACAATAACTTAAGCTGCATTATCCTGTAGAGCTAAGGTATATGTGCACCCAAAGCTGAATAACCAACTTAATCAATAGAATCATGGCTGAAGCAAAAGATGGTATTAATGGCACGATAAAGGGGAAAGTAGGCAATGCGGTTTTTTATACCATGTATGGAAAAAACATTATTAGATCACGTCCCCAATTATCAAGGCGGAGAAAACCCAGTCTGAAACAACAAGCACAAAGACAGAAAATGGCTTTGATTCAGGAACTTTTAAACCCTTTAAAAGATCTTATAAAAGTCACATTTGCACCTGCAACAACAAACAATGCACCTTATCATGTAGCTAAATCCTATAACCTACTGCATGCCGTAACAGGTGAATACCCTCATCAAAGAATTGATTGGCCAAATGTATATCTCAGTGCAGGTTCTCTTGCCCAACCCGAAAATTGCCATGTAAGCAAAGAAAAAGAAGGATGGCACTTTGGCTGGAATGATAATCAAGGAGACAAAAGCGATACTTTGATAGTGGTGGCTTATATACCAGAAAAAAACTGGATCGATTACCGCTTTACAGGTATTCCCCGTTTTAAAAAAGAATACTTTTGGGACACGGAGCACGACAATCATCTTTGGCATCTTTGGGTGGCCTTTCGAAGCAGGGATGAAACCAATATCAGTAATAGTTTATACCTTGGTGAGATTTAGATTGGGATTTTTGACATTGTACTTCATTCTATTTTGATAGTCTTATTGAGTTAAAACTATCATCTAATACTAAATATGTCCTGAACCAAAGTTCGCCAACTTGTCACAGGATAGAATGTTGAGCATTTTTAAATTTGATTTTACATTCGCCCTCTTTATCATCTTTCACTTCTTAGGTTAATAATTGCTCACGATTCAATTTTCAGATATAAAAACACTCCTGTCTCAGGGTGAGACAGGAGTGAAATGGTTAGTTCGTACGGCCTTTTATTTTATAACTAACTTCTTAGTAATGCGCATACCTGTTTCATCAGTAACTATAAGCAGGTAAGTACCCTTTGCCAGATGGTCAACAGAGACAGTAGCTGAACCATTCTCATAAGCATCAAACACTTGGTTTAATACCAAACTTCCCATCAGATTATAGATCAATAAACTTGTTTCTCCCCATAGACCTTGAATGGTAATATTATCTGATGCAGGGTTTGGATAGACCAGAACTCTATTTTTGCTTGTATTATCTGATAATTCAGGAGTCATCGCTACACTTTTCAGTGTTGATTCGACGATGCTAACGTTATCAAGGTATGCTTGTCCCTGATAGTCATTAGGTGTCCAGAATCCAATTTGCGAATCCGTATCACCGGCATCTGTAGTAAATGATATTGTATGTTCGGCAGTTTGTGTATCAGTAAGCTCTACTTCAAAATATTTTGTTCCTGCTGAGTTCTTCACATGGAATTTTGCTGTTTTTGAAACATCCGTTACCAAGGTAGTAAAAGTAATTTCGTAAGTAGTAGCCCCTTTTGTTTTTATCCATTGGCTTGATCCACCTTTCCCATCAATTAATAAAGAGCTTGTTCCGGCAACAGGACTTAAGGTTTCAATTGCTGTTCCGCCATAATAATCCCATGCGTGTAATCCTTTTTCAAAATCACTATTTAAAATATAAGCAGTTTCATCAATAATCATTTCGTCACAATAAGCATCATTCACACCATTCGCCGGTCGCCAGAAATAAACTTTGGCCGTTACATCGTTAGCTCCGGTGGTAAACATCAGTCTGTGCGCTGTATAATTAGTGTCATAAATATCAATAAAGCCCAAAGCAGTGCCACTTGCATCTTCAACACCTAGTACAACTCTATCGTTTTGAGGATCGCTTACTTTTGCAAAAGCTGATAAAGTATAGGTGGTATTTGGTTTTACATCTACCCATTGGTTAACAGAGCCTTTTCCTGTTAATTTAACGGCCTTACTGCCATATACAGCATCCGACACTATTGTTGGGTTGTTCCATGTATTCCAGTTGGTTAATCCATCTTCAAAGCTAGCGTTAAGTAATTCGGTGACCACCTGAGCAGTAACGGTAATATCAGCCGTTGCAGTAAAACCGCCATCTACAGTAGTTACTGTTATTATTGCAGTACCTTCACTTACAGCAGTAACTAATCCGTTGGCATCAACAGTTGCTACAGAAGTATTGTCGCTCAACCATGTAACACTTTTGTTTGCTGCCTGTGAAGGCATTACTGTTTCGGTTAATTGCAGTGTTCCTCCCACAGTTATCGTGCCGCTCTGAGGAGAAACTGAAACTCCGCTTACAGCACTTGGGTCAATTCCGGAATTGTAGTTATTATCAGCACCTATATTTGGTAACAGATTATTTATATCTACAGCATTGCCGTAGATATCTGTGGCTGCATTCAATGAAATATTCTTAAAAATGCCTTGCCCAGCCATTGGAAAAGTTGGTTCAGGGAAAGTTGTACCGGCATCAATAACAGCACTTCCAGGCTGAATCTGATAACCAAAAATATCGCCTGAGCCTTGGTTTACAAACTGAGGATCAACGCCTGTAATCTTGGAATTATCCAAATTAGTAAATGCTGAAGCAACATCACCATAGAAAAGGTTATTGGCCACCACCAGCTCGCTGCCTGAAGCTATATCAATATCAACACCAGTAGCACCAATTTGTCCTCCATTAACGGCTTTAAAAATATTGTTGTAAACATAAGTGTTTTCAGCCCAAATTGAAATATCGGGTGTGTATGCTTTATCAATATAAATAGTGTTGTTGTAAATATAGTTATTGTTTGAACGAACGGGAGTTTGATCAGTACCTACATATCCTGAGACCCAGATTGAATATCCGTGAAAATCTCGGTACCCATCGTTTACACTTACATTGTAGCGGAACGTGCTGTTTTCGCAATCCCCAAGAATTTCACAAAAACCTCCTGCTGTTTCTTCGCTGTAATTATATTGGAAGATTGCATTTTTACAGAAGAAATCAACATGTCCGCCTGCACCGTAAGTATCACCAAAACCACTGTTTCTTAACTGTTTATTAAATTGCACAATGATATTATGCGAATCCCAAATCCAACAACCTTCTCCACGCCCGTATAATCTGTCGGTAGATGAATTTTTATCTCCCAGACCCAAATCAATGAAAGTATTTTTTTCAACAAGACCATTGCAAACCGAGGCAAATACAACACCATCGCCACCTAATTGCTCAAAAGTATTGTTGCGGATAACATAGTTCATATTTCTGCCTTCCTCGCTTATGGGATTGTTGGCCGGATTTAAATTTCTGCAACTAATGGCTGTACTTCCAAGATTGTAGAAATAGCAGTTCTCAATTAATACATCATTGATTCTTACTTCTCCTAATTCAGGATCATCTGCTGTCGCATCGAAGAAAATACCTTTAGCTGTGTAATAGTCAAGGGTAAATTTTCCTTCCCAGTCAAGCATATTGATACCAAATACATCCGTAATCTTAAGGTTGCGGAAAGTAAGACCCTCACTAACACCACCCCATTTATTTGCAATCACTTTAATACCATAGGCCGTATTGGTGCCCCATGTAATAGTTCCCATATTCTGGCGGTCGTTTTTAATCCAGATGTTGTTAACAAGAATATGACTGGTATTAGTCATTTTTACAGCTTCGATATAGTCGCTGGCCAGGGTAGTTCCCGAGCCTGATAAAACAGGGAGTTCACCTGCTCCATAGCTGCCAATTTCAATTGGACGATCGGCTGTTCCTGAGCGGTTAAGCAAAAGTTGACCCTCAAAATAATCTCCACGTTTAAACAGCACTTTATCACCGGATCCTAAATATCCTCCATTAGCATCTGTGGCTGCTGCCTCATTAACCTTAGCAATGGTTTGCCAAGGCGAACTAACGCTTCCATTGTTGGCATCGCTTCCACTTGTACTCACATAATAAACATTGAAATATTCGCTAATAGCAACTTTGTCAATTAAAACATTGACAGCGGAAGTAGCAGCAATTTCAACAGTATTATTACCTGCTTCCAAATTAATATCTAAGTAGGTAACTTTGGCAGAGTCCTCATAAGCCCAATTGGATGGTTGAAGTGTAACAGTTGATGCCGCAACACCATTTACTGATAACAGAGCCTCAGTACTTATTCCTCCATTGAAAGAATAGACATGTAGTTTATAAGTGCCGGCAGTTGAAACATTGGGCACCACAAATTCCATTTTTCCTTCAGGTGAGGTGTTTTTTAGTTTTACGAAGTTTCCCCCCGAAGCAAATTCTTTAGCTACTAAATCGTAACTATCAGAAAGGGTAGCATTTTCTGCTTCAATAGTAAGAAAGGTTTGTGCATTAGTACGGAGGTTGCTTGCCAGAAAGAGCAGCAACAGAAATGTAAATTTTTTCATCATGACACTTAAGATTTGAAATTAATTAGCAATGTAAATGTATGATAATGTAATATTTAAGAAGAGCAGATAATCTACAGAAACTTAACAGTTTTAACAAATAGACAGTACAAACGAATTTGATTTTTCATGAATAGTTAATTCAAATTTAATTTGTTTGTTTGCGATTGTTGAAAAAGTATAAACGTCAGAGCAGACAGAGGTTATCTGAAGGGGAATCTTGCTATTTTATTTAAACAAGTCACGTTGTTTTGTGCGTATAATTGATAAATATTTGTCGAAAATATGATAGAATTCAAACATGATCATGTTGAGTTCTATTCTAAAAAAACTCCTGCCTCAAGGCGAGACAGGAGTGGAATAAATAGTTAGAAAAACAGTTTATTTTATTACTAGTTTTTTAGTAACTCTCTTACCTGTTTCATCTGTTACTATAAGCAGGTAGGTGCCTTTTGCCAGATGGTTAACAGATATTGTAGCAGAACCATTCTTATTAGCATCATGCATTTGGCTTAACACCTGACTCCCCATCAGGTTATAGATCAACAAGCTTGTTTCACCCAAAAGACCTAGGACGGTCATCTTGTCTGATGTAGGATTTGGATAGACAATAACTTCTTGTTCATTTACATTTTTAATCAAATCAGTTGCTATTTCGGCACTCTTGAGTGTTGATTCTACAATACTAATGTTATCAAGATAAGCACCACCTATTGAACCCGAAGGTCTCCAAAAACCTATTTTTGAAGTTTCATGGTTGGCTTTTGTTTTAAAAGAGATGGTATGTTCTGTGTAATTAGTATTAACGATATCCTGTGTAAAATAAGCCACATTGTTAGCATCTGCCATTGTGAACTTTACAGGAATCGACGCATTATCAACTTTTGCAGTAAAAGTTACCTGATAATCGGTTGCAGGCTTAGTATTAATCCATTGGTTAACACCGCCGTATCCAACAACCTTAAGCGAGGAGGTTCCGGCAAAAGGCGTTGAAGTTTCAGTGGTTACAGTGCCCGTTCCCCATGTGTTCCAGTATTGCAAACCCTGTTCAAAGTCGTGGTTTAGTACATTGACTGCCAACGGATCAATTTTGCTGTTGTAGTTATTATCTGCTCCTATGTTTGGCAAAAAGGAACTCAAATCTATATCATTACCATAAATATCAAATGTAGGATACATGGTTACATCTTTGAATATGCCTTGACCTGCCATAGGAAAAACAGGCTCAGGGAAAGTAGTTCCGGCATCTATTGCTGGACTTCCGGATAAAATAGTGTATCCGTTAATATTCGTTGCTCCCTCATTCACAAACATTGGATCGGCATTCACTGGGTTGCTGTCGTAATTTTTAAATATTGAGCTGATATTTCCACTAAATAGGTTGTTCGATACGATAAATTCACCATCATTCTGAATATCTATATCAACACTTTGTCCGATCATTCCACTTCCGGTTTGTTTAAAGATATTGTTATAGATATAAGTATTTTCGCTAAAAAGAGAAAAATCAGGAGTTCGGTTTGCATCCAGGTAAATGGAATTATTATATACGTAAACATCGTTTGACGGAACCGGCGAATTGCCTGTGCCTACGTATCCAGATGTCCAAATAGTACAACCATGGTTATCTCTGAAACCATCGTTGACACTTACATTGAATCGGTAAGTCACATTGTGGTTATCACCTAAAACTTCACAGAAACCACCTTCACTGTCTTCACTGTAATTATACTGATAGAAAATGTTTTTATTACCAAAATCAATGTGCATTCCGTAGGAGTCACCGGAACCTCTAACACTTATGGAGCGATTATACTGACCGACAACATTCACACACTTAAACACCCACATTCCACTACCACGTCCCGCCAAACGCGTCTCAATACCATCGCTATAACCTGAATGGTCAAAATCATTGTTTTCGACCAAAGCATTATAAACTTTAGAAAGAATAATGCCTGACCCCCCGGTTTTGTAAAAGGTATTGTTACGGATTATAAAATTCGCACTTCGATTGACCGAATCAACCCCACCATCTACACCTTTATGCACCGACCACACTCCGGCTTTACCAATATTGTTAAAATAACAGTTTTCTATAAGTACATCTTTAATACTTACTTCTGTATTCACTTCACTACTGTCCGAATCAAAGCGTAATCCGGTTACATTTAATTCATCGAAATCTGCCGGCAAACTCAAACCAAATACATCGGTTATTTTCAGATCGCGAAAAGTAAGGTTTGATGACACTCCGCCCCACTTGTTGGCATAAACTAAAATGCCGTAAGCATTGGTTTCACCCCATGTATAGCGTCCGTCAACTTGACGGTCGTTCTTAACCCAAAGTTTTGATACTACAATGTTTGAAGTATTAACTAATTTTATAGCCTCAAAATAATCTCCGCCTTCAATGGTACCTGAACCTGAAAGAATTGGTAGTTCGCCTATTCCATAAGAGCTAATTTCGATTGGACGATCAACAGTACCTGAACATTTTACCAGGAAATTTCCTTCAAAAGTATCACCTGACTTGAAAAGGATTTTGTCGCCGGGCAATACAATACCTCCATTGCTTGTTTTGTTGGTAATGGCCGTTGCTTTTGCAAGAGTTCGCCAAGGGGAATCAATGCTTCCATCATTGGCATCGTTACCTGATTCACTAAAATAATAGTCGTTAAAATATTCAGAAACAACAATTTTATCTACCAATACATTTGTGGCAGAAGTTGCTGTTAAAGCAATGGTATTGTTCCCGGCAACTAGATCCACATCCAGATAAGTTACTTTTGCTGAATCTAGATACGCCCAATTGGAGGGCTGAACAGCAATAGTTGTTGCAGCACCACCATTTACAGAAATTAAAGCATCAACAGTTGAGCCCCCGTTAAAGCTAAATACATGTAACTTATAGGTTCCGGCTGAATCTACGTTTGCAACTGTAAACACTAATGATCCTTGTGGGGAAGAATTTTTTAATTTGACAAAGCTTCCTCCTGAAGCAAATTCTTTGCTCACTATCGAATAACCATCCGATAATGTGGCGTTTTCGGCTTCCAGAGTTAGAAGCATTTGTGCATTAATACTCATGTTGCTTGCCAGAAAGAGCAGCAACAGAAATGTAAATTTTTTCATCATGACACTTAAGATTTGAAATTAATTAGCAACGTAAATGTATGACTATATAATATTTAGAAAGAGCAGATAATCTACAAAAACTTAACAGTTTTAAGAAAAAGAGAGCACAAACGTATTTGATATTTTATGAATAGTTAATTCAAACTTAATTTATTTGTTTGCGATTGTTGCAAAAGCATAGACGTAAGAGCAGATAAGATTATCTGAAGGGGTATCTTGCTATTTTATATAAACAAGTCACGTTGTTTTGTGCATATAATTGATAAATATTTGCCAAAAATATGATAGAATTCAAACATAATCATGTTGAGTCCATTTCCATAAATTCCTTCCTCAGGGTGAGACAGGAGTTTATGGATGAGTAGTTTAAACAGCTAATATTTTGACTATATTTTTATTTTCCACACCTCACCCTTTTTCATAGCTCTCCTCTGCTTTTTATACTGATAGCTGATGATACATTCTCCCTCAGCTGATGCGATAACTATTGCATTCAATAGCTTACCACCTTTCCACTCCAAATCAATCTTATACCCTCCTCGTGCTTTTAAACCTTTCACATGCCCATCAGTCCATGCAGAAGGTAATGCAGGTAATAAGTCGATAACATCCGCATGGGATTGCAATAACATCTCAGCCATACCTGCTGTTGCCCCCATATTACCATCCAGTTGAAATGGCGGGTGAGCACAAAACAAATTTGAATAGGTTCCACCTCCAGCCTGCTTTCCCTGAGGTTTCAAAAGACGCCTAATCAATTTATAGGCATGATCGCCATCTTTAAATCGTGCCCAGAAATTTACTTTCCAGGCCAGTGACCATCCTGTACCATCATCGCCACGAGCATTTAAGCTCACTTTAGCTGCTTCAGCCAGTTCCGGTGTAAGTTCCATGGAGATTTGTTTACCCGGGTGAAACGCATACAAATGCGACACGTGACGGTGCTTGTTATTGGGGTCGTCCACATCTTCTTTCCACTCTTGTAATTGTCCCCAACTACCAATGGTTGGCGGCGAAATTAAGTCGTGAATACGCTGGGCCTCCATTTTAAATTCTTCATCCATGGCCAATACCTCACAAGCTGCCATACAGTTGTTCAATAAGTCCCAGGCTATTTGATGGTCCATAGATGCTCCACGCGAAATACCGCCATGCTCAGGCGAGTAAGATGGTGATGACACCAGGTAGCCATTCTCATCTTCTATCAGGTAATCCATCCAGAACAGAGCCGCTTCTTTCATTAATGGATAAGCCATTTGTTCCAAAAACTGTTTGTCCTGGGTAAATTCATAATGCTCCCAAAGGTGCCGGCATAACCAGGCCGCCCCACCCGGGAAAGCTCCCCATGGAAATTGCCAGCCTGGCGATGTATAACCAAAGGGGTTATTCATGGTGTTAACGGCCCAGCCACGTGTATTATAAAACTCCTTCGCTGAGATTCGCCCTGGCTCTACCAAGGTCTCCATGTAATCGAATAGCGGCTCGTGACAATCGCTAAGGTTAGTCACTTCAGCCGGCCAATACAACATTTGCTGATTGATATTCATGTGGTAATCACAGGCCCAGGCTGGATTGGTGCTGTTATTCCATTTCCCCTGCAGGTTCATGGGCATTGTACCAGGGCGTGACGATGAAATCATCATGTAACGTCCGAATTGAAAATACAATTCCTCAATACCTAAGTCAGAGATTCCTTTGGAATAGTCTTCCAGGCGGACATCCGTGGGAATGCTATCCCTAGCATTGTCACCCAGCTCCAGCTGAACTCTATTATATAGGGCTTTGTAATCATTTTGATGCTCAGTTAGCAACTCTTCGTATGATTTACTTCCTATGTTTTGAAGCACCTTTTTATTGTCAGCCATAAAATCATTGCCCGTGTAATCGGGGTACTGGTTGATATAATCGGTAGCGGCCACATGGTACATATTCAAATACCCTGCACCGACTACGTCTATTTTTCCATCCTTATAGTTCACAGTACCATCTGTTTCTATTTTCAGGCAGGTTTCAAACTGCATACCATTATCAGCTACCTCTCCCCGGAAAGAATAAACCATATTGTCGAATGATTCTTTGTTCTTTACATGGGGCGTTTTAAATTGAACCGAATAAGCTGTTGGCTTATCCGCTTCAAAGCGATAAACAAGGGTTTTGGCCGGGTAGGAAGCAAAGTATTGACGCTTGTAATTCGTTTCGCCAATTTTATAGCTTACACGACCTAAGGCATTTTCGATATCCAGTTCCCGTCGATATTCTGCGGCTTCACCTTTGTGATGCACCTCCACAAAGACATCCCCCATGGTTTGCTGCGCCCCATAATTACCAAAAGGAGATTCTGAATCCTGGGCCTTATATATGGAACCAGTTAATTCTCTGTTGGCCAGTCGATGAGCGTCATCCATCATACCGGCATCCAACAAACGACGTACTTCGGCCAGATATTTCCAGGCCTCTTTTTTAATCCCGTAATTGTATTCTTCCCCGCTACCCGGGCCACCGCTCCACAAAGTACCTTCCGTAAACTGGATTTGCTCCTTTTCGATACCACCGAAAAACATGGCTCCCATATAACCGTTACCTATGGGTAAGGCTTCTGATTGCCAGTCGGTAGCTGGTTGGGTGTACCAGAGTGTAAAAATTGGATCTGATAATTGAGGTTGTTCACAGACAAATACTCCTGTCAGCACTAATAATACTGAGATCTTTATGAAGTGTTTCATTGTACATCCTTTCAATTCTGCAATAGCTATAATTTCTGTTTAAAAGCTGAATAGGTTTTACAAATTACAGCTTAGCCTGAGATAAATAGCATTATAAATCTTTTATTGCCCACTCATCCATCCACCGAATCACCGGCTTATCATCTTCAAATTCAATTGGCAACCAGATATATCTGCCATCAATGGCATTCTCAGGCGTCCATCGGTCTCCCATATAAATGTATGTATCCGCTTTACCATGCACAGGAAGAACAAAGGTGCTTTGCGATTGAAAAGTAGTCTTAACCTCTTCTTCGGTACCACGGCAAGGATTACCTAATTCGGTCCACGGTCCCATGGGATGGGCTGCCACTGCCGATCTGGCCGGATTAGGTTTCCAGCCTGTACAACCAGAGCTAATCATATAATACTTACCACCTCGCTTAAATATAGCTGGTGCTTCGTTGGATTTACCCTCTAACACACGCGTATATCGTCCTGTAAAATCGGTGTAGTCATCCGTCAACTCCGCAATATGAAGGGTTTGATTTTCTTCCGAAGAATAAATGTGATAAGCCGTCCCATCATCATCAACAAACAATGTCATGTCACGAGCCATTTGTCCCTGTTCATAGTCACGCTGTAAAAACACGCCTTGTTGTGAAGCTTCCTGCCATTGGGCCGACCATCTTTTTATTTGCTCCAGCTTATATTCTTTGGTTTTCAGACTATCGGCATAATTAAGTGGCCATTGCTTTGCATTCGGGTTAACACTTCGAAGGTAGGTGTATGGTCCAGTTGCCTTATCACTCACCGCCAGACCAGTCATGGCTGCCTTATAGCCCATGCCTTTTAACTCGTGATGAAACCACATGACGAACTGCTTATTTTTAGGGTTGTAAATGACCTTGGGGCGTTCGATAATGCATTCTTTTACAATCAGGCTTGTTGTATCATCCACAACAGCCATGGCAATACCTTCATCTTTCCAGTTACATAAATCATCCGATGAATAACAATGTACACCCACATGGGCTTTGTTGCCAGCCTTACCTTCAATTTTATGCTCGCCAAACCAGTAATAGGTACCCTGGTGAAACAGAATACCACCGCCGTGGGCATTGATGTGAACACCATTATTGTCAGGCCATAGCTCGCCAGGCATGATCGTTTTTGGTGCTTGCTTACAGCCAAAGATGCACAACAAGCATAATATAGTTCCAATGTAGTTTTTACTCTTTGTCATTCAGTTGCTATTAATTTCGAACTGTATTCTTTTATTCTTCTCCAGGGAAATTGCTTTTAACCAATTTAACCACCTCCCCACTTCGTGGGACTCCTCCTTCACAAGGAGGAGAATATTGAACTTGCAATAGTTTTTCGGACATTCAGTTAAGTTATGCGGCCATTTTATCGGTATTATTCAGTTTATCACCAACTTCCATAGGAGTAAGGTAATTTAATTCCGAATGTCTTCGTCTTGTATTATACCATGTTTCTATATACTCAAATAAAGACATATTAGCTTGTTTTCGTGTTTGATAATTG